>JAGRKS010000137.1 GCA_020442185.1 Hyphomicrobiaceae bacterium
GGGCGTCGTTGAAATAGGCCGGGACCGTGATGACCGCCTGGGTGACGGCCTCGCCAAGCTTGTCCTCAGCGGTCTTCTTCATCTTCTGCAGGATGAAGGCCGAGACCTGCTGCGGTGAATACTGTTTGCCCTGGGCTTCGACCCAGGCATCTCCGTTCGGTCCCTTGACGATCTTGTAGGGCACCAGCGCCTGATCCTTCTTGACGGTTTCGTCATCGAAGCGGCGGCCGATGAGGCGCTTGATCGCGAACAAGGTATTGAAGGGGTTGGTGACGGCTTGGTTCTTCGCCGTCTGGCCGACCAGAAGCTCGCCATCGTCGGTAAACGCGACGATCGACGGCGTCGTGTTGAGGCCTTCGTAATTCTCGAGGACCTTCGGCTTGCCGCCTTCCATCACCGCGACGCACGAATTGGTCGTTCCAAGATCGATGCCGATCACTTTCGCCATTTGTGTATTCCTCTTATTGCGGCAGGCCGCCCGGATCCACCGAGGCATCCGGCAACGCTCGGCCCGGCGGGCCAGAACAACGGTTGCGGCCCCCTGGGCTGCTAGTGGTGATGCGGCTTATATAAGGCGCGTCGCATTGCGTGCAACGGCGGCGGATCACCGCGCTGTGATGATTTTTTGATTGCGACGCCCCGGCGGTGGTCGGCGGTGCCCTTCGGCCACGTACTGGCGAGGGATGTTGAGGGGGTGATCATGGCGCTTTCGGGGTTTCGGCATCTACCGGGCTTTCTTGATCGCCAGGCGCAAATGCGGCTCAAGGCGGCGCTCGATGACGTCCTCGAGGTGGCGCCGCTCTTCGTGCCGGTCATGCCGCGCTCGGGGCGGCCGTTTTCCGTCCGGATGACCAATTGCGGCGATCTCGGATGGGTTTCGGACAAGGCGGGCGGCTACCGCTATCAGCCGACCCACCCCGATACGGGAGCGACGTGGCCGGCCATGCCACGACAGCTGACGACGATCTGGAAGGCTGTTGCCGATGGTGCGCCAGCACCCGAGGCCTGTCTGGTGAACTGGTATGCGCCGGGCGCAAAAATGGGCCTTCATGTCGATCGTGACGAGGAGGATTTATCCGCGCCCGTTGTTTCGGTCTCGCTCGGCGACGACGCCTGGTTCCGCATCGGGGGCAGGAAACGCGGCGACCCGACCGAAAAAGTCCTGCTGAGGTCAGGCGACGTGTTGGTGCTCGGTGGCGACGCCCGACTCGCATTCCACGGCATCGATCGCATCTTGCCTCGCACGTCAGACCTACTCGGCGAGGCCGGCCGCATCAACCTGACTTTGAGGCGGGTGAGGCTGGCGTAGCGGGCTGGCGCGAGAAATTGCCGGTCTGGACAATGACGATGGCCGCGAGGATCAAGGCCGCGCCTGCCCACGAGACGGGGCTTAGGCTCTCGTGCAACAGGACAGCGCCGGCCAGCGCGGCGAATACGCTCTCCATGGACAGCAACACACTCGCCTCGGCGGCGCCTGTGTGGCGCAGAGCCACCACGAGCAGGGTGAAGGTGAGAGCGCTCGAGACCAGCCCGACATAGAGAATTGACGTTGCTGCGGCGGCGAGGTCGTCGACCCGGGGGGATTCAAATGCGGCAGCGCCGATTGTCCCGACGAGGGCGACCACGGCGAACTGCAGGCAGGTGAATGCAAACGGGCGGTCGAGGCCACTGGCCCGGCTGGTCAGCACCACATGCAGCGCCCAGAACAGCGCCGAGGCTCCGACCAGTATGTCGCCGGTGGTGAGGCCGCCGACGCTGCCGCCGCCAAGCGTCCAGGTGCCGAGGAACGAGAGCGCCACCGCCGGCCAGATTGCGGCCATCGGCGGCTGCCGCAACAGCGCCCAGGCGATGAGCGGAGTAAAAACCACATAGATGGCGGTCAGAAAACCCGCGTTCGTGACCGTTGCGGTGACGAGGCCGGACTGCTGGAGATAGGCGGCGAGGAAGAAGGCGCCACCTGCGAGGACGGATTGGCCGATGAGGCCGGGTGGAAACGGCTTCTCCCGCAGCGCCAGCGGCAAGAGCGCCGCGGTCGCAATCAGTGAGCGCGCCGCCACGAAGGTGAGCGGTCCGATGTGGGCCATCGCGTCCTTCTGGAAATAGAAGGCGAGCCCCCAAAGGAAGGCCGCCGCGAAGAGCAAGCAGTTCGCGATCAATCGTGACATGGCCGTAGATCTAGCAGACTAGCAATTCGCCCGCAGTGGATTGTGCGGCCAACTGCGCCGGCCTCACATGGCTTGACCGGTCGTGCGTGCCGAGGCCTGCCGAAGCAGAATTTTTACCATGACCGACGGCATCCAACATCGGACGCTCCCGCCTCTTGAACGTCGTTCAATGATCTACTATGTTGAAATTGTACGGTGTTCAGAAAAATTGTGAGGTACGTCATGTTCAAGACCCTTTCGACGCTCTTTCGCGCGCAGGTCGCAGAAGCCGAGGATGCGATCTTCGACGCCAATGCCACCCGCCTCCTCGAGCAACGGCTACGCGAGGCGAATGCCGCCTTCGAGGCCGCCAAGCGCGATCTGGCCCTGGTGCTGGCCGATCAAACCGGTGAGGAACGGGCGGCGGCGGCGCTTGCCGAGCGGCTCGCGGAGTTCGAAGCCGCCGCTGGTTCGGCACTCGACGCAGGCGACGAGGCGCAGGCCGGGCAACTCGCGCGGCGGATCGCGGCGATAATGGACGAGCGCGCCGCGCACTTGGGCGCTGCCGCCGAATGCGGTGGGGTGGCGGAGCGGCTCAGGGCCAATCTCGAACGCAACGTCAGGCTACTGGCGGAATTGAAGCGCGGCCTTGCGACAGCCCGCGCCGCTGCCGCCATGCGGCGCGTCAACGACCATGCGCGACGGGGGGCGGGGCTTTCGGATTCGGCCATCCAGGAGGCCCGCCGCACGCTCGAGCGTATCCGCAACCGACAAGCGGAGCAGCGCGACTTCGACGAAGCCATGGACCGGGTCGCGAGCGATCCCGATCTCGCCGCGCCAGGTTCTGGCTGGTCGCGGCCGCCGCGGGAAACGAACCCCGATGACGTGCTGGCGCGGTTGAAGCGGCAGCGGGGCCAGCGCACGACCTAGCCGGCCGCCTCGGCCACAAAAAGAAGCCGTCACCCGGCGGTTCAAACACGTCGGCATCGTCCCCCCTAGTGCAAGAGAAGGAGATTAATTCATGCATCAAGATTCCAAGGCTTGGCGATTCTACGCTCACGCGTCGTTTGCCGTTTCCCTCGCCATGATGGTTCTCGGCGTCCTCGCGATACCGGGCGAATTGTGGATGAAGGGCTTCTTCCTCGTCGGCACGTTCTTCCTGGTTGGATCCTGTTTCACGCTTTCCAAGGCGTTGCGTGATCAGCACGAGGCGGAAAACCTGGTTCACAAGCTCGAATCCGCGAAGGCCGAGCGCATATTGCGGGATTTCGACGGCGGACGTGGCAAGATCGTCGGCGGCTGACACAGCGCGCTCGGCAGACCTCCAGTCGATCAAGCCTTACCGGCGGATGGCGCGACCCGCGCCGTCCGCTGGCATCGTCCGGACGGCGATCGCCATCATGCCGACCGGATTCGTATGTCCAGCTATCCCCACGCGCCGCGTGAATAGGGTCGCATCGACGTCCGCCGCATGCGATCCTCTGGCCCCGCGCGAAAGGCCAACGTCTCTCGGTCAACGCTGCACGTGATCGCTGGCTGTGAGTTCCGTCGGTGAGCGCTGCCGTCGGTACATCAGGCGTCAAACCAACCGGAGCTTCCAAGCATGCGCCGCCAGATCTCGGATTTCTTCACAACCGTCGCGGTCGCCCTGACCCTCGCATTCGCGTTCCAGACGGCGGCCTTCGCTACGTATCACATACCGTCGGAAAGCATGGTGCCGACACTCGAAGTCGGCGACCGGCTGACCGTCTCGAAATTCGCCTACGGCTATAGCCGTTTCTCGTTGCCGTTCGATCTGTCGTTGCCCGCGGTCTTCAGCGGTCGCGTGCTGTCGGGTTCGCCCGAGCGCGGCGACATCGTGGTTTTCGTCCATCCGCGCCGCGACGATCGCATGATCAAGCGGGTGATCGCGGTTCCCGGTGATCGTATCGCAATCGACAACGGCCGCGTCGTACTCAACGGCAAACCGCTCGAGCGCACGTTCGAGCGGCGCTATCAGTTCCGCGAGTATGATGGAGAGGTCTCGGAGGTCGATCGCTATCGCGAAGTTCTGCCGGGCGGCAAGGCGCACACGATCATCGAGCAGGCGAGCCGCCGCGCACGGCGCAGCATGGCCGAACTCGTCGTGCCGGCGGGACGGTATTTCATGATGGGTGACAATCGCGACAACTCGTCCGACAGCCGGTTTCCCGACATGGGGCTCGTGCCGCAGGAAAATCTCGTCGGCCGCGCCGAGGCGGTGCTTTATTCGTTTTATTCGTGCAAGCCCGAGCCGGGGCTTGAATGCGGTGCGCGCCGCTACGCGACCCGGCTCGAATAGCTCGAATAGTCGGTGCGGCCGTCACGCGAGACAGCCGCAGGCCGTCGTGACGCGAGGTCAGGCCGCGGCGTCGCCGTTGTTGCTCGTCTTGTTGTCGGTGGGCTTCGTCGCATCACCGGAAGCCCCGCCGTCCGAAGATGACGGGTGCGCCCCGCCTTCGGACGATGCCTGCGCATCGGACGGCTCAGCTCCGCCCGCCTGACCGGCCGCGTCGGGCTTCTTGTCCTTCGGCTTTTTGGGTCCGCCGCGGGCTTTGACGACGATTGCCGGCTTCAGGCAGCGATCCTCGATCGCGTAGCCCGTTCCGTAGACTTCGACCACCGTATCGTCGAACACCGACGGATCGTGCCTTTCCATCATGGCTTGGTGGAAATTCGCATCGTATGTCTCGCCCTTCGGCACGATGGGCCGTACGCCGTGCTGTCCGAGAACCTTCATGAACTCGCGCTCGATCATCGACACGCCTTCAAATAGCGTCTTGAGCTCTGCGTTCTGCTCCAGCGACTCGGCCGGCACCGCGACGATCGCGCGCCTGAAGTTGTCGGCGACCTCGACCGCGTCCCGCGCAAAATTGGTGATGGCGTAGCGCTTCGTCTCCAGTTTCTCGCGCTCGAATCGCTTGCGCAGGTTGTCCATCTCCGCGTGCGCGCGCAGCATGCGGCCGGTGAGATCCTCGACCTGACCATGAAGATTTTCGATCTCGGCTTCGAGCGTCGCGATGATGTCGACCGGCGGAACGATCTCGGCTGCGATCCCTTCTTCCGCGGGCGCCGCCGAGGCCTCGGCGGATGTGCTGGCTTCAGCCGGCTGACGCGCATCTTCGACTTCGCCGATCGCGGCGCCGGTGCCGCCCCCGTTCCGCGTCTCGGACGCTGGCGCTTCGCTTGCGGGACGCAAATCGGTCTCGGAAACTTGCTCGGGACCTTGCTCTGGACCGGGTGTCTGCTTGTTCTGTTCGTCGGACATCGTCTATCTGCCTACCGTTCGCAATTGTGCTGCGTGCGGGCTCACGATCCATCTCGGATCAAGTGCCGACATACTCGAGATGGACCGCCAAGTCGCGTTCGTTCGGAAACGATACCTGGCGCCTCCGCGAAGTCTCGCGATTTGTCCCGCTGATGCGACCGATATCAGCCTTTGAGCCGAAAAAATCAAGTCGCGGCGGTGTCGCGGCGACGTCGGGGAGCGGGCAGATGGCGGCTGCCGCGCAAGCGACGCCGCCATGGCTGCCGTTCAGCGCGACAACAGCCGTCCGACCAGCCGCGCCGTATAGTCGACCATCGGAATGATGCGTGCGTAGTTTATGCGTGTCGGGCCGATAACGCCCAGAACGCCCACGACCTTGCGCGTCTCGTCGTGGAAAGGCGAGACGACCAGCGACGATCCCGAAAGCGAGAACAGCTTGTTCTCCGAGCCGATAAAAATGCGAACGCCGTCGGCATCCTCGGCGAGGCGTAGCAACTGCACCATGTCCTTTTTCGTCTCGAAGTCGTCGAACAACTGACGGATGCGTTCGAGATCCTCGGTCGCGGATACATCCTTGAGCAGGTTGGCTTGCCCGCGCACGATCAGGCTCTTGCGCTCGTCGAGGGTGCCCGACCACTCGGCGAGGCCGGCCTTGATGACCTTTTGCGTCAGCGCGTCGAGTTCGGCCCGGGCATTGGACAATTGTTCCTGGATGCGCTCTTCGGCTTCGGCAATCGTGCAGCCACGAATCTGGGCGTTCAGAAAGTTCGCGGCTTCGGTCAAAGCCGACGGCGGCAGGCCGGCCGGAAGCGCGATGATGCGGTTCTCGATGGCCTGGTCCTCGCTGACGAGGATCACCAGCGCCTTTTGCGGCTCGAGCGGAACGAACTCGATGTGCTTGAGGGTCGCAACCTGCTTCTCGGCGAGCACGACACCGGCGCAATGCGACAGGCCGGAAATCATGTTGCTCGCTTCGGCCAGCACCTGATCGACAGAGGTCTGGCGCTGCGTGATCTGCGCCTCGATCTGGCGACGTTCGTCGGTTGAAAGGTCGCCGATCTCGAGCAAGCCGTCGACGAACATGCGCAGTCCCGTCTGCGTCGGCATGCGGCCGGCGGACGTATGAGGAGAGAAAATGAGACCGAGATGTTCCAGATCGGACATCACGTTGCGGATCGAGGCCGGCGACAGAGCAATCGGCAGGACGCGCGAGAGATTGCGCGATCCGACCGGTTCGCCGGTCGCGAGATAGGATTCGACGATCTGGCGGAGGATCGCCCGCGAGCGATCGTTCAACGTGGCCAGCTTGTTGGGTGTGATATCGTTGTTCATCGGCTCGGGGGATCGCCTCGCGTGCGGCGTATGGTTCTCTACGTTCTGCACCCGATCCTAGAGCACGAAGCGTTGCGAAGGAAATGGCCAACCGCTGAGATGGCGACGGCGCCATCGCCTACCAAGTCGCGGCGGCCGAACGCCGATCGGCAGGAAACGCACTTTTTTGCGGTTGAACGGCCCGTGCCACTCTTCTAGCTTGCGCGCGGCCCCGGCGGAGCGATGACGCCTGCCGTCGCGCGGGTCGTTGAGGACGTCTATCATGCGACCTTCCAAACGTCAGGCGGATGAGCTGCGCCGTGTCTCCATCGAACGTGCCGTGTCGATGCACGCCGAGGGCTCCTGTCTGATCAAGTTCGGCAATACCCATGTGCTGTGCACCGCGAGCCTCGAGGAGCGTGTGCCCCCGTGGCTCAAGGGCCAGCAGCGCGGCTGGGTCACCGCCGAGTACGCCATGCTGCCCCGCGCGACCAGCGACCGGACGCGTCGCGAGGTGACGCGCGGCCAGCCGTCCGGGCGCACGCACGAGATCCAGCGTCTGATCGGCCGGGCCTTGCGTGCCGTCGTCGACCTGCCGAAGCTCGGCGAGCGCCAGATCACGGTTGATTGCGATGTCATCCAGGCGGATGGCGGCACGCGAACGGCGGCCATCACCGGCGCCTGGGTGGCGCTGCACGATTGTATTCAATGGATGAAGATCCGCGACATGGTGAAGGATGGCGTGCTGCGCGATACCGTCGCCGCGGTATCTTGCGGGCTCTATAACGGAACGCCCGTGCTCGACCTCGACTATGCCGAGGACAGCAATGCCGATGCCGACGCGAATTTCGTCATGACGGGCTCGGGCGGCATCGTCGAGGTGCAAGGCACGGCGGAAACGCTGCCGTTCAACCAGGAGAGCTTCGACGGCCTGATGTCGCTTGCGCGCAAGGGTATCGGCGAACTCGTGCAACTGCAGAAACTGACGGTGAGCTGACGCGACATGCCGGTGGACGCCGCAGCACCTGACGCCATTCTCGAGACCATCCTCTACGCCAAGGATCTCGAGGCTGCGGAAGCGTTCTATGTGGACGTCCTCGGTCTCGAGGTCTTCGCAAAGTCGCCGGGACGGCAGGTATTCTTTCGCCTCGGCGGCCCGGTCGGCGGCCAAATGCTGCTCATCTTCAATCCGAAGGCGACCGTCCTTCCACCGCCGGCCGGCGCTTCGCTGCCAGTACCGCCACACGGTGCTACCGGCGCCGGGCATGTCTGCTTCAAGGCCGATGCCAGCGCGATCGAGGCGTGGAAACGGCGTCTCGAAGCGCACGGGATCGCCATCGAGGCGGATTTCCGTTGGCCGACACGCGACGGCGGGCCCGGCGGACGATCCATCTATTTCCGCGATCCAGCCGGCAACTGCCTCGAGTTTGCCGAGCCACGGATATGGGGGCTGACGTGAAACCGGACGCTGGAATTGCCGACGACGGCCATCGCCTTGCGGCGGGTATGCGGCTGGTCGTCGCCAGTCACAACAAGGGCAAGGTCTGGGAGATCAATCAGCTGATCGCCCCCTTTGGGCTGGAAGCCGTTTCGGCCGGCGCGCTGGGCCTCGCCGAGCCCGAGGAGACGGAGACGAGCTTCATCGGCAATGCGCGCCTCAAGGCGGTGGCGGCGGCATCGGCTTCCGGCTTGCCCGCGCTTGCCGACGATTCTGGTCTCGAGGTCGAGGCGCTCGGCGGCGCACCAGGAATATTCTCCGCGCGCTGGGCCGGTCCGGCGAAGGATTTCGCCGTCGCGATGCGCAAGGTCGCAGAGGAGATTACGCAGCGCGACGGCTGGTCGGCGCCTGGGCCGCGCGCGAATTTCACGTCCGCCATCTGCCTTGCCTGGCCGGACGGAACCTCGCGCGAATTCGAAGGAAAAGTGCACGGACATCTCGTCTGGCCGCCGCGCGGCGGTAACGGCTTCGGTTACGATCCGATGTTCGTCGCGGATGGCGAAGCACTGACGTTCGGCGAAATGCAGCCAGCGGAGAAGTATGCAATTTCGCATCGCACCCGGGCGTTCGCCGCATTCAAGGACACGATGCTTGCCGATGTGCCGATGGTATCGGTCAGCTCGACGTCGCAAAACGAGAGCCGCGATGCGCTGGTCGCTGCCGCGGCAAATCTCTCGACGCGCGAGGAACTCGTGCGCTTCATCGCCAACCTCGGTGCCGCTCTTGCAGCCGAAACCAGCGCGCGCCTCTCGTTCGGCGACGGGCTCGGCCGTATCCAGGCAGCGCTCGATTCCGCGCGTCTTGAGGCCTCGCACGCCGATGCCTTGGAAGCCGATCCCAAGTGGCGCCTGATCGCCAAGCTGCTGCTTGCGGCGTCGGGGCGAGGTTGAGGTCGAGGTCTGGTGCCGGCCGATCCGCGCTCCGGTCTTGCGTCGGCCTTTCGAATGGCGCATGCCTCGCGCCATGAGCAACGTCAGCACCATGCCATGCCTTCCCGCCGCCGGTGACCATCGAGATCCGGGCTTCGGCGTCTATGTGCACTGGCCGTTCTGCGCGCAAAAGTGTCCCTACTGCGATTTCAATAGCCACGTTCGCCACGCCGGCTGGGACGAAGCGCGCTATCTCGCGGCCTACCGCCGGGAACTCGACAGCGTGGCCGAGCGGACCGGCCGCGCGCACGCCGTCTCGAGCATCTTCTTCGGAGGCGGCACGCCGTCGCTGATGCAGCCGGCGACGGTTGCCGCCATCCTCGATCATGTCGCTCAGCTCTGGTCCATCGATACAGATGCCGAAATCACGCTCGAGGCGAACCCAGGCAGCGTCGAGGCGGAGCGGTTCCGCGGCTATCGCGCGGCCGGCGTCAACCGCGTCTCGCTCGGTGTGCAATCGCTCGACGACGAGCAACTCCGGCGGCTCGGCCGCGTTCATACCGTTGCCGAGGCCATGACGGCCATCGAAGTCGCGCGCCGCACTTTCGATCGCTTCAGTTTCGATCTGATCTATGCGCGCCCCGGCCAAAGCGTCGCCGCCTGGAGGCGCGAACTTGCCGCGGCTCTTGCGTTCGGCAGCGATCACCTTTCGCTCTATCAGCTGACAATCGAGCCGGACACGCCGTTCGCGGCGCTGCATCGCTCCGGCAAGCTCGTGACCCCTGAGCCGGAGGCCGCGAGCGACCTCTACGACGTGACGCAGGAGCTGACGGAGGCGGTCGGGCTTCCTGCCTACGAAATCTCGAACCACGCGCGGCCCGGCCAGGAAAGCCGTCACAACCTGCTCTATTGGCGCTACGGCGCGTATGCAGGCGTCGGACCGGGCGCGCATGGCCGCCTCGCCTCTGCTGGCGCGGCGAGCCGCAGTGCCACCAGCACCATTCGCAATCCCGAAGCCTGGTTGGCGGCGGTTGAAAGCGCCGGTCACGGGTTCAGCGAGGAGGCGGCGCTGTCACACGCAGAGCAGGCCGACGAGATGCTGCTGATGGGGCTGCGCATCACCGCTGGCCTCGATCTCGGGGCGATGGCGGCGCTGACAGGGCGGGTGCCTTCACAGACTACGATCACCCGGCTCGTTGGCGACGGTCTGCTGCTGCCGCCGGTCGAAGGGCGCCTTGCCGCGACGCGACGCGGCCGCCTGGTCCTCGATTGGATCGTGACCGAGCTTGCCACGAGCCTCGTGCCTCGAATGGCGTCGACTATGGCGCGATAAATGCCGCACGAAGCCCATGATGTTGCGGGCCCGCCAAAAGAGCTTTGCGTCACATCGAACACCCCTTAAACCTGCAGCCCGCCGGGGACGACGTTCGTCATTCGTCAACCGGCGGAGAACGAGTGTTGCGTCACTAATGCTTGGTCCCCGTTTGCTGCAAGCTGACCTGCCAACTGTTGGTGACAAAAGCAACACCAGGCTACGTTGCGCCGCGGCCTGGCCGGTCCATTGAACCAGTTGCTCTGATTGGTCGTGCCAGCGCCCTTATCCGTGCCCGCCCGCAAGGAACACTCCCGACATGCTGAAGCGCCTCTACGACTGGACGTTGTCGCTCGCCGCGCGCAAGACCGCGGAGGTCTGGCTCGCCGTAATCGCGTTCATCGAGAGTTCGGTGTTTCTCGTGCCGGCCGACGTCCTCTTCGTCCCGATGGGACTGGCGCGCCCGGAGCGGGCCTATCGCTATGCCTTGGTTGCAACGCTCGCATCGACGCTCGGCGGTATCGCCGGATATCTGCTCGGTGCGTTTGCCTTCGAGGCGATCGCGAAGCCGGTGCTCGAGGTCTACAACAAGCTCGATCAGTTCGAACAGCTGAAGGCCTGCGCCGGACGCGAGGCGACGATGGTGATGCTGGTGACGTCGGGACTGTCGCATCTGCCGCCGATCAAAGTCGTCACCATCCTCGCAGGTGTCGTTCAGGTGGGGATGCTCTTTTTCATTGTCTCATGCGTGATCGCGCGTGGTGCCCGCTTTTTCGCGCTCGCCTGGGCGCTCAAGCGCTATGGCGAACCGATCAAGACCTTCATCGAAAAGCGTCTCGGGCTTATCGCTGGGGCGGCGGCGGCCCTTTTGATAGCGCTCTACTTCATCGCGAAGGCCGTCATGGGAAGCGGCCATGCGCTATGCTAGGGAGGCAATCGGGTGGCTGCGCAACGTCCGCGTGGCACTGCCGGAGTTTATGCCGAGCGGAAGCGGAGTTGGTGAATGACGACAGGTCGAGCAATCACACCGAAGTCGCGGCGGGAAGCTGACAGCGCCGCCTACCGCCTGGCAGGCACGGTACTGTTCGCTTCGGTCGCCGTGATCCTGACGGCGCTCGCGTTCGAGCATATTGGCGGCTACGTGCCGTGTCCGCTCTGCCTACAACAGCGCTATGCCTATTACGCTGCAATACCGCTGCTGTTTGCCGGCCTCGTGCTCGTCAGCGCGGAAAAACCGCGTGCGGCCGCCATGGTGTTCCTGCTTGTCGCAATCGCATACTTCGCCAACGCCGGGCTCGGCGTCTATCAAGCTGGTGCCGAGTGGAAGTTCTGGCCTGGGCCGGACAGCTGCAGCGGTGATCAGGGCGTCACGACGCAAGCTGGTCGCCTCATCGATCAACTCAAGGCGGTGCAGGTTGTGCGCTGCGACGAGCCGTCGTTCCGCCTGTTCGGCCTTTCGTTCGCTGGCTGGAATGTGATCGCGTCATTTTTCCTCTTTATCGGCGCGCTGCAGGCGGCATTCAAAGCGGTAGCAGGTCCCCGTACCTGACGGATAATTTTATCCACAACTTGATCGACTGGCCTCGGAACCCCGGTTTTCCGGGTGTTTCGTCGCGTGCAGACGTCTGTTCATCCGCCGTCAATCAAAAAAACACGGCGCAGTCGATCTTCAGCCGTACCGTCGCCCAAATATCACTGTTTATTCTCCCTTGTCAGCGGGACACGAACCGGCCGGGTCGGCGGTGAGGTTCAAACGGGGTTCCGAACGAATTTAGTACCGCGTTGTGTTGGTTGCGTATTTGTTGCGTCCGCGTTGGTATCCAGTTGCGTTTTGTAGCGTCTGCGTAGGGAAATGACCCCCGAAAAATGGAGCGGCGGAACGGCTGCTTCTCAAGATCAAGGCGAGCGGCTCACGCGGTTTTCTGTAGGCGTGGCGTCGGGCGGCTCGCCCATCGGGTTCCCAGTTCATCATCGGCGTTTCGACAAGCTGTCAGCGTTCGAGCGTATGCGTTCCAATGTGTGAGTGAGGTGTCGCGTGGAGAGTGAAGAGAATTCCTGGGCCCGTTTGAGTGACGTCGTGGAGAGCCTGCTCGTTTCCTTCGTTCCGGAAGGCGAAAGCGGTTCGCGAGATGACGCCAACGAGGCCGATGCCTGAACGGAAAAGGCAGACAACGAGTTTCGGGACATGCCGCCGGGATCGGCGGTCCCCACGAGAAGGCAAGCACGCGTAGTGTCGCCCGACAATTGTTGAAGGTGGCACATTCAAGGTTCCGCGTAGTGTCGCCAGATGCTGTGTGTGCTTGCCGACCCTTAAAAACACACCGTGTCCGTTGCGTGATTTGAGTTCAGCGTTCTGCGTTCTCGACGCCAGTGCTGTGCGGAAACCTCTGGCGGGCATCGTGCGTAATTTCGTCGAGCCACATCGAACGTAGCGGTGGCGTGGTTGTCTCGGCGTTCAGTCCGGTTTGCTTCCAGGGAAGTATGCGTCCCCTCGAGGAGTTTCCCTGTTGGTCTGCGTCTCCATCACGTTGGTTTCGAGTAAGCGTTGCGTTCATTGCATCGCGTCTGGTGACGAGCGTTTCCTCGCGATGTTCTCGCGTCATGTCTCAGTTGCGTTTGTCGAGTTGGGTTGAGTTGCGTTCTGTTGTGGCACGTAACGTTGCGTACGGTGCCGCCGGCAATACGGCGCTGAAGCGTGGATGTTCAAGTGGACGCGATCCCCCCCGGATCGACGCGTCCGAAATGGAGGCAAAAAATCATGACGACCCAGCACATCAATTCGTTGCAGTGGCATCAGGCAATGGGCTTCGCGCGCCAATCGTGCGCCCGCATTTTCCGCGATGGTGGAAATCCGGCCGATGCACTTGAAGCCTTCGGTCTAGACGCTGACCGCACATATGGCGCGGCAGACTGGGATAAGACCGTCGAGATGGTCGCCGAGTATCTTTGCCGTCAACCGCAGGAGCGCCGCGCGGCGTGACGATCGCCGGGCCGGCGACGCATGACGTCGAAATGCTTGAGGCCGCGCTGACGAAGCGCGGCCTTTGCTTTTGCGGATGAGGGCAGCCGCCCGCAGCCGTTTCGAACCGGTGACAGTCCTGCCGAGGTGCCGGCCAAGCCATGGGTGTCAGGGTTCGAGTTCGGTATCCCAGTAGAGATAGTCGAGCCAGCTGTCGTGCAGGTAGTTGGGCGGGAATTGGCGGCCGTTGCGATGCAGCTCGAAAACTGTCGGGCGCACCGGCAGCTGCATCGGCCACATGTTGGCCTGACGCGGCATCTTGCTTCCCTTCGCCAAGTTGCACGGCGCGCAAGCGGTGACGACGTTATCCCATCGCGTCATGCCGCCGCGCGACCGTGGAATGACATGGTCGAAGGTGAGGTCGTCCCGACACCCGCAATACTGGCAGGAGAACCTGTCGCGCAGAAACACGTTGAAGCGGGTGAATGCCGGATAGAGCGCGGGCTTGACGTACGTCTTCAGCGAAACGACGCTCGGCAGCCGAAACTCCGACGTCGGGCTGCGAACGTACCGGTCGTATTCGGAAACGATGTTGACGCGGTCGAGGAATACGGCCTTCACCGCTTCCTGCCAGCTCCAGAGCGACAAAGGATAGTAGCTCAGAGGACGGAAGTCGGCGTTCAGAACCAAGGCCGGAAAGGCTTCCGGTGCATTGGCATGAGCCAGCACGTTCTGCTCCCTATCGGTTCCCCAAACACGAATCACTCAAACGATGCCCATCGGCAGCGGGATACTAGCCGCGCATGTCAAATCTGTGAAGCGCGCCGCAGCATGGTGCCGCGTCTGTTCGAGCGGCATTCAAAACCTCCATCGAAACCAATATGTTGTGAGCCGCGTCAAGCCGTCACGCGTTGGCGGTCGCAACGCGGAACGCAGAAAATCGCGGGGTTCGGCTGGGTCAGCTGTCGAACGCGCCGATCAGGACTTCGCCGCCAATCCGCAATCCCGCCTCGTCGATGCCGTGTCCAAGATGGGGCGAAAGGTGCCATTCGAGTGCGAAACCGGCATCTGCAATGGTATCGCGGGACAGGTGCAGGGCGCTCGACGGGATGACGTCGTCCAATTCGCCATGCACGAGTGCGATGCGCGGCTGACGAAGGGATTGGCGGCCGGCTGCGTCGCCCTTGAGATGCATCGGGCCTGCGAGAATGCCGGAATAAGCGACGATTGCCGCTGGTGGTGGATTGCGGCGCAAGCCGACGTGAAGCGCAAGCATTGCGCCCTGGCTGAAACCGACGAGCCCCAAACGCCGCTCGTCGATGTCGAATCGGGCGAGCAGCGAGAGGATCAGCTGGTCCACGATAGGCGCGGCGCGGTTGACGCCGGTCCACAACTCTTCGGCGTCGCGAAACGTCAGATCGAACCATTGGTAACCGGCGACCGCTTCATAGGGCAGCTCGTCGGGGGCATCGGGCGCGACGAACACGGCCTGTGGCATCATCGGTCGCCAGATGTCAGCGAGGCCGATCAGATCGCGACCGTTGGCGCCATAGCCGTGCAGCAAGATGACGAGACTCGTCGGTTTGCCGCTCGCCGGTTCGCGGACGTGACAGCGGAGGTCGCTCATGCGCCATGCCTTGTTGCTCTCGTCACGTGCGATCCTTTCTCGGCTGGGACGCCTTCCGCAGTCGGGATGGTGCCTTGGGACGTGCCGCCGCCGACGCGGTCGGTCGCAATGGGGATGTGGACGTGGTTCCAGCAAACGGTTGCGCGCGAAGGTGGGCGTAGTCGGCCCAGATGAGGCGCGCCGCGACGCCGCGCCAAGGCGACCAGCGCTGAGCTGCGTTTTCCGCTTCGGTGACCGTGAGCCGTTCGCCGAGACCGAGGGCGCGAGCGGCGCCGACCTGCAAGGCGAGATCGCCGCTGGCCCAACCGTCGGCGCGGCCGAGGCAGAACATCACGTAAATGTCCGCGGTCCACGGCCCGATGCCCGATACCGTCGTCAGATGGAGGCGGACGTCGTCGTCGGGGAGTCGCTTCAGCTTGGCGAGATTGATCCGTCGTGCCATCACGCCATCCGCAAGAGCTAAGAGCGTGCGGATCTTGCCGCCCGACAAGCCAGCCTTGCCGAGAGCAACGGGCGAGGCCGCCATCAGCGCTTCCGCCGTCATCGGGCGCACGAGCGTCTCGACACGCGACCAGATTGCGTTGGCACTGGCGATCGAAAGCTGCTGGCCGACAACAATCCGTGCGAGGCCTGAAAAGTCGGCGGTATAGCGCCTGAGTGGCGGATCGCCCGCGCGATCGTGGATTGCGCGCATGGCCGGGCAGACGCGGCGCAGGTGGCGAACACCGGCCTGCAGGTCCTTCAGGGTGTCGAGTGTGCGAAACGTGATGGGACGCTCCTCGGTCGCAACCATTTTGCAAAGCCGCCGGTTGGTTCGGCCGTGGCCGATGCGGGCTCGCAACGCAGAAAGGTCAGCCGTGACGATGCCAGCTTTCGCACCGATTTGCGAGTGTGAGGCCGGGCACGCAAAGATCGGGCGACGTTTCGGCCCCGGCAACTCGAAGGACCGGTGTTTGGCCTGGGTTTGAATGTGCCGGCGAATACGTGCACGCTTCGAAATCAGGCTACCCTTGGCGGCGAAATTGGTGGCGCGTTGACCGTTTCCGGGATGTGACGCGGCGGAGGATCCGCAGCTGATCGGGTGCTTTCAGACTGGCAATTCGGAATGGCACGGAATGGATGAGCCGGATGTCACGCGCTTCGCGCCGAGCCCAAATGGGCCGTTGCATCTCGGCCATGCGCTGTCGGCGCTCGTCGGGTTCCAATGGGCACGCAGCGGCAAGCGCCGGTTCCTGGTGCGGATCGAGGATATCGATCCGCAGCGCAGCTGTGCCGAACATGTCGCCGGCATCCTGGAAGACCTGGACTGGCTCGGCATCGTTTCGGATGGGCCTTTGCGCCGTCAGTCCGAGCACCTCGACGACTATCGCGCGGCCACGCGGCAGCTCGAGAAGATGGGGCTTGTCTATCCGTGCTTCGCGACGCGTGGCGAAATCGCCGCGGAGATCCGTCGGCGTGCGGCAAATGGGGTTCTGACACCGGCGGATCCCGATGGCACGCCGCTCTATCCGGGCATCTGCAGAGATTTGCCGCAGGAGGTGGTGGAGCGTCGCAAGTCTGCGGGTGAACCGTTCGCGTTGCGCATCGACATGGCGCGGGCGCTGGCGATGGCTTCGCGGCTGGCCAACGGGCTTCCGCTGACGTTTCTCGCTGAAGATGATGCCGGAAATTTGGTGCGTCGCGCCGCCGATCCCTCGCGCTGGGGTGACGCCGTGATCGTCCGGAAGGATACCCCGACCAGTTACCATTTGGCGGTCGTCGTCGACGACGCCCTGCAGGGCGTGACACGCGTAACGCGCGGAGAAGACCTGCTGGCTGCAACCGATCTGCATAGACTGCTGCAGGTGCTTCTCGGTCTGCCCGAGCCCCGCTACCACCATCACGCCCTGCTACGCGGGCCTGATGGTCGAAAACTTTCGAAAAGCGAGGGTGCTGAAAGCCTTGGGCAATTACGAGCGCGCGGTGTCACGCCGGCGGAAATACGCCAATTGATCGGATTGCCGGCCCGATAAGGAAATGAGGCCCGCCGGCAACGGAAATACCCGAAACGCTGACAAGCCGAAAAAGTTATTGTTTTTTAATGCGTTGGTTAATAATCTTTGCGGTGTGTTTCGGGAGCATGGTGGTTGCAGGCCAAATAGGGGCGAGCAGCCGCGGTTATTTTTGGCGTGCCAGGTGGCATGCCTGAACACATGCTGGGACGGGATGAAGAAATCCGCGAAACGAAGGCCACCCTCCAAGCAGAAGTCGCGGCCCAAGTCGCCGCGCGCGTCTGCCACGACGGGTGCGGCCCACGGACCGGCGAGCGGCGCCGCGCGGCATTCAACGTCCAGGTCACCGGCCAGATCGTCGGCCGGATCGACCGCCATGCCGGTCGCCAATTCCGCCGCACAGGCAACGGCCAATACCTCGCGCAAAACTTCGAGCAAGACGAAAAGCAAGACCTCGGGCAAATCGGACGGCAAGTCGCGAAGCCGCGCGCGGTCCGAAACGCGTCATCCAGGGGCGCGCAACGGCCGCAGGGCGTCCGCGGCCGCCCGGCGCTTGCCGCCACTTGCGGCTGTCGTCGATTATTCGCGCCGCGCGTCGCATTCGACCGGCGTGATGTTCCAGGCAGCGCTCGCAGGGCTCGGCTCGGCGCGCCGCAAACTCCACTCATTGGCGGTCGCGTCGCCCCAGGCCACCATCCTGCGTACCATGGCCGCTTGGCGCTCGGCGCCGGCCGGCCGCCGCACGATCCGCCACGTGGTCAAATTGCGGGCCGGCCCGGTTCGCTCCGTCGCGCAACATGGCGCGCGCGCCGCTATCTACGTCGACGAAAACCGCTCGTTGACGGCGCTTGTGCTGCTGCCACTGCTGATGGTGATGCTCGCCGTCGCGGTACGCCACAGCATCGACAGCGAGCCAATGCGCTATCTGATCACAGCGCGTCCCGTCACCGCCGAACAGGTGCCGCTCGCCGCCGCCGCAACGACGCCAGACACGGTTCGCGCGATCGCCGGGGACGGCATCATCGCTCGGCGCATCGCGGCCGACGACGACGCGGCCGGCGCGCTTCTTCGCGACATCCGCCCTCCGTCCGAAAGCGTTGCCCGGCCGGCGCCGCTGCAGGTTGCGGCTGCCGCCGTTACCCGGCAGATTGCACCGAGCATTTCGCGCGATAGGCGTTCGCTCGTCGCCGTCGCAACGGCCCCACGAGACGTAATGAGCCACGGGCGCGTGGTGATATGGAACATCCGCGCGATCGCCATGCCGGAGCGCTCGGCGTTGCCGGTATATGGCGCCGTTGCCGTCCCCAGTCCGGCGATCACCCGCCTGCCTCGCTTCGCTGTTGCCGCGCTGCCCGCACGCGCGGTTGGCTCCGGCTCGCTTGCAATCGCCCGGCCGTCGCTGGCGGCTTGGCAACCTTCCCCTGCCGCAGCGGCACTGCTTGGCGATGCGTCGCAAGCGTTGATCGCCGCAAACCGTGGGCCGGTGTCGGCGACAATCGTAGCGGCCGGTTCGCTGGCGCCTGTCGACGCCCTGACGTCGATCCGGGTCAAGGCCGTCGCATCGCATCTGGGGATGGCGGCGGCGCGCGAGCGAAAGCCAGAATTCCGGGCGCTCGGCCCCGTGGCCGCCGGCCCAACTTTTCATGCCCGCGACGCGGCGGACGATCCGCGCTGCGTTCTGACGCCTGATGGACACGGCCGCATCCCGGCACCCGTGGTCGTGGTTGCTCGTGCGCCGCGCTCCGCCGGAGTCGTTGCGGATCAGGCTACTACCCCGCTGCTCGGCATGCGGCTGGCCGCGGCGGCGCATGAACAGCTTGGCGGCTTCGTCATCTACAACGAGGCTTATCGCAGGATTTCCTATCCGATGGGCGATGTCGCCCCGCTCTATGGTGTGTGTACCGACGTCGTCATTCGCGCCTTCCGGGGGGTCGGCATCGATCTGCAGGTCGCGGTAAAACTTTCAGGCGTCGGGCGCGGTGATACGAACATCGATCATCGCCGCACCGACGTCCTGCGCCGACTGTTCGAGCGCGCTGGCGCCGCGGTCCCCGTCACGAGCTTCGCCGAGGACTATTTGCCGGGCGATATCGTCACCTATGCGCGACCGCAAAATTCAGGCTCGCGCTCGCACATCGCAATGGTTTCGAGTGTCCGGGCCCCGTCCGGCCGTCCGATGATCGTCCACAACCGCGGCTGGGGGCCGATGCTGGAGGATGCCCTGTTCGTCGATGCCATCACCGGACATTACCGCATCCGCGATGCCGGGCCGCTCTCGGCAATCGAGCGCGCCGCATTCCCGCCCGCGAACGCCCGGGGCGTCCGCCGCACACTGGCTGGCGCAGCGCCGGCCGCCACCACCACCGCCCGGCGGTTACGGCAGGCCGGCAGGAGTGAGCGCTCGACAGCCGGCAGGATGGCCCAACACCGCGGTGCGACTGCCTTCGACTGACGCTGGCCGTCCCGCGCGCGATGCAGGCGCCGCTGCTCGCGCGACATTTGTGGCAATTTCGTCGGCGCGCCGTTCGCCGATCGACGAAAGCGGCGGATGCCGCGGTCACACGCATGCCCACCTCTGGTCAACGTCTCGTGCTTGGATAACGACCGAGATAACGCCGGACCGTCGGCGCGGCGAAAATGCCAGGTGGAGAAGGGGCCGTATGATCGATCGATTCTCGCGGGCGCTCCGAAGCGTCTTCCTTCCGGCGATGCTGTCGGCGGCCGCGCTCACGGCACCGGTCGCAACGGGTGCCGCGAACGCGACGGCAACTGCGCCGAATGCACAAGGCTTCGGCGTGCGTCTCGTCGCGTCGGCCCGGAAGCAGACTTGGCTGCCGGTCATCTACAACCCGGCCTATGCCAAGATCGACTACCCGATGGGTGACGTGCCCTGGTATTTCGGCGTTTGCACCGACGTCGTCGTGCGCGCCTATCGACAACACGGCATCGATTTGCAGGCCCTGGTCCATCGCGCTCGCGTCGGCACCGGCGATACCAACATCGATCATCGCCGCGTGCCGGTTCTGAAAAAGTATCTGGCGAGATACGGGACGTCCCTGCCGGTTACCGCGAACGGGGCGGATTATCGGCCCGGCGATATCGTCACCTATTACCTGCCGGAAGGCCGGAGTTCCAAAACGCATATTGCGTTCGTTTCCGACAGGAAGAATGCCGAAGGCGTGCCCCTCATTATTCACAATATCGGCTTCGGCGTTAAGGAAGAAGATTGGCTTTTCGGCTCGAAGATTACCGGACATTACCGGTTCGGCGCGGAACTCGAGGCCAAGCCAAAGAGCTGAGTTTGTTGATCGTCCCTGATTGCAGGCCTTTACGTAGGGCGGATCTTCAAGCCGCGTTCTGGGCCGCTGCTGTGCCGGACGACGGGCGACGAGCCGTTGCGGTTCTCCGGCCGGCCGCAATGCGCAGCCGTCGTGAACGGCGATATTGAATTAACGATAAATCAACGCGAACATCCGGTAATTGCTCTTGGTCTTTGCAGGCAGGCCGGCAGGCGTTTTAATCTGCGCATTGGGTGTGTGTGTTTTTGGCGTTGCCAATTCCTGCGAATACGAACATCTTCGTTCGTGAAACGAGGGCGAATTGATCAAATGGATCTTTCTGTCGCGGCAGCACCGGCCGATATCCAAATCTTTATCGCAATTGCAACGGCAACCCTGATTGCGCTTGTGTGGATCGCGCCCGCGTCCCTCGTCGCAGCAGCGCACGAGGCCATCGCCGGTCTCTTCATTCCGCAGCCAAGGCCAAAGTCAAAGCCGCATCCGCAGGTTCGAGCGCCGACGAGGCGTGCTGCGCCATCGCACACGTCCTGGCGCCCCGCCGCGCGCAAGGCGAACCGCCCGGGGCTGCGCGATATGGTCCGTCCCGCCGCGCCGACGCGTGTCGCGATAAGCGAGTGCAAGCCCGTCGGGGGGACAACTCCGGGGCACCTCGTCTCGCACAACGCGGGGGCCGTTCTGGTGCAGCGGGAGACGCAACGTCTCGACGCCGATACGCAATGGCGGATGCTCGCGACAGCGGTTGGCGATCGCATCGTTCGCGTCGGCAATGCCACGCAGTTGCAGCGCCGCGCCGCGGAACAACTCGATGCAGCGGCTTATGGCTTCGACCGACTGATTGCCGAATTGGCGACGGTGATGCCGAATGCGGGTCGCGAACCGCGTCTGGCGCTCGTTGCGCAACGTGAACGTTGCCCAGGCAAGACGGACTTCGCGCTCGCGGCGTGAGGAGGGTGACGTTGCAGATCCGGTCGTGATCTGCTGCCGCCGCTTCGCCGTCCCCGTCCTTCCGGTGCCGTCACCGCATCAATGACATGACGATCGCGGCTGCCGTCGCCGATGCGATCAGCGTGCCGAGCGCGACAGCGCCCGAGGCCGAATTGACGGCACGGCCGAGCCGCGTCGCGAACAGGAAGGCGTTGGCGCCGGTCGGCATGGCAGCCATGATGACCACCACGCCGCGCGCCAGGGGATCGAGGCCGAACACATAGGTCGCCAGTACCCAGGCGATGACCGGCATGAAGACGAGCTTCAGCGCGACAGCCGTTGTCAGCGTCGGCGCCTGCCCCTTGATTTCGAACACGACGAGGGATAGGCCGAGCGCCACAAGTGCGGTCGGGATGCCGGCCTGCGCCATCAGCTCGAGCAGCCGGTCCAGCGCCTTCGGCATGGCGAAGCCCGTCAGCCGCCAGGCAACGCCGAGCAGGATGCCGATCACGATCGGGTTGGTGACGAGGTCGCGAAGCAGCGTCGTTACCGCCTGCATCGTCGAGTGGCCCGAGTGATCGCCCGTCGCCTCGGCGTGGAGCATGCCGACCAGCCACCACATCGGCGCATGGACCGAGAGCACGAGTGCGATGACGGCCGTCGCCTCGACGCCATATGTGCCGATGGCGAGCGGGACTCCGAGCATGACGGTATTGCCGAACGTCGCGGTCATGGCAATCGCCGGGGCGTCGGTGGTTGGCCTCTTGAGCACCTTCGTCGTCAGCAAGGTCGCGACGAGCCAGTTCAACAGGCCGGCGCCGTAGAAGCTGCCCCAAACGCCGATGGGAGACAACGTGCCGAACTCGGCAGTGGCAACCGTGCGGCAGAGAAGGGCCGGAATGGCGAGCGTGAATGCGAAGGCCGAGATGCCGTGGGCGGCGCTTTCTGGCAAAATGCGGAATCGGCCCGCGAGGTAGCCGATCGCGATCAATCCGAAGACGGGCGCGACGATGGTGATTACGGCCAGCATGATGCGGCGCCAACTCCGAGACTGAGACGCGATTGGGCGCCGAGGCGTGCTTGCCTGGACGGATGAAATCTAGTGTGGCGTCGCGCCAAGGTTGACCGCCAGTGCTGCGCGGTTGGTGTCAAGCATGGCGCGCCAAGTTGCTAGAACGGCGGCAGGTTGACGGAACCGGTGATAGGCGGCGGTGCGTTGGCCTGCAAGCCGTTGCCCGCGACGCCGCCGGAATAGCTCGAACGAGGACCGGTCGGCGGGGCCTCGATGACGGTGCTGCCGAACGGCTGGATCTCGAGGATCGACAAAGCGCGTTCGGACGTGCCGGCGGCCGTGAACGATACCTGCCCGTCGACACCTTGGAACCCGCGGGCAGCTGAAATGGCCTCGACCGTGTAGCGTTGGCCCTCGGGTGCGGCCGACAAGGATACGGCGAAACTCACCGCATCGTAGGCAAGACTGGCGACGCGAGGCGGGGCGGAGCCGAAGGTCTTTGCGAACCGGGCCGAGAAATCCTGCCATCCACGCGGATCGGGGCTCGGATACCAGCCGCCGGCGAGGGCCTGCTCGCGGCCGACGTTCGGGTAGTCCCAGGCGCCGGTGCCCAGCAGCTTCACCCGCGACGTGTCGATACCGTTGTAGGTGAGAAGCGGTGCCAGCTGCGGCAGCGACTCCTGGCCACCCGGAATGAACAAGGCATCGACTGGAGCGCCGGCCAGTTCCGCCTGCCGGATCGCCTCCGATACGCGCTTGATCGGCTCGAGCATGGCATTGGCGCGCAGCGGATAGCGCTCGATGTGGACGAGCGCACCGCCGGCATCGGCCACGGCGGCACGGAACGCGGGCTCGACCGAATCACCGTAGGCGTCAGCTGGGATCAGCGCGACGAACCGGCGCTTGCCGCGCGAAGCTGCGAACGAAATGATCCGATCGACCTCCGGCTTTGCCAGGAAGCTCATCAGGTAGACACCATTGCCAGCGGAACGGACGTCGTTCGAGAAAGCGATGACCGGCACTCTCGCAGCGCGCGCCGGCGCCGCCGCACCCGAAACCGCGGTCGAAAACAGCGGCCCGAGGATCACTTCGGCGCCGTCGCGTATGGCTTCCTCGGCGGCGATCCGCGCGCCATCTGGTGTGCCGCGGTCATCCTTGACCATCAGCTGGACGCTGGGGTTGTCGCGCTCGAACAGAGCCATTTCGCCGGCCTGCTTGAGGCTCTTGGCAACTGCCGCCGTCTGTCCGACGCCAGCCAGCGGCAATAGCATCGCGATCTTGACGGGCCGCTGAGGCGCTGGCGCGCTGGCCACGGGCGAGAGCTCGGCTCCCGGTGATTGAGAGGTGCCGAGGTTCGTGCTGCAGCCCGCGGCCGTCAGCAGCGCCGATGCCGCGAGGGCCGCGACACCAACACGCAAGGCGGTATGCGGCAAGTTCAGAATTGTCCGGTAGCCGGCAAAGGCTGCCATCAGATGTATCCTCAGGTCAGGCGCAATACGCCACACGCGCGTCGATGGTCACGAGACCGTTCCGTTGGTGGCGTGCCGCACCAGCAGGTGCCTCAGACCACGCACGCATTGTCCGAACAGGGCGCCCCAACCGCCAGCTACCATTCAATAGCCATTAGCCACTTGCTTGCGGCGAGAGAAGGGTTTTGATGCAACAATTGTCAGATTCTCCCAGGATGCGTTGCCACGCAAGCCGGCATAAGTCATTTCCGCATAGGGAGGGAATAGCTTCCCGGGATGGTTGCGGCTGGTGCTGCGTCGCCGTGGACACACTGGCTAGACCATCGTTGCAGCTCTGCCACGGCCGCGTGACAACCACCCGAGGACGATGAGAACCCCCCCATGGCGAATGCCAAGAACAGGTCCAGCGAAGATACGACGCTCGGTGACGCGCCGGTCGATCTCGATGCGACGCCAGACGTCGTCGGCGCGGTAGAGGCCGATGCCGGTCGCGGCGGGCTCGCGAGGTCCGCCTCGCTCGAAATCGAGCGGTTGATGGCCAGCACCCTGGCGCCGGGGCTCTATCTGGTCGCGACGCCGATCGGCAACCTCGGGGATATCACGATCCGGGCGCTGACCGTCCTGGCGCGCGCCGATGTCGTCTATTGCGAGGACACCCGACACTCGCGGACCCTGGCCAGCCATTATCGCATCGGCTCCCCGCTCAGGCCCTATCACGAGCACAACGGTGCCGCGCAGCGGCCGCGTATTCTGGCGGAACTCGACGCGGGAAAGCGCATCGCGCTGATATCGGACGCCGGCACGCCGCTAGTGTCCGACCCGGGCTTCAAGCTGGTGCGCGAGGCCGCCGCCGCCGGTCATCGCGTGGAGAGCCTGCCGGGGCCATCGGCCGCTCTCGCCGCGCTGACGAGCGCCGGCTTGCCGACGGATCGATTTCTCTTCGCCGGGTTCCTGCCGCCGCGCGGCACCGCCCGACGGTCGCGGATCGCTGAGCTTCAGACCGTGCCGGCGACGCTGGTGCTCTACGAGGCACCGCAGCGTCTCGTCGAATGCCTCGAGGATCTGGCGGCCGGCCTCGGTCCCCGTCCAGCGGCGGTCGCGCGCGAACTGACCAAGCTGCACGAAGAGGTCGTCCGCGGCGATCTCGTGACGCTTGCGCAAAAATTCGCGGCCAAGGAGGTGCGCGGCGAACTCGCAATCGTCGTCGGGCCACCGCTCTTGGGCGCCGTGACCGACGATGCCATCGCCTTTGCCCTGCGCGCGGCATTGGCCGACAGCCGCTTGAAAGAAGCATCGCGCAGCGTCGCCGAAGCGTTGGGTGTCGCCAAGGGGCGAGTCTACGAGATCGGCCTGCGCATGAAATCTGTCGCGGACGACGAGCCGGACGATGCCAGGGGCGATGACCGGGGCGAGACATGAAGAGAGCACCCGACTCGGCTGATCCGGGCTCGGTTTCGTATTTCGAGGCGGCGCCCGATCGCGATGGTGCCGCACCTGGGTGCCCGCCAGCCGAGGGCATTCGATGAAAGGTCCTTCGATCGAACGGCAGCGCCGCTATCGGCGAGGCGTGCTCGGTGAATGGGCGGCCCTGTTGGCGCTACTGGTCAAGGGGTATCGGCCGATCGGCCGACGCGTCGCGACGCATGCGGGCGAGATCGATCTGATCGTCGTGCGCCGCCGCCGGCTCGCCTTCGTCGAAGTCAAGCGCCGCGGAACCGTCGAAGCGGCCGAAGCCTCGATCGGGACCAGGCAGCGACAGCGCATCCGGCGTGCAGCGGATATCTGGCTCGGCCGTCATGCCCGGTACGTGGATTATGAACTCGGCTTCGATCTGGTGCTCGTGGTTCCGCGCCGCTGGCCGCTCCATCTTCGCGATGCCTTGTAGAGCAGGACCCACCAACGCTACGGTTCAGCGGCCGGAGTTCTCGGCTATCGCCTTGAAAGAATCGAGATTGGCGACGGTTTCGCGCAGCGCATTCTCGATGTCGCGGCCCAGGCGATCACGCGTCTCGACGAGCGCACTCATCGCGCGATCGAGCCGGGCGAGCGCCGCTTCGATTTCCTCGCTGTGCATCGAGCTGCCCTCGGTTGCTGGCGATGTTCCGTCATCGCGTCCCGCAGGCTCGATTGCTTCGGTTAACGATTGGTTAATCCAGGCATCGGCCACGCGTTTGGCACGGTCCTCCGCGCGAGGCGGGCGGCGAGACCATTGACTTGATGATGCCGGCGGGCTTCGTTGCCACATTCAATCGTTGGAGGGCCCGCCATGTCGCCGTCATCGATCCGCCCATTGCGTGTCGCCTGCCAGATGGACCCGATCGACCGCATCGACATTCGCGGCGATTCGACCTTCGCGCTGCTGCTTGAAGCGCAGGCGCGTGGCCACGCGCTGTTCTACTACCTGCCGCAGGCGCTGACTCTCGATGGCGACGTTTTGAGGGCACGAGGCGAGACGCTCGACGTGCGCGACGAGGTCGGCGCCCATTATCGCGTGTCGGACGCGCGCGTCGAGGATCTCTCCGCGTTCGACGTGGTCCTGCTGCGGCAAGACCCGCCGTTCGACATGGCCTACATTACTTCGACACACCTCCTCGAGCGCATTCATCCGCAGACGCTGGTGGTCAACGATCCGCGCGAAGTTCGCAATGCGCCGGAAAAGCTGTGGGTGCTCGATTTCCAAGACCTGATGCCGCCCACCATGGTGACGCGCTCAGCCGCCGACGTGCAGGCGTTCCGCGAGCGCCATGGCGACATCATCGTCAAGCCGCTCTACGGCAACGGCGGCGCCAGCGTGTTCCGCATTCAGCCGGGCGATACCAATCTTGGCTCGCTGGTCGAGCTGTTCCAGTCGATCTTCCGCGAACCGTTCATGGTCCAGGAGTACCGCCCCGAGGTCCGCCTGGGTGACAAACGCATCATCCTAGTCGACGGTGAACTGGCCGGCGTCATCAACCGCGTGCCAGCGGCCGGCGAGACGCGCTCCAACCTGCACGTCGGCGGCACGGCGTCGGCGGTGGCGTTGACCGATCGCGATCGCGAGATTTGCCGGCGGCTCGGGCCCGAGCTGAAGCGACGCGGTTTGATCTTCACGGGCATCGACGTGATCGGGCCGTATCTGACGGAGATCAACGTCACGTCACCAACCGGCATCCGCCACATCAAGGATCACGGCGGTCCCGACATCGCAGCGATGATTTGGGACGCGATCCAATGGAAAATCGGCGAGGGCCGGGTGATGGCCGGGCACGGGTGAGGCCGCGCTCGCGGCCAAGGCGCCGAGCGGTAACACGACGCTGGCAGAACTTGATGAGACGCGGGGGCCCTACTCGTCGCGGATCGAGCGTTTGGCGCCATCGAAGCACTTGTTCCGACTTGGCCGGTTGCGCCTCGTTCCGTTTTTGTTCTTGACGGATCGTCCGCGATCGCACTAGGCTCATGCAACTCGGGCAAGGCTCTCGGTGACGAGAGCCGGTCGGCGGAGTGGGGGCAAGCGGAATGTACGGTCAAATCGCGACATTGGCGTTCGTTGGCATCGAGGCCAGGCCGATCGAGGTGCAGGTCCGCATCACACCCGGGCAGGCGACCTTCGCAATCGTCGGACTGCCGGACAAGGCGGTGGCCGAGAGCCGCGAGCGTATCCGCAATGCGCTGCATGCCGTCGGGCTCGGACTGCCGTTCAAGCATCTCACCGTCAATCTGGCGCCGGCCGATCTTCCGAAAGAGGGCAGTCACTTCGATTTGCCGATCGCGCTGGCTTTAATGTCGGCAATGGGCGCGGTGGCACCCGATGCCATCGCTTCCTTCGCGGCGATCGGCGAACTCGGGCTCGACGGGTCGATCCGCGCGGTTCCGGGCGCGCTACCAGCCGCGATCGGAGCGAATGCGCTCGGCAAGGGTTTGATCTGCCCGGCGGCTGTCGGACCGGAAGCGGCATGGGCCGGAGAAGACGTCGAGATTCTCGCCGCGCCGCATCTCCTCTCGCTCGTCAATCACTTCAAAGGACTGCAGTCGTTGTCGCGGCCGAAGCCCAATCTCGACAGGCCTGTGGAAGTGAAGCCCGATCTGCGCGACATCAAGGGGCAGGAAACCGCCAAACGCGCGCTCGAAATCGCGGCGGCGGGTGGCCACAACCTGTTGATGATCGGGCCGCCGGGATCAGGCAAATCGATGCTGGCCTCGCGGCTGCCGTCGATACTGCCGCCCCTCTCGCCGGAGGAGATGCTCGACGTATCAATGGTGCATTCACTCGCCGGCGAGTTGTCGGGTGGCAAACTGCTGATCGACCGCCCCTTTCGCAGCCCGCACCACTCGGCGAGCATGGCGGCTCTCGTCGGTGGTGGTAGCCGGCCGCGCCCCGGTGAGGTATCGCTCGCCCATCTCGGCGTGCTGTTCCTCGACGAGTTGCCCGAGTTCTCGCCGCAGGTGCTCGATGGCCTTCGCCAACCCATCGAGACGGGCGAAACCGTGATCGCGCGAGCGAACCATCGCATTACATATCCTTCCCGCTTCCAGCTTGTCGCGGCCATGAACCCCTGTCGCTGTGGCGGCGGCAATCCGGGGCAGGCCTGTCGCCGCGGTGCGCGTTGCGCCGAGGAGTATCAGGCCCGGGTATCCGGGCCGTTGCTCGACCGCATCGATCTTCAGATAGAGGTTCCGGCGGTCTCGGCGGCGGATATGGTTCTGCCCGCTCCGGCTGAAGGCAGCGCCGAGGTGCGCCAGCGCGTGGTCGCGGCGCGCATCCGCCAGCGTGCGCGGTTCGAAAGTCTCGGCGCCCGCAATCTCAGGACCAATGCCGATTGCAACGGGCAACTTCTGGAGCAGATCGCCATGCCGGACGGCGAAGGTCTCGCGCTGTTGCGCCAGGCGGCAGACGCACTTGGGCTTTCGGCACGTGGGTTTCACCGCACGCTGAAAGTCGCGCGGACACTCGCCGATCTCGACGGTCTCGATTCGGTCGGCCGGCTGCATGTTGCTGAAGCGTTGAGCTACCGTGGCGAAACACTACGTCAGCGCAAAGCCGCGTAGGACCAGCGGCGGCGCTGGGCCGGTTCGGCGTTGCCTGGAACGCGCTGACGTTTCGAACCGCCGCGGACCAGGGGCGGCGAACCCTGGCCAGATCAGGCAGGCCAGACATGCTGGGCCAGACCAGCCGGGCCGCAGCGGATCGATCGTGACCGCGCGTCGCGCGGCCACGACCATAATCGGCTTGCGAGCCGGCTGCCCGGCACCGCGGCGGGAAGGTCTTGCTGCCCTTGCGTCATGATTGCGCACCCTCGGCAACGCTTGGTCACTAGGGATGCGTGCCTTCGGCAACGCTTGGGCCCAGGATTGCCTTCGCCTCACGACTGCGTGTCTGGCAGGCCTTTCTGGATCAGCGCCGCCTCGACCGTGTTTTTCAGAAGACAGGCGATGGTCATCGGGCCGACCCCGCCAGGTACGGGTGTGATGGCACCGGCGACGGCGGCGCAACTGTCATAGTGGCAATCGCCGACCAGTTTGGTCTTGCCGTCGCCCTTCGGCACCCGGTTGATGCCGACGTCGATGACGATGGCTCCCGGCTTGATCCAGTCGCCCTTGACGAATTCGGGGATGCCGACGGCCGCGACGACGAGGTCGGCCCGTTTGACGACTTCGGGCAGGTTCCTGGTCCGCGAATGGCCGATGGTTACCGTGCAGCTTTGCGCGAGCAGGAGCGAGGCCATCGGCTTGCCGACGATGTTTGAGCGGCCGATGACGACGGCGTCGAGACCGGAGAGGTTATCCTGCACGGTCTTGGCGAGGATGAGCGAACCTGTCGGCGTGCACGGCACGAGCGAGCGCGCGCCGATCCACAGCCGGCCGACGTTGACCGGATGGAAGCCGTCGACGTCCTTGTCGGGATCGATCGCGTTCAGCACCTTCTCGGAGTTGATGTGCTTGGGCAGCGGCAGTTGCACCAGAATTCCGTTGACCGACGGGTCGCGGTTGAGCTTGTCGACCAGCGCCAGCAGGTCCGCTTCCGGCGTCTCTGCGGGAAGTTTGTGTTCGTAGGACTGCATGCCCGTCTCGACGGTCTGTGCGGCCTTGTTCTTGACGTAGACCTTGCTGGCCGGATCCTCGCCGACGAGCACGACGGCGAGCCCGGGTACGAAGCCGTGCTCGGCCTTGATGCGCGCGACTTCGGAGGCGACTTTGGCCCTGACCTCTGCCGCCACGGCCTTGCCATCGATGATCTTCGCGTCGGACATCCGGTATTCCTCCATTGTTGATTTTGTTGTTTGTGCTTTGTGGTCAGTCACGCGTCGTCGAGCGGCCAGAACCTTGGGTGCCAGAACCTTGGGTGCCAGAACCTTGGGTGCCAGAACCTTGGGTGCCAGAACCTTTGGTGCCAGAGCCTTGGGGATGAGCGCCGACGTCCCCGGTCAGCGCCTCGGCGGCAGCGATCAATCCGCACGGCTCGCCGCGAACGGCGAGGGATTTGATGCGCGACTTTCCGCCTGAAACCAGAGATACGCTGCTCTTGGGCACGTCGAGCCAATCCGCGACGAGACGTTCCAGTGCCGCGTTTGCCGCGCCATCGGCCGGGACAGCGCGGACCTTCGCCTTGACGGCGGGACCCTCCGCGGTTGCCTCGATCGCGCCGATAGCGTTGGCGGACGCCTTGGGCGTCAGCCGAAATCGTATCACCAAGCCGTCGGTGGTCGGGCGCCAAGGGCGCTCGCCGTCGCCCATCAGGCGAGAGCCCGGTAGAGATTGGGCAGAACGACCTGTTGTATGAACTGGAGCAGCAGCAGCAGCACGATTGGCGACAGGTCGATGCCGCCGAAGTCCGGAAGCATTCTCCGGATCGGGCGCAATGCCGGTTCGGTCACGGCCTGCAGGAAATTCCATATCGTTCGCGCGATCTGGTTGTACGGGTTGATGATACCGAACCCGATCAACCAACTCATGATGACGCTGGCGATGATGATGAAGATGTAAGCCGTAATGAGCTGGCTTATGAAACTGAAGAGTTCGAGCATGGAGCCTCTGCCGGATACTCTGGGTGCGACACGTGTAGCGGTACGCGTCGCGTCGGGCAAGGGCCGGTCGGTCGCAGCCCTGCCGCGTCGTTCACTTCGGTTTGCCAGAACTGGTAACGCCGCGGAACTTTGAGCGGACCTTTTCGCAACCCGAAGGGGTCCGCCGCGCGAGTTCGTGGTCCTGCCGGCGGCCAATCGCCGGTGCTGCGCCCGGACGAACCACCAAGTCGGCCCCCGGGCAGCCCATGGCCCCTGGCATATACGCATAGTGAACCCGATCGGGATCTGCCATGAACGATGTCTCACTCATCCAAATTGCCCTGCTGCTCGCAGCCGCCGCGATTGCCGCGCCACTTGCCCGCTGGCTGAGGATTGGCACTGTGCTCGGCTACCTGGCGGCAGGCGTGGCGCTCGGACCCTTTGGCATCGGTCAGACGTTTTCGCTGTATCAGGCCAAGGAAATCCTGCACATCGCCGAGTTCGGCGTCGTGCTGCTGCTGTTCATTATCGGCCTCGAGCTGCGGCCTACGCGGCTCTGGTCGATGCGCGCATCGATCTTCGGTCTCGGCGGAGCACAAGTCGCGGCCACCTCGGCGGCTTTGGCATTCTGCATTGCACTGACCGGCCAACCGCCACTGCTCGCGCTGTTCCTCGGGCTTGCGCTCTCGCTTTCATCAACGGCCTTCGTGCTGCAGGTCCTCGAAGAGAAGGGCGAGCTCACCGCGCGGCACGGCCGGTTGGCGTTCAGCGTGCTCCTCTTCCAGGATCTTGCCGCCATTCCGCTGATTGCCCTGGTGCCGGTTTTCGCAGTCAGCGGCGCGGCGGCAAGCGACATGTCAGGGTTGGCGGCGCTGCAGGCACTGGCAACCATCGCCGCCGTGGTCGTCGTTGGCCACTTCGTTCTCGATCACGCTTTGCGGCTGGTCGCCCGGACCGGTGTCAAGGAAGCAATGACGGCTGCCGCCCTGCTGACGGTCGTCGGCGCAGCGGTCATCATGCAGTGGGCGGGCCTGTCGGCATCTCTCGGGGCCTTCATAGCCGGCGCGCTGCTGGCCGAATCGTCCTATCGCCACCAGTTGCAGGCCGACATCCAGCCCTTCGAGGGCCTGCTCCTGGGTCTGTTCTTCACGGCCATCGGTATGTCGCTGAAAGTGGACCTGCTGATGCAGACGCCCTGGCTGATCGCCGTGCTGACGGCGAGCCTGATAACACTCAAGGCCGCCGTGATGTTCGCTCTTGGGCACGTGCAGGGGATGAAGACGGCAGCGTCGCGACGGCTTGCCCTGGTGCTGGCGCAGGGTGGCGAATTCGCGTTCGTACTCCTGACACAGGGCGTTGCTGCCGGTGTGCTGGAGTCGGGGCTTGCCGATCTGGCGGCGATCGTCGTCACTCTTTCGATGGCTGCGACGCCATTACTCTTGCTCGTCGACGATGCGGTGAGGCGGAGTGCGGGGCGCGCCGACACCGCGCCGGAAGCATTGCCCGAGAACGAAGGTCACGTCGTTATTGCGGGCTTTGGCCGTGTGGGACAGATCACGGCGCGCATATTGCGAGCAAAGCGGATCAACTTCACGGCTCTCGATCTCGATCCGGAGCAGGTGGAATTGGTGAGGCGCTTCGGGTCGGAGGCATTTTATGGCGATGCCAGCCGGCCGGAAATTCTCGACGCGGCCAAGCTCGGCATGGCGCGGGTGCTGTTGATCGCGGTCGATGATATCGAAGCATCGGTTCGTATCGCCACATTCGCCCGCCAACGCTACCCGAAGCTGAAGATCGTCGCGCGGGCCAGGAACCGCAACCACGTCCACCGCCTGATGGACGCCGGCATCGAAGTGATCCAGCGCGAAACCCTGCTGTCGTCACTCGTGCTTGCCCGCGAAGTGTTGGACGGGCTCGGCATTGCCGATCGCGACGTGCGTTTCGCCATCGATACCTTCAAGGCGCATGACGAGCGTCGCCTCGTCGAGGACTACCGGCACTATACGGACGTCGAGAAGTTGCAAAGCAAGGCGCGAACAGACGCCGAAAATCTCGCCCGGCTCTTTGATGAGGACAGTCTCGAACAGGCGGCGGGCGAGCAGCCAGCGGCCAACCAGCGCGACCGATCAGCGGGTGGGCGGGGGTAAGTGCCCGCACGCCCTTCGCCGCGGCCCTGCCGACTGTCCGGCGGCCTCGCGGCGAGCGCGGAAACCATGCCGTCGTCGAACGGTGCGGCAAGGGAAGGGGTGCCGCTCGATGGCCTGACAGGCGGGAGCCGGTTCGGAGCCTCATTCTTCCAAAGTCGACATTGCTGGTTCCGCCATTATTCCGGCCTGTTTCTTAGTCAAAACAGTTTCGTCGGAAAGCGTCGCGATCAAGATGACGTCATCCGGCGTGACGGCGCGTGGTCTGGCCCCGGCCCGGGGACAGGTCACCTTCGCCATTTCGTACGTTCGGGGGGACGGACGCTTGCGTTTGCATGCTCGGAAAATGGAGTCCGTACCGGCATTGCCGGGCGCTTGCCCGACAGGGCGGGAACGCGCATGGCTCCCGCCCCTCCGCTTCCGCCGCCCTGGCTCGCTCGCCGCGTTAAGCAAAGGCGGTTTTTTCAAACTCGACATTTCGTTTGTCCGGTACTGGTCGAGGACCGGCGCCGGTGAGAGTTATTGGGTGTCCGCGGTGGTCGCTTTCAGTTAGTCGCTTTGGGGTTGAGCTGTGAATGGCGTAATCATAGAAGTTGACCGCGACCCGTTGTCGGAGAGCGAGGGCGAGGCCATCATAAGGGTTGTCGGGCTGGCGGAGTTGCCGGCGGAAAACAAGTTCCGGATCGACCCCCTCGAAGAGGATGATGAACCCCTCGACGGCACGGGATGGCCGAGCGGCGAGCTGACGCCCCGAGAGATGCGGATCGGCAAGAAATGGGTCGAATTCGTCGTCGGACCCGAGGTCATCAATGCGCCACGACTCGAGACCGGCATGCCGGTCATCTTCTCGGTCCCCTCCGCTGCCATAGCGACGGTCATGCGCTGGCCGGGACCGCCAGCAAAACGTCCCAAGAGCCAAAATCATGTGATCGTACGCGGCAGCAGCCGGCTTGCTGAAGCCGCCGCGCGTGCCGCGGCACGGCGTGCTGAAATCGAACGCCTCACGCTCGCGGCACAAAGCACGGTCGATGATTCCGCGACAACTGCCGCTTCGTCCGAGCTTTCCGACGAGATGGCGGTGGCGGCGGGCGAGGATGCGATGGCGGCCGCGAAAACAGTGTCGCCCCAGCTCGAAGCGCCGGACATGGCCCCCGACCTTGCGCATCGGCTGCCTGAAATTTCGGGCGAGGCCAGCGGCGAGATCGAGGCCCGCCCTGCGCTCGATCCCATCACCGATGTCGTCGATGATCGAACTGGCGACGCTCGGTTCGCCGAGGCCGTCGTTACCATTTTTACCGGAGTCGAAAGCGGAACCAGCGGCAAGGCCCACGACGTCGAAACCGAGAGCGTCGATGCGCACCCGGGCCGCCGCGACCCGAAGCCGCCCGGTGACGTTTTTTCTGTGCCCCATGCAGCCATCGGCGGCCTTTCCCTCCCTGGCCTCCCGCCCGTGGCGACGACGGACGCGCGCCCCGATATCGAAACGGCTTTCGCTCCGCCGCCGCTGCCCCTTAAGCCTTCGACCCTGAAAGCGCCCGGAGTGCAGGGAACGAGACGGGAGGACGGCGATGCGAGCCAGCTTCCAGCCGGGGCGCCGATGTTCCTTCTGCGGGCGAAAGACGAAGGCAGCCGCGATAGCATCGTGCAGCGTGCCTTCGGCCTCGGGTTTCTCGTCGCCGCAGCGCTTACGCTGGTTGCGCACTTCATGTTCAGTAGTGACTTCGCGACCTTGCTGTCGGCAGACCGCAACTCATCGGCATTGGTTGGCTCGCAAGTCCGCACCGAAAACAAGCTCAGCAGCATTTTCGAGGTCGATACAACATCGACCAAGGGACGCTCCGCACAGGGGCTGACGCTCGCCGATGTACTCAAGAACGCCGATGACAGCCTCTATGCCCCCAATGGCGGCGACAAGGACGAAGCGAAATTCTGGCTGCGCCAGTCGTTGGCGTTGGGGCTCGGCAATCCCCGCATGGTGTGGGCGATGACACAGCTCGGTTCTCTCTACGCCAATCCGGCGCAGGGACAGCCCGATTACGCCGCGGCGCGATTGCTTTGGGAACTTGCCGGGGCGCGCGGCGATCCAATCGCGCTCTGTTTCCTGGCTTCGCTCCATGAACACGGGCTCGGAATCGATGCTGACCGCGCGCGTGCCTTGGAACTCTATCGACGTGCCAAGGCAAATGGGGGCTGCCGCGAGGTGGGGCCGGCAATCGCCAGACTGTCGAAGGGTACGCAATGATTGAGCGAACGTTGAAGCGATCGATTGCGGTCGCGATGGTGGCGGTACTGGTTTTCGGTCTGACATTGGCGGGTCGGGTGCCGGCCCAATCGCAAGGGCTTCCCTCGTTCGTCGACGAGCGGCGTTTGCCCGCGGAGGAAGATCGATCAGCTCGCGAACGCGCCGAGGCTGAGGACAAGGCGCGTCAGACAGCGGCCGAAGCCGAACGCAAGGC
>JAGRKS010000138.1 GCA_020442185.1 Hyphomicrobiaceae bacterium
ATAATCATGTCAGACGAGTTCAAGCACGCGATCTCCTCGATCGACGAGATCATCGAGGACGCCCGCAACGGGCGCATGTTCATCCTGGTGGATGCCGAGGACCGCGAGAACGAGGGCGATCTCGTCATTCCGGCACAGATGGCGACGCCGGACGCGATCAACTTCATGGCCAAGCACGGTCGCGGTCTCGTCTGCCTGTCGCTCACCACTCAGCGCGCCAGCGATCTGAGGCTCGAGGCGATGGTGCGCGACAACGGGTCGCGCAATCGCACGGCATTCACGGTATCGATCGAGGCGCGCGAGGGCATTTCGACCGGCATTTCCGCGCACGACCGCGCCCGCACCATTGCCACCGCCATCGATCCGACCAAGGGAGCAGCCGACATCGTCTCGCCGGGCCACGTCTTCCCGCTGGTGGCGCGCGACGGCGGCGTGCTGATCCGCGCTGGCCATACCGAGGCTGGTATCGATCTGGCGCGTCTGGCGGGCCTCTATCCAGCCGCTGTTATCTGCGAAATCATGAACGACGACGGCACCATGGCGCGCATGCCAGACCTCGTCCCGTTCGCGAAGCGACACGGACTGAAGATCGGCTCGATCGAAAACCTCATCGCCTATCGCCTGCAGAATGATACGATCGTTCGCCAGACGGCTCGCAAGCCGATGAAGAGCGCGTTCGGCGGCGCCTTCGACCTATGCGTCTACGAGACGACAGTCGAACCGGGAGAACACGTCGCGCTCGTCAAGGGCGATGTGACAGACGGCGCACCGGTTCTCGTGCGCGTGCATGCGGTCGATCCCATGGCGGACCTTGTCGGCATCGGCGCGGCGCCTGGCGAGAACGGACTGATCGAGCGCTCCATGCGCGCGATCGAAGCGGAGGGACGCGGTGTCATCGTCGTGATCCGAGATCTCAATCCGCGCAGCTTCACCGAGCGGATCGCCGCACGGCACTTGAGCGGCGACGCCAAGGGCGGGGAGCGCCGGCAGGTCGAAATCGGCATCGGTTCGCAAATTCTCCGCGATCTCGGCATCGGTGAAATGGTGCTGCTGACCAACTCGCCGCAGCATGTCTATGTCGGACTCGAGGCGTTCGGACTTCGTATCGTCGGCACGCGCAGCATCGGATAGGACCAGATGATCAAACGCGACAAGCGTGCCAGCGAGACCGCCCCCCCGGGGCCGACAGAGCGGCGTACATCCGATCGCATCCTCATCATCGAGGCGCGGTTCTACGAGGACATCGCCGATCTGCTGGCGGCGGGTGCGGTCGCGGAGATCGAAGCGTGCGGGGGTGAATATGAGCGCGTGTCGGTGCCGGGCGCGCTCGAGATACCGCAGGTTTTGGCGAGCGCCGTGGACGCGGGCGTAATCCCGCACTCGGGAACCGCAGGTCGCTTCTCGGGAGCGGTCGTGCTCGGCTGCGTCATTCGCGGTGAGACGTCGCATTATGACGTCGTTGTCGACAATGCCAATCACTGGCTGATGGAGACGGCGATACGGCATGGCGTGCCGGTGGGAAATGGACTACTCACGGTCGATACGCGAGAGCAGGCTTTGGAGCGCGCGCGCGGCGGCAGGGATGGCAAGGGCGGCGATGCCGCGCGTGCCTGCTTCGCGCTGATCGATATCGCGCGCCGCTTCCAGGAGATGGGGACATGACGGCGAAAGCAAAGCCGAAGCCAGGTTCGGGCGCGAGGTCGGCGGCGCGCATGGCGGCGGTGCAAGCGCTTTATCAGATGGACATCGCCGGCACCGATCTCAATGCCGTCATCCGCGAGTTCGAGACGGTGCGTTTCTCGGGCGACGAGCAGGACGAGGTGCTGGCGCAGGCGGACACGCAATTCTTCGCTGACATCCTGCGTGGCGTGGTGCGCCGGCAGCGTGATCTCGATCCCTTGACTGACGAGCAGCTGGCGCAGGGCTGGCGGTTGGTGCGGGTCGATTCCATTCTGCGTGCGATCCTCAGAGCCGGTGTGTTCGAGTTGATCGACCGCCGCGATGTGCCGGCTCGCGTCGTCATCAACGAATACATCGAGGTGGCGCACGCGTTCTTCTCCGGCGAGGAACCGAAGGTCGTCAACGGCATTCTCGATCGGCTGGCGCGCAAGCTCCGTCCGGCCGAGTTCGAACATAAGGAGCCGGACACCGCGGGCGGATAAGCGAACGGGCCACACGCATGATGGCAGGCACACTTGGCGACGACGACGAGGTTCTCCAAGGCGAGGGCCAAATCATCCGCGAGTATTTTCTGCCGCTGACCGGCGGGTTGGTCGCAGCGCGCGGACTGGCGGACGACTGCGCGGTTCTGGCGCCGCCATCGGGCATGGATCTCGTTATGACGACGGATTCCCTGATCGAGGGCGTCCATTTCTTTCCGGGTGACACGCCAGGCTTCAAGGCGCTCGCGGTCAATATCTCGGACCTCGTCGCGAAGGGCGCGACACCGCTTGCCTACCTTCTGACGCTTGCGCTTTCCGCTCCGCCGACACGGTCCTTCATGGCGCGTCTCACGGCGGACCTCAAGCGTGCTCAGGATGCCTTCGGCTGTCGCCTCATCGGCGGCGACACCGACCGCACGCCGGGGTTGATGACGTTGACCATCGCCGCATTCGGATACCTGCCGCATGGTACGGCCATTGGCCGCGATGGTGCGCGGCCGGGTGATCGCATCTGTGTTGCGGGCACGATCGGCGATTCGGGTCTTGGGCTACGTTTACGTCACGATCCGGCGTGTTTTGCAGCTGCTGGCCTCGACGATGCGTCGCGACATGCACTGGTCCGCGCCTATGAAGAGCCGCGGCCAAGCCTCGCGGTTGGACCGCTCGTCCGCCAGTTCGCGTCGGCGGCAATCGATATTTCGGACGGCCTGGTCAAGGACCTCGGCCGCTTGACGGCGACGTCCGGCGTCGGCGGACGGGTCGCGGCGCGTAGGGTGCCGGTGTCGGATGCAGCGCGGCAGCTCATCGCGCGTGGCGCCACGAGCATGGCGGAACTTTTGACGTCGGGTGAGGACTATCAAGTGCTGATGACGGTCGCGCCAGAGGATATCACCGCGCTTGCCGTCGCGGCGCAGGCAGCACAGGTCGCAATGAGCGAGATCGGCGAAATCGTCGAGGGCAGCGGCGTCGTCGTACTGGATGGGGACGGGCGGCCGCTGCAACTCGATGTCACCGGTTGGGACCACTTCTGAAAGTCGAGGCCCATGGCTGCGGCAATCGGACAGTAGCGCCAGGAACCTCAGGCAGCGCGCTCGCATTGATGCAGGGCGCGCATAGAGGATGTGCAAACGCCGCATGTTGTTCCGGGCCTCGGATGGGCTAAATCGGTCGATGGGCGCAGCCGGAATTTGCGTTGGTGGCCGGCAAGTCTGCCTGCTGATCGAGTGCGGGAGGCAGGCGGTGTCGATGCAATCCAGCGCGAACCGGTCGGTTGAACCGGCCGCAGGAAATGCGGTGTTGCAGGCTGAGAATGCGATGCTGCGGTTTTAGGGCAACTACAGGTACTCATTCGGAAAATCGTGAGGCACACGTGACGGTGAGGCGTCTTTGTTTGGCCATATCCGTTTGGCCTTGCTAAGCATCTTGGCATCTTTGCTGCGAATCTTCGGCTCGCCGGCCTGTGCAGTCGCTCGCAAATTCACAATTCGGGATCGCTGGAATGGTGGGGAACCACAGCCTGCTCGTTGAACGACTACTTCATCGCATCGGCCGCCCGGCTGGCATTGGTGTGCTTGCCGCCGCGCTCGGCTGTGTGCTGACCTCGATGCCCGTGGCTCAGGCTCAGAGCGCCGAATGGTGGGAGCAGATTCCCGGTTTCGGCTCGCCGTCTTATTCCGAGCGCCGGCGTGAGCTTCGCCGCGATTCCAGCAGCGCGCGTGCGAGGTCCTCGTCGTCAGCCGCCGGCTTCGAGGATCTGCGGCCCAATGCGACGCCGTGGCTGAGCGACGTGATGGTCCGCTCGCTTGACACGGCGATCGAACGATACGAGCGCATCGTTCAGCGCGGTGGCTGGCGGTCGATACCGCGCGGCCGCACCATGAGAGCCGGCGATGACGACGAGCGCATTCCGCTGGTCAAGCGGCGCCTGCGAATGACCGGCGATCTGGCGCCGTCCAACGACTATTTCGAAAGCCTGACACTCGACGACCGTGTCGAGCGCGCCGTGCGCGGCTATCAGCGTCGCAACGGGTTGCGTGTCTCCGGCCGTGTCGATCGCGCGACACTAGACGCCCTCAACGTTTCGGCCACCGACCGGCTCAATCAATTGCGACTGAACCGGCAGCGGCTGCTCGAAATGATGGCCACGCGTGTGGACGATCGCTATGTGCTCGTCAACGTGCCGGCGTTCGAACTGGAAGCGGTCGAGAAGTACGAAGTGCGCCAGCGCCATCGCGTGATCGTCGGGCGCGAGGGACGTGAAACGCCAAACCTGCGCGGCACGATCCGCGCACTCAACTTCTTCCCCTACTGGCGAGTGCCGATGAGCGTCGCGACACTCGATCTCGTGCCGAAGCTGCAAAAAGAACCGGAATACCTCGAGAAGGAAGGCATTCGCATCGTCGAAGGCAGCTATGACGGTCCGGAAGTTTCGGCGACACAGATCGACTGGCACCAGGTCGACATGACCAAGCTGCGGTTCCGGCAGGACCCGGGTGATCGTAATGCGCTCGGTCTGTTGCGTCTCGACATGTCGAACGAGCATGGCGTCTACATGCACGACACGCCGATGAAGCAGCTCTTCAATCAGCGCGGTCGTGCTTTCAGTGCTGGATGTGTGCGCGTGCAAGGTGTGTTCGAACTCGGTGAGTGGCTCGCGCAGTATGAAGTCGGCTGGGAGGAACCGGGCCGCGTGCGTGCCGTGCTCGACGCCGGTCAACCGCTGGACCTGCAGTTGACGCGACCGGTGCCTGTGGTTTTTGCCTACATCACTGCCTGGGCTGAGCCCGATGGTCTCGTGCAATTTCGGCCGGACCTCTACAACCGCGACGGCGCGGCAACTCTTGTTGCCGGCAGCGGTCACGATCCCGAGGACGGACCGCCACCGGTTCCGGGCGGTATCACGCCCTGAAGTGTGGGCACGGCCGAATTCGTTACCGCCTGACCCCCGCCCCGATGCGCGGATCGCGCATGGTCACCCGCGGAGCAATCCGCGCGAGCAAGTGATGCCTCGCTTGTCGCTCGTTGACCTCTGAAACCTGAAACGATTTCGGTGGGGAGGGGCCGCCTGTCGGATCGCGCTGAACGCGCTGATTTCGATCACGGGGGCGACGACTGCTGGCTGGGCCCGGGCTAACGGCATCCCGACAAGGTCTCTTTGTTGCCGCGTCCGCATTGTGCACTGCAGCACGAAAGCATCAGCAATTTTAAAGGCTTGGACCATCTGACACACGTCGGATAAGGGCTGTTTTTCTGTGCGGCGCGCTTTGATCAATGTATGATGATGTGCTGATACAAATCCGCTCGCCTGACGGCGGGATCTCGATGGGATGCGGAATTTGCATTCGCGGTCGGGGATGTGGCGACGGCCGGGTTGCCGCAATCGATACCGGTCTGGCTGGAGACATCGGGCCAACCGCAAGTGGGCCGGTCTGACGCCGGCCATGGCCCCATAGGTCCGGACCATTCGCGAGGCAGAGGGATGTCATCCGAAAACGAGAACACCGGTCGCGCGGGTGCTCATCTCGCGGCCAATCACGTTCGGTCGACCGCGATCGCGGAACGACTTGCCAGCCGCGAGCAGACAATCGGGGCCGTCGAACGTATCGCCGTCGCATTCGAGAGGAGCGCGAAGCGATTCGAGATGATCGCTTATCCGGCGATGCTGATTTTCACGCTGCTGGGGCTTTATGGGTTTTACCAGATCTATGCGGTGTCGCGGGATATGCGTGTGATCGCAGAGCAGCTCCAGCCGCAGATCGGCGATCACATGACACGGCTGACCGCCACCATGGAGGCATTGACGGCCAACATTTCGCAGATCTCGCGGAATATCGATTCCATGCAGACCCGTATGGATACGATGTCGCAAGATACCCGCGTGATCGCGAAGGAAATGCGTCACCTCGAGGTCATGGATCAGCAACTTGTCGAGATGAACAGGTCGGTGCAGACGATGACGGCGCACACCGACATGATGCGTTGGAACATGGCCAACATGAACCGGTCGATCGCCCGCCCCATGAATTTCATGAACGGATTTATCCCCTGGTGAATTGGCGCCCGTCGAGACGGGAAGTGGTCGTAAAGTGCCGCGCGCAACGGCATCGGTACGTGAGCGCCGCGCGCCGATCGAGCTGACACATATCATAACGCACACGGATCGACGCTCTTCGATTTGCGTTGCTGATGGACGTGGCCGCTCGAGGGTATCAAAATAAAAGCAATGAAAATCAATTGGATGTCGCCGGGGTATAGCCGCCACCGGGGCATTTCAACGCACTCCGCAAGGCATGACATCCCGCCGCACCTTGAGGGGTTGACCCGGACGCGCGACGCAGTCAGCATATTGTTGCATCGCAATACATTGATGCCAAGGGCGAGAGCGCCAGCCAGATAGCAGACCTGCATCGGGGCGGCGGAAAATCAGCCCACACCAATCAAAAAAACGGAGATGACATGATGGCGAAGGATCCATGCTGTTTCGGCTGCAACGGCTGTCTCAATCTGCTGATCGAGACGGTTGCGTTCGTGGCGATCTTTTTCGGTGCTGTCGCGGCCGTCGTGCTGCCACTGGTGACCAACTGATCCAGAGCTGATGCCGCCCGGCCCGCGACGCGGGCCGGGCGGTGACTTTGCGGCAAAGGGGCATGTGCTTGCCGCTTCTTGCTTCGATCCGATGCCGGCACCTTCCTCGCTGGCGAGACATGCGATCGGCCGGACGCGAAGCCAGAGCGCTTGCGTCGGATAGGTTGCCCGGCGCTGCGTCTTCGAACCGCCCAGGCCTATTGCGTCTGCCGAACCGGGCACTCTCCAAGATTCAAGCTGTCAAACGAGTCCGCGCGCGCCGGATCGAGCTTGCGCAGCACGTCGACCAGACAGGCGGCACGTTCGGGCTGCTGCTTTTTGACCAGCCGTCGCGCGGTTTCTTCGAATTGTTCGGCCGCTGCTGCGATGTTGCCCTGCTGGAAATAGATGTTACCGAGTTCGCCGGTGAGATCCGGGTTGTCGGGGAAGCGTGCTGCAAGGCGGGTGTAGTCGGCGACGGCTTCCGGCTTGCCGGCGGCGTAGGCCTGCCGCGCGGCCGACCAGGCTTCGCTGAGCGATGGCGCTGCGGCGGCGGTGGCAGCGGACGGTGTGGCGACCGATGCAGGCGGTGCGGATGACGCCGCAGCCGAAGCGGATGGCGCGGAAGGAGCCGCAGTCGAAGCGGATGGTGTGGAAGACGCCGAAGCGGATGCGGGTGGTATTGTTGCGGCTACTTGTCGAGCTGCGACGGTGAGACCGGGATCGGTCGCGGTCGGCCCGCTCGGCGGCGCGGCGGGTTGCGGCGTCGTCGTCCCCGTGGTTGTCGCCGTCTCCGTCGCCCTCGAGGGTTCAGCTGACTTTCCACTCTGCGATGCGACGGCCGTTGTGTCTGCCGGTGCGCGGGGCTTGGCGCCGGCCGCAGGCGTATTCGATGTCGTCTCGGATGCCGATTTGCCGCGCGCGGGTTCCGCGGCGGGTGGCGCATCGTTGACGGTCACGGAAGCCGGTTGCTGAACTGGAGCGGTGGCCGCTGGCTGACGCGCTGCGGTCGATACTGATCCCGTCGCGCCAGTCCTTGTCGCGCCAGTCCCTGTTGCGCTGGGGCTTGGCGCGGCGGCCGGCTGGCGCGGTGTATCGGGCGTCATTGCGATCGTCGTTACCGGCTTTGCGGTGACACCCGACGCCGCGGGGCTTGCGGACTGCGGCTTCGCCAAACTGTCGCCACGCACGGCCGCGGTCGTCGTCGAGGTTTTCGGTTGCGACGACAGGCGCGTGCCGTTGCTCATCCATTGACCGAGCACTTCCGGTGCGCAGACGGTATCGCCGACATCGCGGAGGATCGGGCCGTGATAGAGATAGCCAAGTACGCCGGCGACCGCGATTCCGGCGAATAGAACGTGACTGAAGACCGAGCGTACGAACCGTGCGACCGGTCCGCGTTTTGGCTTGTCCCGGCCGCGCGAATGTTCATCGGGTCGCGAGGGGGCCGACGCGGCGGGCGACATTGGTGCCGGGCGCGGCTCGGCCGTCGCGGTTGCAGCGCCAGCCGCGCCCGTGTTGCGAGCGTCGACCTGGTCGGACTGGTTCGACGCGTTGTCCGGTGAGTCTTTGTCGGTCATGGGTTACCTCAGCGCTTGCCGCCAGCGCCGTTTCCGGCGCCGGATTTTGCGGGTGATTGCGACGGTGCGGATGCGCCGTTGTTGCTGCCTGCGTCAGGTGTTGCGCCCGCCTCGGGTCTTGCTCCCGCGTCACCCCCCGGCGTGCCGGCATCGGGCGCCGTCGGCGGCATCGCAGACCAGGGCGGCGGCGGACCAACGGCGATCTTCCGGTAGCCCTTGGGAATTTCGAAGAGGCTCATGTCGGGAGCCCGTGCCTCGATGTTGACAAGGCGGCGCGTGGTGCCATCCGGTTGCTGCTCGTAGACCGGCGCACCGAGGCTCGGAGCAAACAGCATCGCGGTGCGCATGAACTGGCCGCTCGGCAGAAGGTAGGTGCGCTCCCACTGTTCGACACGCAACGTCTCGTATGTCGTGTCGGCCTGCTTCACCGCCTGAATGACGCGCCCGTCCCGGTACTCTTCGCGGACCGCAATGCCACGGCTCTTGTCCCACCAGAGTTTCAAGCCGGCAGGCGCGCCGGGCTTGCCGATGGTCCAGACGTCCGTCGCGATGCCGGCGTGTTCCTCGCCGCCGATGCGTTCGCACGCGAACCCGGGCGTCAGGGCGCAGGGGACTTTTTCGCCGCTCGCCCCACCAGCTTTCGGTTTGTCCGACGTCGCTTTGTCGGCCGTCGCCGCGCTATCGCTGTTGGTCTTGCCCGGGTCACCGCCCGTTGCGGTGGCTGCTGGGCCGAGGTCAGCGGGTGATCGCTTCAACTCCATGTAGGTGCGTTGGATCGGATGGAGAATGAGCTTCATACCGTCGGCCGGCTTGGTGATCTCGACGACGGGCAGGCCGTTGCGCTGGTAGCTGAAGCGGGTGTCATCGCCTTTCACGGCCAACCGTCCCGACCGCACCATTGCGCCGTTCGTCTCGACGACATCGGCCTCGAATTCGGCGGCGTCGGCGGAGACGGCTTGGACGATCGCAAAGCACGACGTCGCCAAGGCCAACATGGCGACCGAATACGACGGGCGGGACGCCTTGGCCGTATGCCGACTGGGAAAACGATCGCGACCGCGTAGACCGACCGTTGCGCCAGCCGCCATCTTCGGAGTCCTGAGCGTCGCTCGATACCCGGTCGGCGCGGCGGTTATGCACTCGTTTTTCATGTCGTCTCCCTGAGAGGTCGGCACGTGTTCCCGGCGCCGGTCGAATGGCCTCACTCGCGCGTTCAGTGGCGTCGCGGCAATGCCGCGCCTCGTTGAATGGCGGCAATACCGCATCGCGTCGTGGCGAATACGCAGAGCACCGTCCTGCCGCACCCGAAGTTCGCGTGTGGCTCAGCGATGTCGCACGGGCGGCGGTGCGTGGCGGCGTGAAGGTCGATGCCACGCGAGCCACACGGGACGGAGCCGAGTGCAGATGCCTCGGCTCGTCCGTTCTGCCGCCCGCCGTCATTTGGCCCGTCGTCATCTGTGACGTCCGGCGCACAACGAGGCGGCTCGCCTCAGCGCCAGCCGGGGTAGTAGCCGTAAGGCTGGCCGTAGCCGTAACCCGGATAGCCGCCCCAAGGACCGCCGCCCCAAGGACCTCTGCCCCACGGGCCACCGCCCCAAGGCGTGCCGTTTCCGAAGCCGTTCATGAGTCCGTTGCCACGGCCGGAAAAATTCATCGAGAAGTTGCCGTCGCCCCAGCCACTGCCGTTGCCCCAGCCATTGCCCCAACCAGGGCCGCCCCAGCCGGGCCCGTTCCAGCCTGGGCCACCCCAGCCCGGACCCCAGCCCCAGAATGCTTTGGCCTCTCCGGCTGTTAGCGCGGTTGCGCCTACGCCGATCAGACCGGCGACAGCCAATGTCTTGAAGATCCTGCGCATCGATAAACTCCTGTTGTTACGCGTCCCTCCGCCGAGCGAAGCAGGCGACCGGAGGGGGGGCGCCAGCCTGTGGTGATCAGTTGGCCGTGACGACAACGGGCCATAGGCGCCGCGCCACCACGTGTCGGAATCCATCCGCCGCAGCCGTGGCCGTGTCGGAATCCGCGGGCTTGCCCAGGGCTTCGCCAAAGGGGCGGCCAGCGGTCGAACCCGGCCAGTCATTTGCGGCCAGACATTCCCGGCCAGTCATTGCCGGCCAGTCATTGCCGGCCAGTGGCCGACGAGGTCCCACCAGTCCGGACCGATGGCCCGGACTGGCGAGGTGACGTCGTTACTTCTGGGCCGGAGCGCCAGCGTTCGCCTGCGGTGCGGCAGGCGGCGGCGGGGGCGGCGGGGCGTAGCCGTAGGGGCCGCCGCCGTAGTAGCCGGGGTAGCCCGCGCCGGAGCCGGCGCCCTGCGTGTTGCCGCCACCAGACATCGACATGCCGCCGCTCATCTGGCCGCTGCCCTGGCCGGAGCCCTGGCCATAGCCCTGGTTCCAGCCACCTGGGCCCGGGTAGTATCCGGGGCCGGCGGGATAGCCGACGGGCGGTTGTGCATTGGTGCTGCCGGTCGTGGCCGGAGCGCTAGCTGCACCACCCTGGGGAGCGGCCGCCTGCGGAGCAGGCTGAGCTGCCGGGGGAGCCGGCGGCGGGGGCGGCGGAGCATAGGCCTGCGGAGCGCCATAGCCGTAGGGAGCAACGCCATAGCCCGGGCCATAGCCGTAGCCAGGACCATAGCCATAACCGGGGCCGTAGCCGCCGTATCCCGGACCACCCCAGCCGCCGCCCGGGTAACCGTAGCCGTTGCCGGCCATGTTCGAATTGCCCGAGAAGTTCATGCCGAAGTTGCCGGAACCCGTGCCGTTGCCCCAGCCGTTGCCGTTGCCCCAGCCTGGGCCGCCCCAGCCGCCGGGACCGCCCCAACCGGGACCCCAGCCCCATGCCTTCGCAGAATCGACAGGCATGGCTGCAGCGCCGATGCCCAGAAGGGCGGCGAGCGCCACCGTACGTGTGATGTGTCTCATATCGTGGTATCTCCCAGTCACTCGAGCCCTCCGCTTACTGGCGGTGTTCTTTGCGGTTCCGGAGGGAGGGCCCTCAACTCCGGTGGCATTGAAACCCAGGCTCCCCCTCACCAGAGGGGAAGACCGGGGAATGGCATGGTGCCGGCGAACGGCGCGCCATAGGGCGCGGCGGGATAGCCGGCGTAAGGTGGATAGCCGCCGTATGGGCCGGTGGCGTAAGGCGTGGAAAGCACACTCGGTCCGGCAAAACCTGGATGGGTCGGCGCATGGGCCGAGACACCGCGCCGAGCATTGGCCTGCGGAGCGTCGGCGCGCGCGCCGGTATCGCGCTGAGCGCCGCTCGTCGTCGCTTCGGGCGTCGGCGCCAGCGTCGGGTCCCCGCCGAGCGGTGGGTAGTTGCCATAGGGTTGCGGCTGATAGGCGGGCGAACCGTAAGCCTGGTAGCGTCGCGTTATGGAACCGGTTGGCGGCGCGGGAATTGGGTTGATCGCGGTGCCGCCGGAATAAGCATAGCCGTACCCGCGCTGGGCCGGCGCGATATAGGCGCGTTCGTCGGTTCCGGCACTGGCACCGGCACCGGAACCGGAACCGGCGACCAGCGGTTGCTGAGCGCCAGCGGACGGCTGGTAAGCGGGACTTGGCAGCTGCTGTGGCTGATAGGCGTAGGGCTGCTGTGGCTGATAGCGGTACGGCTGCTGCTGCTGATACGTCTGGGGCTGCTGAGAATAGGGCTGCGGTGCCGCCGGCTGGTACGGAAGGCCCGGCTGACCAAACGGGTGGCCGTATTGCTGCGGCTGCGCGCCAGCGCCGAGGTTGCCACCGGCGGGCGGCACATACCACGGGTTCGATTGCGCAGATGCATCAGCGGCGTGCAGCACGGTCAAAACTCCCAGAGATAAGATCAGCGTTCGGCAAAGCGCCATCGTCAGGCTCGTTCCTTGTTCGTCATCGGCTTGCCGGTCCGCCTCGCCACCATTGCGGCGGTGGAAGGGGGCGGGGCGGCGCAGCCGGAGGGGCGTAAGCGTGCCTCGGCGGCGGTTGCCAGTAAGGGCTCGGATATGGCTGCGGCGCTTGCTGCCATTGCGCTTGCGGCGGCGGCTGCCATTGGCCTTGGGGTGACGCTGGAGGCTGCCAACCTGGATGCGGCTGCGCCTGCTGTGGGGGCTGCATTGGCTGCGACGGCTGCGCTTGCGCATGCGGCGGCTCGACGGTCTGCGGTGGCTGGTAGGCCGGGTGCGGGTTGAAACCGGGCGGCGGATAGCCCGGCATCGGCCGCGACCAGTGCTGTGGCTGCTGCCCAGGCTGCTGCGGTGGTGTTGCGGTGGCCGGCGCATCGACTCTTGGCATCGCAGTGGGGGCCGCGACGACCGGTGCCGCCGCCGACGAAGGCGTCGTCGCCGGAGTTGTCCCCGCTGGTGCGGCTGCCGGTTGCGTCGCCGTGGCGCCTTCCTTTGGTGCGGGCGCTTCCGCCGGAGGCGGGCTCACAGGTGTCGCCGCCGCGGCAGAAGGAGCGGGTGTCGTTGCGGTCGAGGCTGAAGCCGGGGCAGTAGCGTTCGCGGCGGGCATCGCGGCCGAGGATTTTGCGGGCGCGGTCGAGGGCGCGGCTTGTGTCGGCGTCTGCCTGTAGAGTGGTGCATAGGGACCGAGCGGGGGTGCGGTGCTGATCGGCCCGGTCGGCCACGGCGCCTCGCGACGGGCGGCCTTGCCGGTTGCCGGATCCGACGCGGCCGTGCCGGACTGTGCTTCGCCCGGATCGTAGCCGAGGGGCGGATAGCGGTTCGCCTGCGCCTGCGCCAGGGTCATGCCGGCAAGCGCAATCGATCCTGCTCCGACATCGCGTCCCCAGACCAATGGTGCGCCGGCGTGAGCCGAAAGCGACGGCGATGCGAGCGTGTGCGCGGCATCGATGGGACCGATCGAGCCGACCGTGAGCGGCGACGACTGGGCCTTCGCGCCGGACGCGACGGCCGCCAGCGTCAGCGCCACCGCGACCAGCAAAGCGATCCATGTGCCGCGTCCGATCTTCGCGTCTGTCATCTGCCTTTTCCTCATCGCGCCATGCCTTGTTTCACCGCTCGATTGTCTCGCCATTTCGTCGGCCTCGCCGTCAGTCCTCGCCGCCGGGCGACGGTTGCCGCTTGCCTCGCTTCGCCTTTGCCGTCTCCTTCGCCGCGACCGCCTGCGCGTTGCGCGCCAGCGTCTTTGCCTGGCTGATCCACTTCTCCCGGTCGATCCGCCCCTTGAAGCGCAGCACCGTTTCGAGCCGCGCGATATCCGCGCGCGTCCACTGTGCGATCTGAGCGAACGTGGTGATGCCGAGCGTTGCGAGCTGCGCGGCGACAACGGGGCCGACACCGCGGATATGCTGCAGGTCGTCAGCCGTCGTGGCGACGGCCGGGCTCGTCGTCTCGCCCGCTGGCCCGGTATCCTCGGCGGTAGCATCGGCCGCGTCGGCGTGGCCATTCCCTCGGCTCGACGGGATATGCGCGTCAGGGCTCGAAACGTCGCTCTTTTGTGCGTCGATTCCGTCGCCCGGATCTGCAACCGCACTCTTCGTCTCGGGTGCACTGGGCGCAACCGACTGGCCATCACCGGCCAGCGATCCGCCACGACCGATTTCGTTGGCGATCGCGCGTGCCGCTACAGCGACGCGCTGGGAAGCGTTGCTATCGGCGGCTTCGCCCGTGGTTGCCTCGCCGCTTGCCGTGTCGACACGTGCAACATCGCCACTGGCGATCCCTGCGCCGGCAATCTCGGTTGCGGCCGCCGCGTTGGCGGCGCTCGCGGACGCCGTCGGCGTGGTGATCAATGCGCCGCCCTGGCTCGGTGTGCCGGTGGCCGGCGGGGCATTGCCGCCACCGCCGCCGCCCTGTCCGCCGCCGCCGCCCTTACGGCTGGCACGCGCGACACCCGCGGCCTCGCCGTCTCGCGATCCGCGGCCGAGGAGATGTGCGAACGCTTCCTTCAACGCATTGAAGATCGATTTTCCAGGCAGCGGTTCGCTCGGCAGGACACCGCGCGACAGCAGATGGCGCAGCGCTTCGCTGACGAAGGCGATGAAGCCGCCGACCACGGCGCGTGCGCGCCCGGTGATGCCGGAGCCGCTGTTGCCGGAGAGCCTGCTCGCCGATGCGGTGATGCGGCTGAGGAGGCCGGGACGCGATGCTGCAGGCGAGAGCTCTCCCGCTGAACTGGTCATCGCCGCCGCCGGAGCCGCCGCCGGTTGGGGGACGTGCGCGTCGTCATAAGGATCGTCGTAGGCGTTGTGCATGCTGAACGCGCCGGCCGCGCGGTTGCACGCGATCGGAATGACGATCAGCGTCAGCGCGGTCGAGACGATCGCGCCGAACAGCAGCGAGATTGCCATGCCTTGGAAAATTGGATCGGTGAGGATCGACGCCGAGCCGGCGATCAGCGCCATGGACGTGATGACGATCGGGCGTGTCCTGGTGCGCGCGGCTTCGAGAACGGCCTCGCGGACCGGCACACCGTCGGCGATCGCATGCTTCGAGAAGTCGACCAGCAGGATCGAGTTGCGTACGATGATACCGGCGAGCGCGATCCAGCCGATCATGCTGGTCGCCGTGAACTCCGCGCCGAACAGCCAATGGCCGGGAATGATGCCGATCAGCGTCAGCGGGATCGGCGCCATGATGATGCCCGGCAGACGGAAGTTGCCGAACTCCATGACGACGAGCATGTAAATCAGAATGAGAGCGGCGACGAACGCGAGGCCCATGTCGCGGAACGTCTCGTAGGTGACGGTCCACTCGCCCGTCCACTCGAAGCCCGACTTGAAGTCGTCGGACGGCGGCCCGACCAGCGTGCCGGAAAGTGATACGCCGTCGGGTGTCTTGTAGTCCTTGAGGAGTCGTGAAATCTCGATCATGCCGTAGACGGGTGCGGCCAGGCGGCCGGCGACTTCGCCCGTGACGTATTCGACCGCGCGCAGATCCTTGTGGAATATGATCTGGTCCTGCGGCTGGCGGATGAAGCTGCCGAGTTCGGACAGCGGCACAAGCCGGTTGTCGCGGGTCTGGATCGGCAACTCGCCGAGCTGCGAGAACTGGCTGCGCACCTCGAGCGGCGCCTGTATCACGATGAACCGCGGCTCGAGTTCGCGGCCGACCTTGACCGCGCCGAGCTTCTGGCCGCCCATCACCATGGCGAGCTGACGTGTGACGTCCTCGATCGTCACGTTCTGGTATTCGGCCTTCTGCTGGTTGACGACGAACGACCAGATGTCGTGTGGCGCCTGCAGGTAGTTGTCGACATCGACGATGCTCTCCGCCTTGCGGAAGATTTCGGTGAGGTCCTTCGCCACTTGCTGGCGTGTGGCTTCGTCGGGGCCATAGATCTCGGCGACCATCGTCTGCAGAACCGGCGGTCCGGGCGGCATCTCGACGACCTGGATCGATGCGCCGAGCTTGGCGGCAAGCGGCGTCAGGCGCTCTCTCGCCTCGACAGCAATCTCGTGGCTCGAACGCTTGCGCTTCGACTTGTGCAGGAGCTGGATCTGGATGTCGCCTTCCCACGGCTTGTCGCGCAGGTAGTAGTGCCGCACGAGACCGTTGAAATTGAATGGCGAGGCAGTGCCCGCGTAGGTCTGGATCGCGGTCACCTCGGGCAACTGGATCACCTGGTCGGTGAGTTCCTGGATGACGTTGGCGGTCACCGGAAGCGCCGTGCCCTCCGGCATGTTCACGACGACGTTGAACTCGGGCTTGTTGTCCAGAGGCAGCATCTTCACGGTGACATGCGTCGTGTAGAACATCAGGCAGCACAGCAGGAACACCACCCAGATGGCGATGCGGAACATGCGCGCCTTGGCCGGGCTGTCGAGCAGCGGCGTCAGCACGGCGTCGTAGAAGCGGGCGAGGCGGCTCGAGAAGCGGTGCTCGGATTCCTCCATCCGGTGCAGCTCTTTGAGGCTCGGGCGGATGCGGATCGCGAGCCACGGCGTGAAGATGAAGGCGGCCAGCAGCGAGAACAGCATCGCGACCGATCCAAGCACCGGGATCGGCATCATGTAGGGGCCCATCATGCCGGACACGAAGCCCATCGGCAGCAGCGCGGCGATGACGGTGAAGGTCGCGAGGATCGTCGGATTGCCGACCTCGCGCACGGCGTCGACCGTCGTCGCTGTATCGATGCCGCCTTTGATGAGCCACCGGCGATAGATGTTCTCGACAACCACGGTGGCGTCGTCGACAAGGATGCCGATCGAGAAGATCAGGGCGAACAGCGACACGCGGTCGATGGTGAAGCCAAGTAGCCACGCCGAGAAGACGGTGATGAGAATGACGATCGGAATGACGACCAGAACGACGATTGTCGGGCGCAGACCGAGAAAGAGGTAGATCAGGAAGCACACCGCGCCGGTCGCGATGAACATCTTCAGCAGCAGCTCGTTGACCTTGTCGTTGGCGGTCTCGCCGTAGTTGCGCGTGATCTCGACATGGATGTTGTCGGGGATGACGGTGCCCTTCAGCGTCTCGATCTTTTCGATCAACGCGTTGGCGACCGTGACGCCATTGGAACCCGTTTTTTTCGCGATGGCGATGGTGACGGCAGGGGCACCGTTGGTTCGCGCGTGGGCCTTGTCGGCGGTTGCCGCCGGCCCGGTGTAGTACTGGACGAAATTCTGCGCCTCATCCGGCCCCTCGATGACGCGTGCGACCTGGCGCACGTAGACCGGCGCGCCGTTGCGCACGCCGACGATCAGGTTCTCGATGTCGCGGGCGTGCTGCAGGAAGCGGCCGGTATAGACGCGAAAGTGCGTGCCGCTGGATTCCACCGAGCCGATATCGTTGCGCTCGTTGGCGGAGGAAATCGTCTTGCCGAGCTGGCCGACGGAAATGCCATAGCCCTTCAGGCGTTCCGGCATCACTTCGACGCGAATGGCTTCAGGCCTGCCGCCGACGATGAACGATTGCGCCGTGTCCTCCACGGTCTTCAGCCGCTGCTGCACTTCGAGCGCGACGAGCCGCAGGCTCGAATCGTCGAGCTCCGTCGACCAGAGCGTGAACGTCGCGGTCGGAACGTCGTCGATGCCGCGCGGCTTGACCAGGGGTTGCGAGACGCCGGGTGGCATCTTGTCGAGATTGGACGCGAGCTTGTCGTAGAGCTTGACGAGCGAGGGCTCCATGTCCTCGCCGACGTCGAACTGGACCGTCACCATGCCGCCGCCACGTTGCGACGCCGAGTAGACGTGCTTGACGCCCTGTATCTCGCTCATCATCCGTTCGAGCGGATCTGTTGCGAGGGAGGCCACTTGTTCGGAGGAGGCGCCGGGGAAGTGGAACATGATGTCCACCATCGGCACCGAGATCTGCGGGTCTTCCTGGCGCGGGGTGATGACCAGGCCGAGCAGGCCGAGCAGCAACAGCGCGGCGAGGAACAGGGGGGTCAGCGGCGAATGAATGAACATCTTCGCCATGGCGCCGGCGACGCCCGGATTCTCCGGACCGTGATCTGTAGATTTTGCTGCTGGGTCTGACACGATACACGTAACCCTGTTGGCGTTTCCCTCGATGTGCCCGTCGTTGTGCGGGCTTCATCCTCGTTGTCGTGCGGCCGCGCGGCGGTTCGATGCCGTCGTGGCCGTAGGCGTCCGTGCTAGCGGGCAGCGATGCCAGGGCTTACGGCCTGCATCGTCTGGCTCGGACCCGCGGTCGCCGGTCCGCTGTTCTGCAGAATGACCTGTTCGCCGCCTTCGAGGCCCGACAGGATCGTCAGCCGCCCGTCGGGCATGGGCGTTCCGATGCGCACCACGCGCAGCGTCGGCTTACCGTCCTTGAGGATCATCACGGCGGGCAGGCTGCCGCGCCAGACGATCGCCTCGCGCGGAACCGAGGGCATCGCCGCGGCCAGGGTCGAATGGTCGGGGATCATCACCTCGGCGTACATGCCAGGCCCGCCCGGCAGGCCGCTCGGCAGATCGAATTTGACGGTGACGGTGTGGCGGGACGTGTCCGCCATCGGGAAGATCTGCGAGACGCGCGCCTGAACCGGGACGCCTTGGCCGACGTCGATGCGCGCGGGCAGGAACTCGCCGATGCGCAGCGACGATACGAGGCCGACGGGCACCTCCGCCTGGATGCGCAGATAGGCAACGTAGGCGACCTTCATCAAAGGCTGGCCGGGCTGCACGGTATCGCCCTGCTCGACGAGCTTCTGGACGATGACGCCGTCGAAGGGCGATGCCAGGCTGGCGTCGCGAATACGGGCGTCCAGTTCCTCGATCGCGGCGCGCGCCTGGAGGATGCGGCTGCGGGCGTCGTCGACGCCTTTCGCCTGACCGTAGAGGTCGGCATAGCGGCGCATTTCCGGATCGTTTCGACCGGAATACTGACCCGAGAACGGGCTCATGAACTGGTCCATCATCGACGGCAGTCCCATGCCCGTAGGCCGGCCCGATTGTGGCGACCACAGTTCGCGCGAATATTGAACGTGGGCGTTGCGCAGTTCGGCCTCGGCCGACATCAGCTGCGCTTCCGCGGCCCTCCGGCGTGCCTGCAACTCGTCGTCGTTGATGGCGACGATCACTTGCCCGGTGCGCGCGGCATCGCCTTCGCGGCCAGCAACCAGCTTGACCTGCCCGGGGATCTGCGCGGTGAGCGTCACTTCCTTGTAGGGTACGACGGTGCCGCCGACCGTTGTCAGGTGGCCCGCCTGCTCGACTGTGACGGGCACCGTCCGGAAATCGGCGCCGAAGGCATGGCTGACCGAGGCGAGGCTGAGGCCGATGGCGGCCACGGCTGAAATCGAGTTCGCGATACGCATCATACCCTCGCCATCACTGCAAAACTCTTCATGAACGGAGCGGCCATCAGCGGGTCCTTGATCATGGCCGCGTAGTCACCGACGACAAATTGCAATCGAGACGCGGTGAACGCCATGCCGATGCTGATCATGCCGGGCGGCGAGCGGAACCAGTCGAGCCACGTTTCGCGATCGGCCCTGAGGTCCCAGTCGAGCGGTTCGCCGTCGTAGGCACGTGCGACCTCGACGATGCCGTTCTTGACAATGAGAATGCCGCGCGGCGACGTCTCGCCGCGAAAGCCGTAGCCGATGACGGAATCAAATCCGATCCTGGCGAGTGTCTCGACCAGTTCCGGCTCGCGGTTCCACGCATCGCGGAACCTCGTCATCCAACCGGGAGAGAACAAATCTTCTGCCAACGCTTCCTCCCTCGCAGGCGGGGTCTTGCGCCCCGTTGACCAATGTATGCGAGTATTCGTGGATTGCGATGCAATCGCTGTGCCAAGCGTTAATAAGCAGGAAATCGGCGGGTTTCCGCGAATGCGGGCGTTGCACGTGTTGCACACCATTTACCATCCCGCCGCAGGATATGTAATTTTAGTGCGCTGATCTCGTTAGGGTAATTTGCAACTGGCCGATTGTGTGTGTTGCGCAACGTGCCCTTCGTTGCAACAATGACAGTAAGGCGGGTCATCGAACGGCAGAATTCGAGGCCCGGAGGAAATGCACGGTCACTCGGATGAGGAGGGTGGCGCATGGAAACTCCGAACAGTGAGCAATTTCGCGCGCTGCTGGAGGCGGTCGTGTCGTTCATCGATGAGGGGGTGATCGTCGCGACGCTCGACGGCCGCGTGCTCTATCACAACCCGGCGGCGGGTGAGTTGCTCGGCGCTGCCGGCAATCAGCCGATCAAGTCGCTGCAGTCGGTGCTCGATATCCCAGAAGGCGCCTCGATCTCGTCCGCGATCGAGGCGGCCTCACGCGGTCGCTCGGATGCGCTCGCGCCAAGCGGCCATGCCTCCGATTTCGTGCGTTTCCAGCGTAAACTTCAAGTGAGGGGCGAGACGCGGTTTCTCGAGTTTCACAGCTGCCAGACGTGCCAATCGATCGGCCAGACACGGTTGATGATCATCCGCGACGTCACGGAACGCCATCGGCTCGAAATGCTGATCGACAGATCGCGGGGCGATCTGGTGACCAACGACCGCAAAGTCCTCGCACTTCTCGAGCGGGTGCATCAGGTCGCGCCCTCGAATGCATCGGTGCTGCTGCAAGGAGAGTCGGGAACCGGCAAGACGCATATTGCGCGCCTGATCCATCGGCTGAGCCGGCGTAGCGACAAGCCGTTCGTCGAGGTCAACTGCGCGGCGATCCCGACCTCGCTGATCGAGAGCGAATTGTTCGGCCATCTGAAAGGCGCGTTCACCGGGGCGACACGCGACCGGCCCGGGCGTTTCCAGGCAGCCCACGGCGGCACGCTGTTTCTCGACGAGATCGCCGAAATACCGATGCATCTGCAGGCAAAGCTTTTGCGCGTCCTGCAGGACAAGGAGTTCGAGCCCGTCGGCTCAGATAAGACCGTCCGGGTCGATATTCGCGTCATCACCGCGTCGAACCGCAGCCTGCGCGACATGGTGGAAGAGGGCGAGTTCCGTGCCGATCTTTACTACAGGCTCGCTGTCTTCACGCTGTTCGTGCCGGCGATACGCGACCGGCGCGGCGATATTCCGCTGCTACTTCGCCACTTCTGCGACAGTCTCGAGCAGCGCGGCTACGCCAAGGGTGTCTCGTGCAGCTCCGAAGCCATGAACATCCTGATGAATTATCATTGGCCGGGTAACGTGCGCGAACTCGAGAACGCGGTGGAGCACGCGCTGATCTGCGCGGTCAACGGAACCGTCATGCCCGAGAGCCTGCCTGAACAGATCCGCGCCAGCGTCCTCGGCAAACAACCGTGGGCACATCAGGGCGCATCGACAGGGCTCGCGCCAGCTGCGGCGGGATTGTCGTCCGCTCGCGCTGCCGGCGACGCGAACGCTGGCCACGCCGGGCATGGAGTGGCGGAGGCCGCTGTCGAGGACGCGATGGCGCGGCGCGAAATCGAGGCGGCACTGGCCAGCGCCAAGGGCAACCGTTCGGCGGCCGCGCGCCTGCTTGGTGTCGACCGTACGACGTTGTGGCGGCGCATGCAGCGATTGCATCTGTTGTCGCCGAGCCCCAACTGAAGTGTGGCTCGTCCACGGATGCGTTTTCCGCTGAGATGTGCCGGACGGAGGTTGCTGGCCGACACGTCAGATACGAGCCACGGTGCAGCCGATGCTACGGTCGTGCCATGGCCGCGGTTCTCGCCGCGCCGAGGATGTCAGCGATCAACAAGCCGTCGGCTGGCAGCAGTCCGTGCTCTCCTGTCGTCACGATGCGCTCCGACCGTCCGACCAGTGCAGGCACGGCGTTCATGTCCTGGCTGATGCCGGCGACGACGCTATCGCCCGCCAGTGGCTGGCCAGGGTCGGTGGCGCGAATGACGCTGACGTAGCGCAACGAGGGATGCTGTTGCCGGTTAAGCCAGCCGAGTGCCGTTCCAGGGCGCTCACGCCATAGATCCTGATAGAGCCCTTGCGACCGGTTCACGGTGCTGGCGCCGAAGAAGGGCGCGATCCAGCCGAGCGGCGATTGGCCGACCATGGAGCCGACTTCCGCCGCCGCGGTGCCGAGATGGGGACTCGCGATCGTCACCAGTGTCGCGATGGAAACCCGACGGTCGACCACAGCGGTGAACCGGGCGACAACGCCACCGGCGGAATGGCCGACGACGTGGAGTGGCGCACCCTTGTGGCGAGCGCCGGCGTCGAGCAGGGCGTCGGCCAGCACGCGGGCCTGATAAGCGACGGGCGCCTCCGTCGGTAGCTCGACCGTGTAGAAGCTGTTCGCATGTGCCTCTTGAGGCGGCATCCCGGCGAAACGCGGTGGCGAGGCTGCGTGGAAGCGGCCGTCAGCGGCGATCAGGAGGTGGCCACCGTCCCGCCAGCCGCGACGGCTCAGCGCATCGGCGACGCCCGATGCGCGGAAGGAATGCGCAGAGCCGAGATAACCCTGTACGAGCACCAGGACGTCGGCGCGCGCCGTCGCCCCAGCCATGGCAAGCGCAGGGAGGACGCATGCGGCGACCGCCAGGCCCCGCTTCAATCCACCCGCCAGCCGAGCCGATCGTGAGTTGAAGGTGTCGATCGCTTTGCGGATCGGGCTCGGCAATATCGGTCGCGCAACGTCGCAATGAGTGGGGTGGGCAATCGACACGGCATCCTCCCTGGGAGCTGGCGACCGCGGGCGGCCAATGTGTTCGCAACGGGGCCGGATCGCATTCGTATATGCGCACATTATAATACAACTGGAACGCCAGCCAAGCGGCCGACCCTCTCATGCGACGAAATGACGAACTCCCCGGAGCCGGATTGTGCCCTGCACAAAAACGCGCACATTGCGAAAATCGACCATTCGCAGAAAATGAAAATGGCTGCGCGGGATAGCGCTCCAAGTTCGTCTTCAAATGCGATTTTGCGGCGCGAAGTCGCGTGAAATGGACGTCGAGAATGCGCGATTTCGAACATGCCGACGTCGTTAATCTCGTTCATTCGAATGTCGGAATGTGATACGAGAGTTCCGCGCTCTTCACCTCGGTGTCGTCACCTCGGTGAAGGCCGCGCCAGCGCCCGCGTCTCGTGTACGCAGGGAGGGGTGGCTTCGCTTAAATTTGCTCCGGCCCGCGCAAAGAGCCGGAATAGCAGGGAGTAACGTCATGAAGAAGGCTTTGGCTTTGGTCGTCGGGCTGGCTGCGCTTGGTTTCAGCACGGCTGCTGTCGCGAACCCCATGGTGGGCAAGTGGAAGTGGGATGCCTTCACGATCGATTGCAAAGAGGGTGGCGCCAACGGTACGTCCTGCACGGTCGCCGAAGGTCCGAAGAATGTCGGCATGGAAATGATCAAGTCGAAGCTCGAGCAGAAGGGCAACGAGTATGTCGGCCAGGTCGCACACCCGATGACGGGCGAGACGTACAATGCCAAGATGACGATGGACGGCGCGGACTCCTGGAAGATGGACGGCTGCACGGCAGCCGGCGCATGCGCCAGCGGCGTCTTCTCGCGCGTGAAGTAAGACTACTCCCGTGAGCCGGACGCGCCGAAGTATCAGGTGCGTTCGGCTGCCGCCAACGGCCGGAACTGCACGCCGAACGCGTTCGCGCACATGTGTTGCGGAGAATATTGCTGCCGATAACGGTCGGCGCTAGCCCAACCATCGCGAACGAGGTCATACGGCCGTTGACACGCGGCGCGACACTGGCGGTTTCGCGCTGCGTCGATATCACCAGCGTGGCCGTTGCGATCCGTCATTCGCAACCGCTCGTGTCAATCGGCCCTCGTCGTCGCCAGCCGATGTTCGTCGCCAGCCGATGTTCACAGCGAGCAGCACCAGCCCCCCCCCCCACTACCAGCTGCATCGCCGATGCATGGTCGCCGCGTTGTCACTCGCCACCACGAAGCTCGCCCCGATCCACCCGGGCGATGGTGCGAGCCGGCTGACGCATGGCGGTGTCGCGCGATGTGATCTTACCCGCGTTGACTATGGCCGCCGGATTTATGACCGCCGGATCGGCGAGCCGCTCGGGCTCGCCGCATTTGTTGTCGTTCGCTCGAGATCACACCCGATCAGCGCACAGTCACGCCTGCCGGGTCCGGCCGCCGATGAAGCCGAGCGCCAAGGCCACGGCAAGGAATGCCGCGCCGATCTGCCAGAATGGCACCAGAATGAATTCCATTTTCTCGAAATCACCAAAATTGATCTTCGGTGGCATGCCGAGAAGCATTCCGGCAACCTGACAGGCGAGGAAAAAAACAGCCAACCCAAGAAGAATGCGGCCGCTGAAAAGTATGTATCCACCATTGTCGCTTCTGAAAAGCATGTGAGCGATCAGCAATACAATTCCGAGGATTGCGAACCCGACACCGATCCAGACCATCGGCTTCATGGCGGGCATCATCAGGATCATCATGTCGATCATGAACTGTCTCATCGTGCGTCCTCCCAGACGGCGTATCGAACGGTTTGTCGTTGCTCGAGAGGAAATCGACGCCAAGCGAGCGATCCTCAGTGTTTACGGCCCTATCCTAGCATGCCACGCGCCCCGAAATCCATGTTCTCAGCGTGACGGTTCGTCGCTTCGCGGACAAGCTGCGGCTGTGCCGGCGACGGCGACAGCCGATGTATGCCGTCGCGGCAGGTTGCTTGCCCTCAACCTGTTGGCACGGCGCAGCGGCGTGCGCGGAGGTTCCGTCCCCATGATGGTTATTCCGCTTTTGAGCCCGCGTCTTGCGCCGCTGTGGCGTCGGAGTCGGCGGCCTTTTCGATATTGCAATGCAATATATCCCGGCGGATGTTTCGCTTGCATGGAATGCGGGTAAACAGCATCATTCGCCGACAAAAGCGCGCGGTTGCCGGATGCTGGTCCGAAAATGCCGCATGAGTTGATCGAGACGCTCGAGTTGTTCGAGGGGCTCGAGGCGATCGAGATAAAGGGAACCGCGACGATGCTTGGATTTCTTCGCAACGTGTTCGCGCTGATCGGTGTCGTGGCGGCGGCCGGGGGGGCCTATCTCTACGTGACATACGGGTCGGCGCTCGATGGCTTCGATCCCAAGGCCCGTGCCACGTACGGCGACATGGTCAACAGCCTGATCAAGACTGGCAACCCGGCGGAAGCGACGGTTTGGAAGTCGCGTGTCAAGGACGGCTTGACGTTCGAGGAGGTGGACGAATCCATCAAATCGGTTGCGACGGAAATGAACATCCGCGACGTCGGCACCCTCCCGCTCGGCGATCAGGTGGCGGCGATGCAGGGCAAGCCTTGGCGCAAGCTGAAGATCTACCTCTATTGCAATCCGCTGACCGCCGCGAAAATGATCGATTATTCGGATGCGTTCGCGGCCTATCTGCCGTGCCGCATCTCGCTGCTCGAGGACAAGACCGGCAAGTTGTGGATCTACACGCTCAACATGGACATGATGATCCACGGTGGTAAGCCGCTGCCGCCCGAGCTCAAGCAGGAGGCCGAGGGCGTCAAGAAGATCATGCTGTCGATCCTCGAGCGCGGTGCCAAAGGCGAGTTCTAGTGGCGCGTTACTGACGGTCGTCAACCGCATGCCGGCGCCTGTCGGCAAAGTGTCTGATCGAGTTTTGGCCGCGGCGGCTGACGTCGCGCTCTCCGGCACCTTGGCGAGGCGACGGCTGCACGGTCGCAATCGGAGCGATGCCCGTCATCGATTGCGACGCGCCGTGCGCGCGGCCTCGCGCCACGCACGTTCGCGGTTGTCACTCAAGAACTGTGGGGCAAGAACTGTGGGGCAAGAACTGCAGGACCGCTGCAACGTGCAAGCCCGATGCGCGCCTGCTACGTCAACCCCGGGTTCTGGCCCAGGTTCTGGAGTACAGCGATGCCATCATCGACGTTCCAGACACATGAAGTTACCAACCAGCCGCCGCCGTTCGCAGATGTGAACCTTTACCTCGCCGACGCCGCGTTCGCCGAGGCGGTAGCCCGCGAAGGCAGCGGTGCCCTCGGCGATGAACGGGATCGGCTCGCGCATCTCGGCGCCGAAGCCGGCAGCGCGCGCGCCCTCGAGATCGGCAGGCTCGCCAACGCCCATCCGCCACGACTTTCCCGCTTCGATGCGCAAGGCCGGCCACTCAATCTTGTCGAATTTCATCCCGCCTACCACGATGCCATGCGCATGAGCTTTGCCGCAGGCCTCCACTGCAGCGCCTGGGATCATCTTTCGACGGGTGAGGCTCCACGCCCCGGCGCCCACGTATCGCGGCTTGCCGGCATCTACATGATGACGCAGATGGAGGCCGGCCACGTCTGCCCGATCACGATGACGAATGCCGCCGTCGCCACACTTCTACAGGCCCCGGACCTCGCCCGGCCGCTGCTCGGCAAGATACTGTCTCGCACCTATGATCCCTCGTTTGCGCCCATCCCTTCGAAAGCGGGCATCACAATCGGAATGGGGATGACCGAGAAGCAGGGTGGCACTGATGTCCGCGCCAACACGACGGTCGCGACACCGCAGCCCGGCGGCAGCAGCGGCCATCGCTACATGCTGGTTGGTCACAAGTGGTTCATGTCGGCGCCGATGTCGGATGCGTTCCTGATGCTGGCCCAGGCCCCGCGCGGCCTGTCGTGTTTCTTGGTGCCGCGCTTCCGCGAGGACGGTACGGCGAACGCGCTCGAATTCCAGCGTCTCAAGGATAAACTCGGCAACCGTTCGAATGCCTCGTCGGAAGTGGAACTGCGCGGCGCCGAGGGCTTTCTCGTCGGCGAGGAGGGCCGCGGTATCGCGACCATCATCGAGATGGTGACACTGACGCGGCTCGATTGCGCGGTCGCGTCCGCCGGCCAGATGCGCCTCGCACTATCGCTGGCGCTGCATCACGCGCGCCATCGCCGCGTGTTCGGGCGCCGCCTCGTCGAGCAGCCGCTGATGGCCCGCGTGCTCGCCGACATGAGCCTCGACGTCGAAGCCGCGACCGCGTTGTCATTCCGTCTCGCGCGCGCTTTCGATCGCGCGGCGGGCGACGAGCGCGAAGCCGCGTGGCGCCGTCTCATGACGCCGGTCACCAAGTACTGGGTCTGCAAGATGGCGCCGGCGCTCGGCTATGAGGCGATGGAGTGCCTGGGCGGCAATGGCTATGTCGAGGAGGGGCTGGCCGCCAGGCTCTACCGCGAGTTGCCGCTCAACGCGATCTGGGAAGGTTCGGGTAACGTCATGTGTCTCGACGTGCTGAGGGTCGTCCGAGCGGGCCCCGAAGCGCTCGATAGCGTGCTTGCGGAGATTGCCGAGCAATCGTGCGGTGACCCGGGTATCGCCGCGTTGATCGCCTCGGTCCGCTGGCAGATGCAGGATTGCGACATGCTCGAAACCGGCGCGCGCATGCTGGTCGAGACACTGGCTCTTGCGGCTGCCGCGGCCTTGCTGCGGGCCAACGCTCCCGTGCCGGTGGCGGACGCTTTCATCGCGACGCGACTGGCCGGCGGTTTCCGTCACACGTATGGAGCGGGACGCGGCGATATCGCGGTTGGGCCGCTGCTGCAGCGGGCGTCGCCAGAAGCAGGGTGAGCGGGCCAGTTGGCCGCAACTCCTGCGCCCACGATGCCTGCAACCGCTAAGCCTGCAACCGCTAAGAGTGTGCCAAGAAGTTAGAATATGCTGATGGGATATATGGCTCCGCGGGTAGGATTCGAACCTACGACCGTCCGATTAACAGTCGGATGCTCTACCACTGAGCTACCGCGGAATACCGGCCCGGCGACGAAGCCAGGGCGCCGCGCCTCATAGCAGACACTCGTGCGCTGCGCCAAGTCCTTATCGCAAAAAGTTTGACGCTCGCCCGATGGGATCGCCGATCAGACAGCGCGGCATTCGGCAGGGTGGAGACGTCGCGCCTCGAGGATTTGCCTGCCGGATCGCTTGGAAGTCGGAATGTTTTATCGGCTGGATCAAAGATCTCCGCCGAGAACGTGGAGGCCACGCCCGGAATCGAACCGGGGTATACGGATTTGCAGTCCGCTGCGTCACCACTCCGCCACGTGGCCATTCCGTTCGTGATCCCGTGGTGAGCCGGATCGCGTACTCCTCGCCAGCGCCTGGATATCGACATCTTGCGTATCGACCCCCGGAGCGCCAGGCAACCGCGCGACACGACGGCACCCGATGGGGCCGTTCCAGTCGACAATGCCGTGTCGCGGACGATCCGCTTATCATAGGCCCGATGCGTTCGACAAGCGCACTGCGCAATTAGCGATGAATTTCATATGTCATGGTGAGCCGACACCGTTAGCACTTAGGCCGAGAGACGGACTGGCCCAGGCTCTATGGTTTGGCTATTTTGCCGCGCGAGGGCGTGCTTTCCGGGCATCCAGGCGCCGAGCCATCAACTCGCCGGGACGCATGTCGCGAAGTTGGCTATGGTGCGGCGGGCCGGCCGGGCACAAGTCATCGGCGAACACTGAAACGACGAGAAGAGGCGAGCGGAAATGATCGACGCGGCGTTGCAGCGCAAGAACATGGTCGAATCCCAGGTCCGGCCGAGCGATGTCACGGACCGGCGCATCATCCGCGCGATGCTGGACGTGCCGCGCGAGGCGTTCGTGCCTACGGCACTGAAGCCGATCGCCTATATGGACGAAGGGCTGACGTTGGTGAAGGCTGCGGGCGGCAATCCGGCGCGCACGATGATGGCGCCGCGCGCCTTCGCGAAGCTGCTGCAACTTGCGGAAATAGGCGAAAGCGATGTGGTGCTCGATATCGGCTGTGGCACTGGGTATTCGAGCGCCATCATCGGCAAGGTCGCTTTGACCGTCGTTGCCCTCGAGGTCGACGGTGAACTTGCCGAAACCGCGACGAAGACGCTTGCCGGACTCGGCTACGACAATGTCGCCGTGGTGAGTGGCGATCTCGAAGTCGGCTATCCCTCCGAAGGCCCCTACGACGCGATTGTCGTCGAGGGCGCGGTCGCGAACGTCCCGGCGGCCTTGCTCGATCAACTCAAGGATGGCGGCCGGCTGGTCGCTGTGGTCGACGGCGTTCCGGGCCGATCGGCGGTCTGGCGCAGGCTCGGTCGCAACTTCGACCGGCGCGAGGGCGTCGAAATGGCGGCGCAGGTGTTGCCCGGCTTCGAGGTCAAACCGACCTTCGTATTCTGAGGGTTGGATTTTTTCGCTCACGGCTATTCCGCGCTTCGCGCGGGCCTCCGCGGGGGCGGCGCTTGCGCCGAGGCCGCAGTCGCGGCCTGAGCGCCGGCGGCGCTGGAGCGCCCGTATCGCAATCGGCGGCTATGTGGCTGGATTTTTTCGCTCACGGCTGATCCTCGCTCCGCTCGGGCCTCCGCGGGGGCGGCGC
>JAGRKS010000139.1 GCA_020442185.1 Hyphomicrobiaceae bacterium
CGGCGCTCGCGCCGGGCGCCCTTGGTGATGATCCCGGTCACCGCCTTTGGTTCACCCGGTCGAATCAGGCGCCGTTCCGGAGCGGGGGGCGGCCGGCTGGGAGGCCTCGCCCGACGCGGTTCTCCGACCGCTCAGAACGTTGCTGAAGAAACCTCCGGCCTTGCCGAGCACGTCGCCGATATCGTCGAGCCGCGACAACGAACGTTCGCCGCGCCGTAGCCGACGGTCGAGAGCCGCCATGGTGCGCGCCATGCCCGGGTCGTCATCCTCCAGCCACGTCCTGAAAACCGACGCATAGACCGTGGCGAGACCGAGCACCCGCACACCGCCGCCGATACCGCCGCTGTCGATCCCGGCCGCTTGCAGCATCCACGCCTGGGAGGCGAGCATCGCCCGCATCAATGTGGGATCGGGCGGCGAGGTCGCGACGATCGATTTCAGCGCCGCCTTGTGCGGCTGCATCGCGTCGAACCGCGCCATCATCACCTCGAACACGGCATCGCGTCGCGGCTCACCCGCTTCCGTTGCCGGCGCATGAGCCAGCACTTCATCGTCGAAGCCGCGCACGATTGCGGCGAGCACGTCGCCCTTGGACGCCACGTGCTGGCGCATCTCGACGAGAGAGAATCCGGCGCGTGTCGCGATGTCGCGCAGGGAGACGTCGCTCCATGGCCGTTCCGCCGCGATCGCCAGCGCAGCGGCGGCAATGCGGCCATGCGGCGTCGTTTCGTCGAACATGGTGTCACTCCTCGATTGGCTGTTCGCTGGCCGGCGGACGGGCGACGGCATCGTTGGCGGTTAGGAACAGACGTAAGGTGTGGCCGTCGCCATTGCCAGTATGCAAGCCGACTATCGCAAACAAATCTGGCGCGACCCTCGCCGCGGTATGCCAGCTGGCGGCTACGTTTTCGGTGCCCGCGCCGCGACCTGCTCGCCATCCTCCTTGACGAAAACACCGATCTCCGAGTTCGGGAGAATTTCGAGGACGACCTCGGAGGGACGGCACAGCCGGACGCCGAGCGGTGTCACCACGATCGGGCGATTGATCAGGATTGGATGCGCCATCATCGCGTCGAGCAAGGCGTCGTCTGAAAGCTCTGGGTTGTCGAGGCCGAGTTCGGCGTATGGCGTTCCCTTCTCGCGCAGAACGTCGCGCGGGCGCGCATCCATCCGCCGCAGGAGCGCCGCGAGTTCCTCGCGCGAGGGTGGCTCTTTCAGGTACTCGATTATCGCAGGTTCAACGCCTGACTGACGGATCATCGCCAGCGTATTGCGCGAGGTGCCGCACTTCGGATTGTGATAGATCGTTATGGTCATGGAGCGCCCCTGATCTCACCGATGGGCACGGCGTCCGCGCGTTGGCGTACTGCTGCTCCGCTTTCGTACCATCCCTTGCTGCGATTGACGATGGCGACCACGCTCAACATCACCGGCACCTCGATCAGCACGCCGACGACGGTCGCGAGCGCCGCGCCGGATTCGAAGCCGAACAGGCTGATGGCGGCAGCCACAGCCAGTTCGAAAAAGTTCGATGCCCCGATCAAGGCCGAAGGCGCCGCGACGCAATGCGCTTCTCCCGCCCAGCGGTTGAGCAGGTACGCGAAGCCGGCGTTGAAATAGACCTGGATCAGGATCGGAACAGCGAGGAGCGCGATGATCATCGGCTGGCGCAGGATCTGCTCGCCCTGGAAGCCGAACAGCAACACCAACGTCGTCAGCAGGGCCACGAGTGAAATCGGCTGCAGATGCGCGATCACGCGCTTCAATCCGGAGGGGCCGGAACGGTCGCGGATCACCTTGCGAAGGATCTGGGCCACGAGGACGGGCACGACGATATAGAGCGCGACCGAAAGCAGGAGTGTCTCCCACGGCACCGTGATCGCGGAAAGCCCGAGCAACAGCGCCACCACCGGCGCAAACGCGAAGACCATGACGAGATCGTTCAGCGCAACCTGGCTCAGTGTGAAATGAGGCTCGCCGTCGGACAGGTTGCTCCACACGAACACCATGGCCGTGCAGGGCGCGGCGGCAAGCAGGATGAGCCCGGCGATGTAGCTGTCGATCTGGCCGGCGGGCAGCATGTCGCGGAACAGGTAACCGATGAAGAGCCAGCCGAGAAGCGCCATCGAGAACGGCTTCACGGCCCAGTTGATGAAGAGCGTAACGCCGATGCCGCGCCAGTATCGACGCACTTCGCCGAGCGCGGCGAAATCGATCTTCAGAAGCATCGGAACGATCATCAGCCAGATCAACACCGCGACCGGAAGATTGACCTGCGCAATTTCCGCACGCCCGATGGCCTGGAAGACGGAAGGCATCATGTGGCCGAGTGCAATGCCAACGGCAATGCACAGTGCCACCCATAGCGTCAGATAGCGTTCGAATGTGCTCATTGCTGATGGGGTCTCAAGTCTCGAGTTGCGCCGTAGCAGCTTCGCGCCCGATACCGTCGAGTGCGTCCTGCAATGCCACCTCGTCGAGGGAAGCGAGCGGCAGGCTGGTGAAGATCGAAATGCGCTGATAGAGCATGCGATGGGTATCGGCGAAGGCAGCGGCGATTTCCGCCTCGCTGCCGACCGTTTCCGACGGGTCGGCTACGCCCCAGTGCGCGGTCATCGGTTGCCCGGGCCAGACCGGGCACGTTTCGTTGGCCGCGTTGTCGCAGACGGTGAACACGAAATCCATGCGCGGCGCACCGGGAACCGCAAACTCGTCCCAGGACTTGGAGCGGATGACCGAGGTGTCGTAGTTGAGCCGCTCGAGCAGCTCCATCGCATGCCGGTTGACCGCGCCGCGTGGCTGGCTTCCGGCGCTGTAGCCTCGAAAGCGGCCCCGTCCGAGCGACGTCATGATGGCCTCGGCGATCACGCTGCGGGCTGAGTTATGCGTGCATAGAAAAAGGACGTTGTAGACCTTGTCGACGTTCTTACTGGTCTCTGCGGGCTTACTGGTCATTGCTGGAAATCCTACGCGTTGGTCCGCAGCCGGACCCCAAAGGCACAAGATCGCCGCACAGCTCCGGCTGGCCGTCGCAGCAATCCTCGGAGAGAAACGCGAGCAGCCCGCGCATGCCTTGAACGTCGAGGCGATAGCGGATGAAGCGACCCTCGCGCTGTTGCGTGACGAGCCCCGCGCGCTCCAGCTCCTTGACGTGGAACGACAGGCTCGTCGCGCCGATGCCGGCTGAGGACGCCAACTCGCCCGCCGTGACACCCGTCCGGCCGGCGCGCACGAGATGACGGAACAGCGCCAGGCGATGTTCCTGAGCGAGCGCCGCAAGGGCGCGGATGGCGATAGTTTCGTCCATCCCTCAATGCTACAATAATTATTGAATTATTCAATTGCTATTTGCGCGAACCGCGGGATCGCGGGATCGCATAGGCAGTGCGCCGGAACACGGCATTGGCGAGGTATCCAAGCCCAAATCGCGCGATAGGCCACCTGGACAATAGCGACGACGGCCCCGGGGAGCGCTCGCCGCGCCGGACCAGCATTCACGAACGCGTGAGCAGTTCGTCGCCGGGGGTTGCAGGGAATGTAACTGTATACCATAACAGATGCGGAACCGGCGCTTGCCACGCGTCTCTTCCTCCGGGTCATGCGCCAAGGCCTCCCTCCTGTGGCCGCAACGCTAGCCCCTTCCGATCTGCCCGGCACGCCGGAGTTCCGCCACGGGACTCGACCGGGACAGAAACTTCGAGGCCGCGTTTCCCTCCGACATCAGCCGGAGAGTTCGCGGCCTCTTTTCGTTGCGGCCGCGACTGCCTCGGCCAGAAGATCGCGCAATCCGCCGGGTTCGCGCATCAGCACGCCCAGCGCCGCGGCTGTCGTGCCACCGGGCGAGGTAACGTTCTCGCGGAGCCGCGCGGCAGAATCAGACGACCGCCGCATCAATTCCCCGGCTCCTGCGACTGTCGCGCGAGCGAGTTCAGCTGCGAGTTCGGGCGGCAGCCCCTGGCGCACACCGGCATCCGTCAGCGCTTCGGCGAGCAGGAAGACATAGGCGGGGCCGGAGCCCGAGACGGCCGTTACGGCATCCATCTGGGCTTCGTCGCCGATCCAGGCGACGTCGCCGACAGCCGCGAGCAGCTGGCCGGCGATTGCGCGGTGCCGGTCGCCGGCCGCGGCGTTTCCGACGCAGACCGTGATCCCGCGCCCGATCGCGGCAGGTGTATTCGGCATGGCGCGGATGACCGGCCCGGGTGCGGCCAGATATGCCTCGAAGCTCGCCAGCGGTCGCCCGGCGGCGATCGAGAGGATGAGCGTATCTGGCCCCACCATCTTCGCCAGCGGCGGAAAAACCGTATCCATCGCTTGCGGCTTCACAGCCGCCAGGATCACGGCCGGAGAACGCTCGAGCGGTGCAAGGGATGCGACGCAGCGAATGCCATGACGTCGAAGCAGCTCGGCAGTCTCGGGCGATGGCGAGGGGTCCTGGACAACGACCATCGACGGATCGAGCCCGCCCGTCAGCCAACCCGCCAACAGCGCGCCCCCCATCTTGCCTGCACCCGCAAGCACCAGCGGACCATCGAGCTCGAGTGTCATGACCATGCGTTTCCTTTGCCGGCGCGACGCCACACCAGTGGCCCGCCGCGTCAAAATCGCATCGTCGCCCCACCCGAGTCCGATTTTGACGCGGCATAAGGGCCACGAGCAACATCAAGGACTTCGTGTGGCGTCAATCGCGCAACGCTAGGCCTGCCCTTCGGTCTCGAACATCGTCGAGACCAGCGCCTCGCGGCTCTCCTTACCGGCCCAGACGACGAACTGGAAGGCTTGATAATAGCGCTCGGAGGCCTCGAGGGCGGCCTTCAGCATCGCCTCGCACTGGCGCGGCGTCGCAACGGCACCGTTGAGCAACTGCCCGTGCCGGAACATGACGAGGCCATCGCCGGCCCACAGATCGAAGTGTCCGATCCAAAGCTGCTCGTTGATCTGAGCGATCAGCCTGTACATCTCCGACAGCCGGTAGTCCGGCACGCGGAAGTCGAAGGCGCAGGCGAGATGCAGCGTTTCGAGGTCGTCGCGCCAGTTGATCGTGATCTGGTAGTCGGTCCAGGTCCCCTGCACGATAAGGGTCAACTCATCGTCGGTCGCGCGTTCGACCGCCCAATCGTGGGCCGCGGACATCTGCTCGATCAAGTCGAGCGGATTCGTCATACCATTGTAGCCGCGTTCCACCGATCCCATGCGTCGACCCCGGTTCTGGTTATTATGTTGTGACGTGAACGCGACGCTGTGACCTGGAGGCGACGAAAACAGACACACCCGCGAGTCGCAAGGCACCCTGCGGCTTCTCCACGTTGAAAGAACGATTGTCAGGAAAATAGCGCTGTTGATGTCGTTTCAGGGGCGACACCTGTGGAAGAGCAGCCGGCAGGGTGGACACGGGTCGATTGCGGCTTTCGCGCAACGACTCGCATTTCCAGGCAGAGCACGCCCGCAGCCGCCGGGGTGCTCGGGATTGGCGCACCGAAGTCCTGCCGGCTCGAGACCGCAGTCGTGGCGCCGTCGCACCCGATCGATCAGACCCTGGCGCCCGCGCCCGCCTCGAGCGCCTGTATACGCGCTTCGAGCCGCTCGTTCTCGGCGCGTGCCTTCTCGGCCATCGCCTTGACCGCCTCGAATTCCTCGCGCGAGACGACGTCCATATCGCGAAGTATCCGCTCGCCTTGCGACCGGACGATCGTCTCGACCTCCTTCTTCAGCCCCTGCGCGGCGCCCGCGGCATCGGTCATCAGCCGCGCAAACTCGTCCATGATGCGATTGTTGGTCTGTGTCATGCCTTGATTGCCTTCCAAACGTTGGCCGCCTCTTCGCCGGCCGATATCGGTGTTGCCCAGACTATGGTCATCGCGCGAGCGGCGATCAAGCGCAGTAGCGACGGCCAGGGGCACAACGGCCAAAGTAGCCCGGTTATCGCCAAGAGACGAAAGCCCCAGGGTTGCGGTTCGGCTTGACAGGCAGCGGTCGGTGCCGAAAAGAAGCCGCTGGCGCCGTTGTCACGTCTGCGCGTCGTGAACATTCCTGCCGAGTGCGGTCGGCGACGATTTTCTAGGACCTCTGCCGTGATGATCCTCGCCCTGCCCTATCCCAACATCGACCCCGTGGCCATATCGATCGGCCCGCTCTCGGTCAAATGGTACGGGCTCGCCTACATGGCCGGCCTGCTGCTCGGCTGGTACTACATCAAGCGGCTGATCGCGGATCAAAGCCTCTGGCGCGGCGGCCGGGCGCCACTGACCGAACCGATGACCGACGATCTGCTGCTCGCAGTGACGCTCGGTGTCGTCCTCGGCGGCCGGATCGGCCACGTGCTGTTCTACGAACCCGGCTACTACTTCTCTGATCCGATCCAGATTCTGAAGATCTGGCAGGGCGGCATGGCCTTCCACGGCGGCGTTGCGGGCGTCGCGCTCGCCATGTGGCTGTTCGCGCGCTGGCGGCGCGCGCCGCTCTTGAGTGTGGCCGATCTGGTGTCGGCCGCCGTGCCGATCGGGCTGTTCTTCGGCCGCATCGCGAACTTTATCAACAGCGAGGTTGTCGGCACCGTCAGCAACGTACCGTGGGCCATGGTGTTCCCCGGTTACGGCGATCTGCCGCGTCATCCCGCCATGCTCTACGAAGCCGTCCTCGAGGGGCTCGTGCTGTTCGCGATCCTGACGGTCATGGTCCGGCGCGGCGCGCTCAAGTCTCCGGGACTGGTGACCGGCTGGTTCCTGTTCGGTTACGGCATGTTCCGCATTCTCTGCGAGATCTTCAAGATCGAGGAGTACCGCCTGTTCGTCCCCGACCTGCCCATCACGCGAGGCATGGTCTATTCGGTGCCGATGATCCTGCTCGGGCTCTACTTCATCTGGCGGGCACGCCGCGCGCCAGGCGATGCGCAAGTCGACCGCGCGGCATGATCGACCAGGGCCAGGCCTACGATCCCGACGCGCGCCGCGATACGCCGCTCGCCCGCCAGCTCAAGGATCGCATCCGGCGCGAAGGACCGCTCAGCGTGACGGAGTTCATGCGCCTCTGCCTCACCGATCCCGTCCATGGCTATTACGTCCGGCAACCGGCCATTGGCGCCGCTGCCGACTTCATCACGGCACCCGAGATCAGCCAGGTCTTCGGCGAGCTGATCGGGCTCTGGTCGGCGGTCGTCTGGCAACAGATGGGCAAACCCCGACGCTTCAACCTCGTGGAACTCGGCCCCGGCCGTGGCACGCTGATGGTCGATGCGTTGCGGGCCGGCCGGATCGTCGCCGGTTTTGGCGATGCGGCGGACGTCCACCTGATCGAGAGCAACGCAACGCTTCGCGACCAGCAGCGGCGCGCGCTGGCCTCGCTGGCACCCAACGCCCGCTGGCACGACGAGGCGGCCAGCGCACTGGGGTGTTACGGCGGCGTGCCGCAAGGCCCGACGATCATCATCGCCAACGAGTACCTCGACGCGCAGCCGATCGGGCAGTGGGAATGGCGCGGCGCGGCATGGCATGAACGCACCGTCGGTCTCGACCGGGACGACCGGCTCGTTTTCACCGTTCGCGAGCAACCCGATGGCGCCTTCTCACCGACTTCGACGACCGGCATCGATCCGAGGGTGGGCGAGATTCAGGAGCGCAACGCCGCCTCGAGCCTGATCGCGAAGACGATCCTCGGCCAGCTCGATGACTCGATACCATTCGCGGCACTCTTCATCGACTACGGCTATACGACCTCGGGGCCGGGCGAGACGCTGCAGGCCGTCGAGCGTCATCGCTTCGTCTCGCCGCTCTATGCACCGGGTGACAGCGACATCACAGCGCACGTCGATTTCGAGATGTTCGCTGCTGCCTGCCGTGACGCAAGCCCGCACGTCGCCATCGACGGTCCGGTGACGCAAGCGGAGTTCCTCGGCGCGCTCGGCATCATGGAGCGCGCCTCGCGGCTGATGAGCGCCAATCCTGGAAAGGCCGCCGAGATCGAGGCCGGCGTCCACCGTTTGATGGCTGTGCCCGGCATGGGTGACCGCTTCAAGGCCATCGCGGTGCGCTCGGCGAGCCTGCCGCCGCTGCCAGGGCTCTAACCAGAGTTCTAATGTTTCACCCGCATTCCTCGGTCATGCCGTGGCCGGTGCGTCGAACGCCTCAGTCGCGGTGGACGGGTGGCGCACATCGCCGCGCTCCGGTAACGTGGGCGTAGAGAACCTCGGAGACTACGTGCCTAACACGCAATTGCTTCAACCTTGCCTTGCCGCCGCCCTCGCTGAGCTGCCCGGCATCCGCCACGGGTTTTTTACGCGTGACGGTGGCGTATCGTCGGGAATCTACGCCGGACTCAACTGCGGCCTCGGCTCCAACGACAAGCGCGAGCACGTCATCGAGAACCGCCACCGGGTGGCCAGTCATCTCGGTCAGCCCGGCGCCCCCGTCGTGACACTCTACCAAACCCACAGCGCGGTTGCCGTGGCGATCGACGGCCCGCCGCCGCCCGACGCATTGCCCAAGGCGGATGCCGTGGTGACCACGGTGCCAGGCTTGGTGATCGGCGCCCTCGCGGCCGACTGCTGCCCGATCCTGTTCGCCGATCCCGTCGCGCGGGTGGTTGCAGCGGCGCATGCCGGCTGGCGCGGCGCCGTCAGCGGCATCTGTGAAGCGGCCGTCGTCAAAATGGAGGAGAGCGGCGCCGTACGCGGCCGGATCATCGCGGCCGTCGGACCCTGCATCGGACCAGACGCCTACGAGGTCGGACCTGATTTCGAGACCGATGTCACCGGCCGCGATGCCGGCGCGGCCGCATTTCTCCGCCGCAGACACGGTAAACCGCGCGCCTTCTTCGACCTGCCGGGATACGTCGAGGGGCGGCTCGGCCGCCTGAGACTCGCAAAAATCGAGAACGTCACCCAATCGACCTACGAGAACGAATCGAAATTCTTCAGCTATCGGCGCGCCTGCCACCGCGGCGAAGGCGACTACGGCCGCCAAATCTCTGCCATTGTCGTGGCATAAGCGCACAATCCACAGTGTTGTTCACCTTGAACCGCGATCAACAGGGGGCGATGGCGAAGAACCGCGGATCGGATATGGACAGGTATCCCGATGCTTCGCTATGCCGTAGGTTCAAGAGTACCGGTTACGAGGGGAGTTCGAGGCCGCAAAGTTCGTACGTCGGTCGCCGGAAGCACAGCGGGTCAGATTTGAGAGGGGGACGTCATCGTGACGACCATTGATGCTGCCGCGGCATTTCGTGCCATGAGATCGATGACGCGCGCGGGTGCCTTCGCGATGTTGGGACTGGCGCTTGCTGGCTGCGAGACCGGAAGCAATCTACTCGGTTCGGCCACACCGGCAGGACCGCAGACCGAAATCGCAGGGCAGCCGACCGCGCCTTCAACTTCGGCGATGCGTCTGGTGATCGCGCCTGTGATCGGCGCGCCCGATGCCGTCGCGAAACAGATGCAGTCCAGCCTTTCGAGCGCGCTGGCGAAGCAGAACGTATCAGTCGTACAGAACACGTCCGACAAGTCGGACTATACGCTGCGCGGCTATGTCGTCTCGGCGCGCGAGAAGGCCGGTATCAAAGTGTCCTACATCTGGGACGTCACAGATCCGGCCGGCCAGCGCGTCAATCGCATCACGGGTGAAGAAATCGTCGGCAGCGCTCAGGCGCGAGATCCGTGGTCGGCTGTTTCGCCGGCCGTGATCGAGACGATTTCGAATAAGACCGCGAGCCAGGTCGCCGCCTGGATGCCTGGAAAGGGCGCACCAGCAGCCAGCGCGGTGCCCGTTGCAGCGACGACGCCCGTCAGCACTAGCACCCGCTCCGCCGCACTTGCAGCGCCTGCCGCCGGGCCGACCACCGGTAGCATCGGCCGCGAAGGCAACGTGACGGCCTTCATCCCGAACGTGTCGGGTGCCCCGGGTGACGGCCGCATATCCTTGACCAGCGCGCTCCAGCGCGAACTGTCCCGGTCCGGCGTCTCGCTCGCGAATGCCAGCACGGGCGGCACCTACCGTGTTGAAGGCGTCGTCGACGTCGGCCAGACCAAGGACGGCAAGCAGCCGATCAAGATCGACTGGCACGTCAAGAAGCCGAACGGCGAGAAGGTCGGCACGGTCTCACAGAAGAACGAGATCCAGGCAGGCTCGCTCGACGGTGCCTGGGGGGCGACGGCCGATGCCGCAGCAGCCGCAGCAGCGCAAGGCATCCTGAAATTGCTGCCGGGCAAGAACTGATCGGCCCGACGCCTTCAAGCGTCGCGGAAAAAGCGCTTTGCACCGGAATAGAGATTGTAGGAGGGCTCGGGCCGTTTACACGCCCGGGCCCTCTTGCTAGACACCGCGTCATAGAACAGCGGCGGAGTTGCCATAATGCCCTTTGACGCGCGGGCGGAACCCGGACGAAGTGGTCCTAGCGTGAAACTCGTCGCGGGCAACAGCAATCGTCCGCTGGCTGAGGCTATCGCCGGCTATCTGAAAGTGCCGCTGGCCAAGAGCCAGGTGAAGCGTTTCGCCGACATGGAAATTTTTGTCGAGATTCAGGAGAACGTCCGCGGGCAGGACGTCTTCGTGATGCAGTCGACATCGTTTCCGGCCAATGACAACCTCATGGAATTGTTGATCCTGATCGACGCCCTGAAGCGGGCATCGGCGTGGCGCGTGACGGCCGTCATTCCCTATTACGGCTATGCCCGGCAGGACCGCAAACCGGGCCCCCGAACGCCGATCTCGGCGAAGCTCGTCGCCAACCTGATCGAGCGCGCCGGGGCGGACCGCGTCCTGACCCTCGACCTGCACGCCGGCCAGATCC
>JAGRKS010000140.1 GCA_020442185.1 Hyphomicrobiaceae bacterium
GGCTTCTTCGACATCATGGAGCATTTCGAACTCTCCGTGAGTGTCATCCACATGAACCGCGCGATGCGGTGGTTCGTCTGGTACTGCTTCGTGTTCCGCATCTACTATGGCTTGACGCTCATCCGTATCGCGGTTTCGTTCGTGTGGATCTGGGCGAAACTGCATGCCATCCAGAAGCAGCAATCCGCCGCTCCGCGCGATTGACAACCTTCACGTCCGACACGACAACGTGCACGCCACGCAAGGATCTGTTCCGAGATGAAATTCACGCTCTCCTGGCTCAAGGACCACCTCGACACCGACGCGACGCTCGATGTCATCGACAAGACGCTTTCAGCGATCGGTCTCGAGGTCGAATCGGTCGAGGACCCGGCGGCGAAGCTCGGCGGCTTCACCATCGCGCGCGTGCTCGAGGCCAAGCAGCATCCGAACGCCGACCGGCTGCGTGTGCTGCAAGTCGAAATCGCACCAGGCAAGCCGCCGATGGAAGTCGTGTGCGGCGCGCCCAATGCGCGGGCCGGCATGCTCGGCGTGTTCGCGCCGCTCGGCACCTATATTCCAGGCTCCGACATCACCCTCGAGAAGAAGCCGGTGCGCGGCATCGTTTCGAACGGCATGATGTGCTCGGCCGCCGAGCTGCAGCTTTCGGGCGAGAGCGACGGCATCATCGAGGTCGACGAGGCGCATGCGGCCAAGATCGGCACGCGATATGTCGAGGCGCTCGGTCTCGACGATGCCGTGATCGAAGTCAAGCTGACGCCGAACCGGCCGGACTGCACCGGCGTGCGCGGCATCGCCCGCGATCTCGCAGCGGCGGGCCTCGGCACGCTGAAACCCGCTCGCTCGCTCGGCAAGGTCGACGGCACCAAGACATCGCCGGTCGGCATCTCGCTCGACTTCAGCGCGGAGACAGCTGACGCATGCCCGGTGTTCGCTGGCCGCTACATCGCCGGCGTCAAGAACGGCCCTTCGCCTGCCTGGCTTCGGGCGCGACTCGAGGCCATTGGCCTCAGGCCGATCAATGCACTCGTCGACGTCACCAACTACATCAGCTACGACCTCGGCCGGCCGCTGCATGTCTATGACGCCGACAAGCTGCGGGGCGGCGTCAAGGCGCGGCTCGGCACGTCCGGTGAATCGTTCCTCGCGCTCGATGGCAAGACCTACACGGTCGACGAGACGATGTGTGTCATCGCCGATGACAGCGGCCCACTTGGGCTCGCTGGCATCATCGGTGGCGAAGCTTCGGGCAGCACGGACGCGACCCAGAACGTGCTGATCGAGAGCGCATGGTTCGATCCGGTCCGCATCGCGACGACGGGTCGCAAGACCGGCATCGTCTCGGATGCGCGCTACCGCTTCGAGCGCGGCGTCGATCCGCAATCGGTGATGCCAGGCCTCGACCTCGCAACGGCGATGATCCTCGAGATCTGCGGCGGCACGCCGTCGAAGGCCGCCGTCGCCGGCAAGGTGCCCGACACCAGCCGCACGATCGAATTCGATCTCGGCCGCGTTGTGGGCCTCACCGGACTTGTGCTGCCCGAAGCCGACATGCGCCGGACACTCGAGGCGCTCGGCTTCCGGCTCACCGGCAAGGGCATGACGGTCAAGGCCGCGGTTCCAAGCTGGCGGCCCGACGTCGACGGCCCCGCCGATCTCGTCGAGGAAGTCGTGCGGATTGCCGGCATCGATTCCGTCCCGTCGACGCCATTGCCGCGACCCGCTGGTGTCGCGCGGCCCGTGCTGACGGACGTGCAGCGCCGCGTCCGCAAGGCCCGCCGCACACTCGCCACGCGCGGCCTGGTCGAAGCCGTGACGTGGTCGTTCATCCCGAAGTCCGAAGCCCTGATGTTCGGCGGCGGCGACAACGCCCTCGATCTATCGAATCCGATGTCCGTCGACATGTCGTCGATGCGTCCGAGTTTGCTGCCCGAGTTGCTCAAGGCGGCACGCCGCAATGCCAATCGCGGCTTGGCCGATGCCGCGCTGTTCGAGGTCGGGCAATCCTACCGCGGCACCCGGCCGGAGGATCAATTCACATCGGCGGCGGGCGTCCGCATGGGAACGGCGCGCCTTATGGGCAGCGGACGCCATTGGTCCGGTACGACCGCCACCGTCGATGCCTTCGACGCCAAGGCCGATGTCGCGGCCCTGCTTGCCGCGCTCGGTTTCGATCCGTCGAAACCGCAGATCGTGCGTGACGCTCCCGGCTACTATCATCCCGGCCGTTCAGGCACGCTCCGTCTCGGCCCGAAGGTCGTTCTCGCGCACTTCGGCGAGGTTCATCCGGCAACGCTGGCGGCGCTGGACATCGACGCACCCGTGGTTGCGTTCGAGGTGTTCGTCGATTCCTTGCCGGCCGAAAAGCGCAAGGCAACGCGCGCCAGGCCGCCGCTCGAAGGCATAAACCTGATGCCGCTTTCACGTGACTTCGCTTTCATCGTCGGTCGCGATGTCGCAGCTGGCGATGTCGTCCGCGCGGCAACGGGTGCCGACAAGGCGCTGATCCGCGACGTCGACGTGTTCGACGTTTTCGAGGCGGGCCGGCTTGCGGAGGAAGGCAAGAAATCGCTCGCCATCGCGGTGACGCTGCAACCGCGCGAGCAGGCCCTCACCGAAAAGGAGATTGAGGCCGTCTCGCAGAAGATCATCGCGGCGGTGACGAAGGCGACCGGCGGCGAGATCCGCAGCTAGTATTCCCTATGGTTCTGTCATTTGCTCGGGGCCCAAGCAGCGCCGGAAAGCAAATCTCAGTAACGGGACACACGCGCCTGCCATTCCCTTGGACGCGAGGCCCCCCTCCCGCGTGTCCGCGGTACGTCTGAAACGGCACACGGCCGAAAGTGCTATACCATCCGACGGCAAGACTTGCTGTGACTGGCATGCTCAACGCATCTCGTGACAGCCAACGAAAAGAGAAAGGCGTGCCATGGCAACCGTCGCAAAGCGTCCCGATCCGGCGCTGCCGCCGATCTCCGCCCCCGGCCTCTACCAGATCGTTGTCGTCGGCGGCGGCGCTGGCGGACTCGAGCTTGCGACACAGCTCGGCCGCAAGCTCGGCCGTCGCGGCAAGGCTGGCGTGACACTGATCGACAAGGCGCGGACGCACATCTGGAAACCGCTCCTGCACGAAATCGCAGCCGGCAGCATGGACGTCGGCCGACACGAACTCGACTATCTCGCCCAAGCCCACTGGAGCGGCTTTCGCTATCGATATGGCGAGTTGATCGGCCTCGACCGCAAGGAAAAGACGGTTCATCTCGAGGCGACCTTCGACGAGGAAGGCCGACAGGTCACGCCGAAGCGCTCGCTGCGCTACGATACGCTGGTGCTCGCCGTCGGCAGCATCTCGAACGACTTCGGTACGCCGGGCGTCAAGGAGCACGCCATCATGCTCGACACACCGGAGCAGGCGGAACGCTTCAACCGGCGCCTCATCAATGCGTGCATCCGCGCCCACACGCAGGCCGAGCCGATCCGCCCCGGGCAGCTCAACGTGACGATCATCGGCGCCGGCGCGACGGGAACGGAGCTCTCAGCCGAACTGCATAGGACCGTGCGCGGCGTCGTCGCCTACGGGCTCGACCGCATCGACCCCGACAAGGACATCAAGATCACGCTCATCGAGGCGGCGCCACGCATCGTTCCGGCATTGCCCGAGCGGCTCTCGGTCGCGACGTCCGACATCCTCAAGGGCCTTGGCGTCGATGTCCGCACAGGGGCGCGCGTCACCGAAGTAACGGCCGACGGCGTCAAGCTGGCCAACGGCGATACCATCGCCTCAGAACTCGTCGTGTGGGCCGCGGGCGTCAAAGGACCGGATGTTCTGGCTCGCCTCGACGGCCTCGAGATCAGCCGGGCCAACCAGATCGTCGTGCGCGATACGTTGCAGACAACCAACGACGACGACATCTTCGCCATCGGCGACTGCGCCTATCTGGTGCCCGCGGGATCTGAAACCGCAATTCCGCCGCGCGCTCAGGCGGCGCACCAGATGGCGTCACACGTCCTTGGCGCGATCCGCAAGCGGATGTCCGGCGCGTCGCTGACACCTTTCGTATATCGCGACTTCGGTTCGCTCGTGTCACTCGGTCACTATTCGACGGTCGGCAGCTTGATGGGCTTCATTGCCGGACGCAGCATGATGATCGAGGGCCTATTCGCCAAGCTGATGTACCGCTCGCTCTACAAGATGCACCTGATGGCGCTGCACGGCTTCACCAAAGTGGCGCTCGATACGATATCGCGCACGCTGACACGGCGCACCGAGCCGCACGTCAAGCTTCACTGATCGCCCTGGCAGCCGGCGGCGGTCGCAGCCCGGCCTAGTGTTGCGTCAGCCGAATACCCAGCGGGCTGCGAGGACTGCGATCGGTATCGTGACGAAGCAGGCGAGCGTCTGCATGGTGACGATGGTCGCGGCAAGCGGAGCATCGCCACCCATCTGCCGGGCGAGCGCGTAGGACGACGTGGCCGTGGCGCACGCGCCGTAGATCATCGCCACGCTCGCCGGCACCAGCGACAAGCCCGCTGCGATTGCGGCTGCCAGAATGACGATTGGGAACACCACCATCTTGCCGATCGTCGCGACGGCGAGGGGGGCGAGTGCGGCGCGCAAACCCTCGAAGCGGATGCTGGCGCCGATCGACAACAATACGACAGGCAGTGCCGCGCGTCCGAGAAGGTCCGTCGCCTCGTAGACGACAGGCGTGTGGCCGGCACCTGCGATGTTGAAGACCGCACCCAGGGCGACGGCGATCAGAAGCGGGTTGCGGACGATATCGCGCAGCACCGCACGCGTGATGCTCGCCGCACCGGTTGCCGTCTGATGCAGGACGACAATGGCGACGACGACGGCGATGTTGGTGACGGGGATCAGCAGCGAGGATGCGAGATAAGCCGCCGCCTGGCCTGCCGCGCCGAACAGGCGCTCGGTCACGGCGAGCGCGATGAACGTATTGTGGCGCGATGCGCCCTGCACGACGGAACTTGCGACGGGCCCCGCAAATCCCAGCGCCCAGGACGCCACCATGGCGAACGCAAAAGCAGCAAGGAAGCCCGACGAAACGACCGCCGCATAAGGTCCGATGAAATCGGCCGATACGGTCATCGTCGCGATCTTGTTGAACAGGAGGGCCGGCAGTAGAACCCAGTATGCGAGCCGATCGGCGCCGCCCCAGAACTCGGGGACGTCGACAAGTGCCTTGCGAACGACATGACCGACGACGATCAGCGCGAACACAGGCGCCACGGCCGCGAATATCGAAAACACCGTGAGGCCTCGCAGATGCGCTGCGCCTTCGCGCCTTGTCAGCGGTCGCGGCGCAGCATGTTCAGGAGCTCGGACGTCGGATAGCTGTCCGCCGGCAGATCGAAGCGGAGTTGCATGGCCTTCACCGCCGACCGCGTCTTCTCGCCGACGAGGCCATCGACCGCGCCGACGTCGAAACCACGCTTGATCAACTGACGCTGCAATTCCTTCGTCTGATCACCATCGAGATCGTCTGTCGGGCCGCGACCGCTGCTCATCGTCGGGGCACCGGCGATGCGCGTTGCAAGATAGGCGGCTGTCGTCGCGTAGGTGAGCGACTGGTTCCACAGCAGATAAATGCCGAAGTTGTTGTAGGCGAGGAAAGCCGGACCGTTGCGGCCCATCGGCAGCAGGAGGGAAGCCGGCATACCGTCGTTCGGCAGCGCCTTGCCGTTCCGGCGCGTCACGCCCCACTTGCTCCACGTCGAGCGCGGATGCTTGACGGCGAGATCCGCCTCCTTCCAGGGAAGGTCTCCTTGCAAGACGACCTCCTCGATCCATGGCTCACCGGCTCGCCAGCCAAGGTGCTTCATGTAATTCGCCGTCGAGCCGATGATATCGTCGTCGGAGCGGAACAGGTTGGCATGGCGGTCGCCATCGTAGTCGATCGCGTGCTCGAGGTAGCGCGTCGGCAGGAACTGCGTCTGGCCGAGTTCGCCCGCCCACGAACCGATCATGTCGCCGGGTTCGAGATCGCCACGATCGATGATCTTGAGCGCCGCGTGCAGTTCGGCTGTAAACATTTCGCCACGCCGGCAGTCGTAGGCGAGCGTCACCAGCGATCGCAGCACCGGCAGGTTGCCCATGCCCTTGCCAAAGTCGCTTTCGAGCGCCCAGAAGCCGGTAATGACCTCGGGCGGGACGCCGAATTCGCGTTCCGCGCGATTGAACGTCGCCTTGTGAGCCGCAATCTTGCGGCGTCCCGCGACGACGCGGTTATCGGTCGCAAGACGTTTCTGGAACGACAAGAAGCTCTGCGCGAAAAAGCCTTGTCGACGGTCGCGGCGAATAACCCCTTCGTCGAGCGACACACCATCGAGCGCGCGGGCGATCGTGCGCTTCGAGATGCCGGACGCCATGGCTTCCTTCTTGAAGCCGGTGATCCAGCTGCTGAAGTTGCCGGTGTTGCGGCAATCGCGCGGGTTCTCCTTGAAACCGCCGGGCGCAGCCGCATTCGCGCTGGTCGCGGCGGTCGCGAGGGCGAACATGATGGCGGCGCCATAAGACAGGCTCGGTCGCATTCAATTCCTCTTCGACGACAGTCGGCTGCAGGGAAAATCGGGGGGCAGTGTGCCGAGACGATCGCGCACGTCAAGGGCGGGGAGACATTCGGCAAGCAAGTCGTCCGTATTGCGGCAATCGTGACGGCATCGGCACGCCCCGCCGCGGACTCCCTCGCGTCGGCCTCCCACCCGTCGCACATATCGGGCGAGTGCCGTCACATGGCGACGTGGCGAACCAGATCGTAACATCCTGGTCAACCACCTCGCCGTCGTGCCTGAACGCGAACCGCCGCAGGCGTTTGGCACCCGCGGCGGCTTTGATCCCGAAAACTTTTGGCTCGCAGCAATCGTCACCCAACGCCAGCATCGCGCGAGCTTGTGACGCCAAACGGCAGTCTGGCGCTCAGCGGCCGCCCATATCGCGGCGCATCTGCTCCATCATCTCGGACAGTCCTTGCGGACCCTTCATCCAGAGCGACATGGCCGACGCCCAGTTCTTCTGCCACATCTCGGCGGCCTGCATCCAGAACTGGAAGGGTGCCGTCGACATGTTGCCGAAATTTCCCATCTCGCCGAAGCCCTTGGTGAAATCCGGCATGCCGCGCATGAAATCCGCCGGCATCTGCATCTGGGCGGACGGATCGCGAAGCTGCGACTTCCAGACGTCCATGACCTGCTCCATCATCTGCAGCTGCATGCGAGATGCGTTCTGCAGCTGCTGGCGGGTCGCGCCCACCATCTCTTCCGGCCAACCCATGGCGCGGGTCGCCGTCGACATCTGATCGAAGACGCGGGCGGAATAGCGCTCGTTTGCACTCGCCATCTCGTTCCGCCAATCGTTGAGGGCATCGAATGCCGCTCCCATGGCGCGGCGTGCCTCTTCGTTCATGTCCTTCATGGACTGAGCTGAATAATCGGCTGCCATGCTGGCATACTCCCTGTTGCAGTTTTAGCGCTGTCAACCGCTCGTATGGGACATTTGTTCCTGCGGCGTCAAGGAAATTGAGGCCAAATAGACCGTTTGGATAGCGTGCTCGGCCGAGCCGCGATCCGGACGATGTCCAGCGTCGTTCCATCCAGCGCCGCAGAAACCGCCGGCCGGCGCCGGCCGGCGGGCACGCCATGCCTGCGGCGCTTCGGCAACGCCCAAAACTCGCGCTTCCCGTGCCCGCAGGCCGGTGGTAATGAGCCGCTCATGACCGACACATCGCTGATCCGCAACTTTTCCATCATAGCCCACATCGATCACGGCAAATCGACATTGTCCGACAGGCTGATCCAGCTCTGCGGGAACGTGTCGGACCGTGAGATGAAGGAGCAAATTCTCGACTCGATGGACATCGAGCGCGAACGCGGCATCACGATCAAGGCGCAGACCGTGCGCCTCGACTACAAGGCCGAGGACGGCAAGACCTATCAGCTCAACCTGATGGACACCCCCGGCCACGTCGATTTCGCCTACGAGGTGTCGCGCTCGCTCGCGGCCTGCGAGGGCGCAATCCTGGTCGTCGATGCCTCGCAGGGCGTGGAAGCGCAGACGCTCGCCAACGTTTATACCGCGCTCGACAATAACCTCGAGATTCTGCCGGTTCTCAACAAGGTCGACCTGCCGGCCGCCGACGTCGAACGGGTCAAGAGCCAGATCGAGGACGTGATCGGTCTCGATGCCTCGGACGCGGTGCCGATCTCGGCCAAGACCGGCCTCAACGTTGCCGCCGTTCTCGAAGCGGTGGTCAAGCGCCTGCCGCCGCCATCGGGCGACGCGACGAAGCCGCTGAAGGCGATGCTCGTCGACAGCTGGTATGACGCCTA
>JAGRKS010000141.1:0-8284 GCA_020442185.1 Hyphomicrobiaceae bacterium
CGAAGCCGACGTCGCCGCACACCAGCCTGTCCATGGGCCGGCCCGTGTTGAGATCCTCGATGACGGCCTCGATGCTTGCCGCCTGATCCTCCGTCTCCTCGAAGGGAAAGCGCGCGACGAACTCGTCGAACGCGCCGGCGGGAGGAGCGATCGCCGGCGCTTCCTTGAGTTGACGGAGTGCCGCGATCTTGATGAGTTCGGAGGCGATCTCGCGCAGCCGTTTCGTCAGCCGCGCCTTGCGCGTTTGCCACGCAACGCCGCCGAGCTTGTCGAGTTGGGCGGTGCCGTCGTCGGCGCCGTAGCGCGACAGCAGTTCGATGTTCTCGACGGGCAGGAAAAGTTTGTCGCCGCCGTGATAGGCAAGTTCGAGGCAGTCGTGTGCGGCGCCGAGCACGGTGATCGTTTTCAGGTCGACGAAGCGGCCGATGCCGTGATCGGCATGCACGACGAGGTCACCGACCGATAGGCTCGTTGCCTCGGTCAGCACATCGGCGGCACGCCGCGCCTTGCGTCGCGGGCGGACCAGACGATCGCCGAGGATATCCTCCTCCGACAGGAGCGCGACGTCGGGTGTTTCGAAGCCTTGTTCTATGCCGACGACTGCGAGCGCGGTAAAGCCGGCGGAAAGGCCGCGCACCTCGTCGAATGTCTCGACCTTCTGCATATCCTCGAGGCCATGGTCGGCCAGCAGTGCGGAAAGCCGCTCACGCGCGCCCGGCGTCCAGGTCGCGACCACGACCCGCCGATTGGCCTCGTGCTCAGTGCGGATATGGCGGACGACGGCATCGAAGACGTTGACGTCGGCTGCTTGGCGCTCGGCCGCGAAATTGCGGCCCGTCCGTCCGTTCCAGGATCTGACGTTGGCGGCCTCGGGGTGGGCGAAGGGCGACAATCTGAACAGGCGATGGCCTGCCAACGCCCCAGCCCAGGCTTCGCCGTCGAGGAACATCATACCGGGCGGAACGGCTTTATAGGGTGGCGCGCCGAAGGTTTCCGCTTCGCGTGCATCGAGCCGGGCGTCGTAGTGTTCCGCGATCAGTTCGAAACGCTGGCGGATCGCCTCGTCCGCCATGTGATCGAAAGCGACGGTGACGCCCGGGAGATAGTCGAGCAGGGTTTCGAGTTGCTCATGAAACAGCGGCAGCCAATGCTCCTGGCCCGGATAACGGTGGCCGGAACTGACCGCCTCATAGAGCGGATCATCGCCCGTTGCGCCGCCGTAGAGCTCAACGTAGCGGCGCCGGAACAGTGCCGTCGCTTCGTCGCCGAGCGCAACTTCCGACATCGGCAGCAGCACGAGCTTCTGCACCGGCTTCATCGTGCGCTGGGTCTCGACGTCGAACGTCTTGATGCTCTCGAGCGTGTCACCGAAGAAATCGAGCCGTACCGGGTTGGTGCGGCCGGGCGGGTGGACGTCGAGAATGCCGCCACGCACGGCGAACTCGCCCGGCTCCATCACCGTGCCGGTACGCTGATAGCCGAGCACTTGCAGGCGTTCCGTCAATCGCTTGAGATCGATGCGCTGGCCCGGCGCGACCTGCTTCATCGATGCCTTGATGAAAGCGCGCGGAGGCAGTCGCTGAAGCACGGCGGCGACCGTGGCGAGTACGATCGTCGGATGGCGGCCGGCCGCGACGACGAGCTTGGCCAGCGCCGCCATGCGCTCGGCGACGATGTCGGCGTTGGGGCCGACGCGATCGTAGGGAACCGTATCCCATGCCGGAAATGTAATGACGCGGACGTTGGCTGCGAAGAATGCAAGCTGCTGGCTGAGGCTCTCGAGCCTGCGGTCGTCGCGCACGATATGCAGCAGCGTGCTCGACTGCATGCCATTGCCAGCGGCCTGGCCGACAAGTTCCGCCAGCACCAGAGCATCGAGTCCTTCCGGCACGCCCGCGAGCGTCATCTCGCCCGTTATGCTCCCGGAAATGGTGGAAATCTCGCTTGTCTCGGTTCGCGTCACGTCATGATCCGTCGTCAGGTGAATTTTCACTGTGGGTAGCCCGCCTCGTGCCGCCCCCGAGTGACCGCCAAATCGAGGCCTCGGGGAACTGACCACCGCTCATCGCCCGACGGGCGCCTCGAACCGCCTTGCCGGGCGTGTTCGGCACCGGCGAGCCAGTGGTGGACGTTCCAATCTGGCCCCGCCTACCCGCCCCCGCCATCCGCGGCCGCAAGACCGTGGAAGCGGCGAATATCCTCGATCAGCGGTCGAAACTCGCTCTCCCCGGCACGCGCTGGCTCGAGGATCCAGCTTTGCAACTCGGGATCGGGGACTTCCAAGAACTTCTCGAACCGGGCGAGGGCCGGCCCGGCCATCGCCTCGAGGTGGGCATCGGCAAAGCGTCCGACAAGCCAGTCCATTTCCTTGGTCCCACGATGGTGAGCGCGATAATGGGCGCGCCGCCGCCGGGTCTCGAGGTCGTCGCTCACTTGGATGGCCCACCCGTCGTTCATTCGACCGTTGAAAAGAGTTCCCGGAGCTTGACGCCCGGTCGAGCGCCCGCTTTGCTCAAGGTTCTGCGAGGCTGTATAGCGCCTGATGCGCGTTCCGCAAAGCAGACAGGGGCAACGACCCGCCTGCGGCTATTGCGCCCGTACAGAATGCCGGAGCACCCCCCACCGATGCGCCCGAGCGCGCTTGAACCGCTGTTTGCTTCCGCTCAATCCCTGACGGGGATCGGGCCGCGCCTCGTCACGCTCATGAAGAAGGCGTTCGCGCTGCCGCCCGGCGTTCGTGAGCCGCGCGTCGTCGACGTACTCTGGCATCTGCCGACAGGGGTCATCGACCGGCGTACGGAGCCCGCCATCGCCGATGCTGTGGCGGGTGCCATCGTCACGCTCAAGGTACGGGTCGTCCGCCACAAGCCTTCGCCGCGCGGCAACGCCAAGGCGCCCTACAAGGTCACCGTCGAGGACGACGGCGGCCGCCTCGATCTCGTATTCTTCCATGCCGAGCGAAAATTTCTCGAACGCCAGCTTCCCGTCGGCGAGGAGCGCTATATCTCGGGCCGCATCGAGCGCTACGGCGAAACGCTGCAAATGGCGCATCCCGACTATATCGTCGGCCCCGATCAGCGCGATGAACTGCCCCTGCTCGAACCGATCTATCCGTTGACAGCTGGGCTTTCGGGGAAGGTGTTGACCAAGGCCGCGCGGCAGGCGGTCCAGCGGCTGCCCGAACTCGTCGAATGGCAGCAGCCCGATTGGCTGGCCGAGCGCGGCTGGCCAGCGTTCCGTGACTGTGTCGAACGGTTGCATATCCCGACGGATGCAGCGGACGTCTCGCCCGGGTCCATGCCCTGGCAGCGTCTCGCGTATGACGAACTGCTTGCCGGCCAACTCGCGCTCGGCCTCGTTCGCCAGCAGGCCCGCGCCCAGCACGGCCGCGCGGTGTCAGGCGACGGGCGCCTCAGAGCCGCGGTCCGCGCGGCACTCCCCTTCTCGCTCACCGGCTCGCAGGTCTCAGCTCTCGCCGAGATCGAAGAGGATATGGCGGCCCCGCACCGCATGCTGCGCCTTCTGCAGGGCGACGTCGGCTCCGGCAAGACCGTCGTTGCCCTCATGGCCATGGCCATTGCCGTCGAGGCTGGCGGTCAGGCGTGCCTGATGGCGCCGACCGAAGTTTTGGCGCGCCAGCATCTCGAGACGATCGCGCCGCTCGCCGCCGCCGCCGGCATGACGGTCGATGTGCTCACCGGACGCGAGAAGGGCCGCGCGCGCCGCGATGTTCTCGAGCGCTTGAGCCAAGGCGCGATCGACATCGTCATCGGCACGCACGCCTTGTTCCAGGACGACGTGGTCTTTCGCGATCTGGCGTTCGCGGTCATCGACGAACAGCACCGTTTCGGTGTTCACCAGCGCCTCGCCTTGCAGGCCAAGGGCGGCGGCGGTGGCGCCAATGTTCTGGTGATGACGGCGACGCCGATACCGCGCACGCTGCTGATGACCCACTACGGCGATCTCGACGTGTCGCGGTTGACCGAGAAGCCGGCGGGTCGCAAGCCTGTCGTCACCCGATCGCTGCCGATCGACGCCATTGAGCGCATCATCGAGCGCATCCGCGCCCAGATCGAGGAAGGTGCTCAGGTCTACTGGGTCTGCCCGTTGATCGAGAGCTCGGAGGTGAGCGATCTTGCGGCCGCGGAGGAACGCCATGCCCATCTCGTGCAACGCCTCGGCGAAACTGTAGGCCTGCTGCATGGTGCCATGTCGCCCGCCGCGAAGGACGAGACCATGGCGGCCTTCGCGTCGAACCAGCTCAAGGTGCTCGTCGCCACCACTGTCATCGAGGTGGGCGTCAACGTACCCAACGCCAACATCATGGTGATCGAGCACGCCGAACGCTTCGGCCTCGCGCAGTTGCACCAGTTGCGCGGTCGCGTCGGCCGCGGTGTGCGCGAGAGCTTCTGCATGTTGCTCTACAAGCCACCGCTCGGCGAAACCGCCGAAGCACGGCTCGCGATGATGTGCGAGACGGAGGACGGGTTTCTGATTGCCGAAAAGGATCTCGAACTGCGCGGCGGCGGCGAGGTCTTGGGTGCGCGGCAATCCGGACTGCCCGAGTTTCGTGTCGCCAACGTGCCGGGGTTCGAGCTGTTGATTGCCGCCGCGCGCGATGACGCCCGCATGGTGCTCGACAGCGACCCGAAACTCGAGACGCCGCGCGGCACCGCGCTGCGCACCCTCCTCTATCTGTTCGAATGCGACGAGGCCGTGCGGCTGTTCAGAGCCGCGTGACGTGGGGATGCCGCATTCACGACAACCGCTTTGGGCAGGAGGGGACATGCGCGCAATACGCGTCGTGCTGCACAAATTTGGGTCATTCGCAGAATGCTCCGCTAAGTGGGCCTTAAGATACTGTTGTCGGAGCAATCGTCGGTAACAGGTGCCAAGCCGACGACATCGCCATTGACAACCGGCGCAAATTGTTCCCTAGGTGTTCTCATGGCCTCGACCACTGAAATTGAATGGACGGACGCCACTTGGAACCCCGTCACAGGCTGCACAAAGATCAGTGCTGGCTGCGATTTTTGCTATGCCGAACGCTTCGCAGAGCGGTTTCGGGGCGTCCCAAACCATCCCTTCACGCATGGCTTCGACCTCACCCTCAGGCCGGAGCGTGTAGAGCAGCCGCTTTCATGGCGGCAACCCAAGATGATTTTCGTGAACTCGATGAGCGACCTATTCCACAAGGGCGTCCCGACTGCCTTTGTGGATCGTGTGTTCGACACCATCGAGAGAGCCGAATGGCACACCTTCCAGCTTCTCACCAAGCGTAGCTCGCGGCTGCGGGATTACATGAACACCCGCTACGCCAAGCGCACACCGCCCCGTCACCTATGGGTTGGCGCTTCCGTCGAGGATGGCAGCAGGGCCTCGCGCATCCGGCACATGCGCGACACCAAGGCCGCGATCCGCTTCCTGTCCATCGAGCCCCTGATTGGTCCCTTGGGCCAGATCGACCTCACCAACATTGATTGGGTAATCGTGGGTGGTGAAAGCGGGCCATCGGCGCGGCCCATTCAGGCCGATTGGGTGCGCTCGATCAGGGACCAGTGCGTTGCGGCCAAATTGCCCTTTTTCTTCAAGCAATGGGGTGGATATCGCCCCAAGAGCGGCGGGCGCGAGCTTGACGGGCGCGAATGGAATCAGATGCCGGATAGTCGAAGCGCAGCCCCTCGGCACCCCGTAAGCCGCAGGGCACCCAAGGGATCGCCCCTCCATGACGGGATTATACGTTGACCGTGAGCAGACACGGGCCAAACATTTCATCCTAGAGCACTACTTGCAGGAACTTGCCTTCAAGGTCTTGCAAGGCGGATTGAACGAACTCGCCTATATTGATGGGTTCTCGGGGCCGTGGAAGTCTCGCGCCGCCGATCACTCGGATACGTCCTTCATGATCGCCATTCGCGTCCTCAAGGACGTGCAAAAGCGCATCATGGAATTACGTGGGCAGCGCAAGATCATCCGGTGCTTCTTTGTCGAGGAAGATGCTGCGGCCTACGCCAAACTCGCGGCAGCCGTCGCGCCGCACCACCACCCCGAGGGCGGGTTTATCATCGAGACGCGCCAAGGCCGCTTTCAGGACTTTGTCCCCGACGCGCTCCATTTTAACGGTCGGGCATTTCCGCTGATCTTTATCGACCCGACAGGCTGGACGGGATACCCGTTCGAGGTGATCCGCCCCTTGCTCAAGCGCCGCCCGAGCGAGGTGCTCATCAATTTCATGTTCGATCACATCAACCGCTTTGCGGCCAGTGACGACCCTCCGACCGTCGCATCCCTCGGTGAAATCCTTGGCGGAGCCAACTGGCGCGACACACTCGATCCGAACCTGCCGCGGGGCATCGCCGTCGAGCAGCTTTTCCGCGATGTGCTGCGCAGGGAAGGCGGCTATGACGCCGTACTGTCCACCTGCATCGATAGATCTCTACAGGACCGCCCGCACTTCTTTATCGTGTACGGCACGCGCCACGCCGAGGGCGTGCGCACGTTCCGGAACGTCGAGTACAAGGCCCTATCCGAGCACGAGAAGCTCCGGCAGGACGCGAAGAACCGCAAGCAGACAGAGCGCAGCGGCATGGCCGACCTGTTCGGCGGGCCGACCGTGCCGGACGTGAAATCCCTCGACACGATCATTGCCGAGCTACGGGGATTTGCCTCGAACTGGATTGTGGAAGTTCTGCGGGCGAACGGCAGCTATCAATTCGAGCCACTTGCGCTCGCCGTCATGCAGACCTTTATGCTGCGGGAAACAGACGTGAAGGATGTTTGCGTGGCCCTCGCGCAGAAGGGCGTTATCACCGACACATGGAAGCCGGAACGCAAACGAAAGCCTAGCAAGCATCATGTCATTGCTCTTGCGGGCCCTATACAGCCATGACGAGAGCTTTCAGATTGGAAGCAGACTAAGTGACTCAGTTGGAGACAGACTAGCACCCGACAGCCGCAGGATGCTGCGGCGCGTCCGACCGCGCCCCCCCCCCATGCTGCCCCTGCTCAGAGCCGCTCAGGGTCAGAAGCAGACCAATCCAGCGACTCCTGCTCCTACAGCCGCCTACCGTCTCGACCTGGGCTTCGGCTTGCTCGCACGGCGGATGGCGTCGGCGATCTGAGGTGGCGCGGCTGCCGCGACACCAGGCGGCGCCACGGCGGGCGCCGGTCGTGTCGCTGCCGCTTCGTACGTGAACCGGGCTTCACCGGGCTGGATCAGGCCCGGCGTCGGCGTCACCATGCCGCCTGAGATGATGATCTTCGCGGCATCCTCGATGCTCATGTTGACGAACTGCACAGCATCGCGCGGCACGAAGCAGATGAAGCCCGTCGGCGGCACGATGCCAGTCGGCATGAAGACCGTATAGAGCTCCTCGTTGCCGCCTGGCCGCGCCGCCATGATCTCGCCGCCCGTCTCGCCGGTCACGAACACGATCGACCACAGCCCCTTGGAAGGAAACTCGATGATGCCGACTTTCTGGAACGACTGGTTCGGGTCCGTGGCGGATACGACCGATTCGAAGATCTGCTTCAGCGCCCGATAGACATTGCGCACGATCGGCATCCGGCCGAGCATCAGCTCCCCGTAGCTGATCAGCGTGCGTCCCAGCAGGTTGGCGGTCAATGCGCCGATCAGCGTCAAACCGCCGATGCCGACGATGAGGCCCACACCCGGCACGGCGAAGGGCAGATAGGTATCCGGCAGGTATTGCTTCGGCACGAACGGCTTGAACCAGGCATCGGCGACGTTCACCAGCCACCAGATGATGTAGACCGTCAGGGTCACCGGCCCGACGATGATCAAGCCAGTCAGAAAGTAATTGCGCAGGCGGGCGCCAAGATGCCAGCCGTGATCGTCGTCCTCGACGAGGCTCTTCAGGCGGTCGCGAAGCTCCGCCTCCGTCTTCGGCCGCGCCCCCTGATGGCCGGCGTCTGGTGTCTGCCGTGAGTTCGAGCCCATGACCGCCATGGCGACGCTTCAGCGCCACCCGTTTTGTCCCTGACACGCGCTTGAGCGTGCACCGTCGTTGCCGACCGAGTGTTCGCGGCTACCGCTGCAACCATCATGGCCGACCCGCATCAACGTCCTGGCCAGCTAGCGGTTCGCATACCCCGCGCCGCAACGGTGTCATTGTTTCACGCCCGCGCGCCCGGCAGAAGCCCCGATTTGTATCAAACTTTCGCCTAGGAAGCCTCTTTCCTCGGCACGCTTGCGCCGGTCGCCCTTGGCGCCTGAGCGGCCTTGCATGGTTTCGCTCACGGCTGTTCCGAGCTGCGCTCGGGC
>JAGRKS010000141.1:8301-25273 GCA_020442185.1 Hyphomicrobiaceae bacterium
CGCCGGGCGCCCTTGGCGCCTGAGCCTTCGGCGCTGGAGTGCCCGCATCGCGGGCGGCCCCTTTATGGCTGGAGTGCAGGACACACCAACCGCTGCTGCGTGACGATCGCCAACGGCACGGCCCCCGTAGGCCCGCGTGATCGTGGGCCACCGTGTTGGGGGTTAGTGCGTCACAACAAGGCAATCGTAGCCGCCGGGACGCAGGCTGTCGCAGAGCTTGCCGGGCTCGGCCGCATTCGCGAACGGGCCGATGTTGACCCGGTAGAATGTGCCCATGTTCCCGAAGACGGCTTCCTCCACGGCGGTCGATCGCCGCCCGATCTTATCGGCGTGCTCGCGCTCGAACTTCGCAGCAAGCTGCCGGGCTTCTGCCTCTGATCGCAGAACCGCGACCTGCAGCTTGTACTTGCCCTTGAGTGGCGCCGCGGCCTTCGCCGCAGCCGGCGCGGGCTCTGACAGCGCCGCTGTCTGCGTCCGGCCTCCGGACACGCGCGCTTTACGCCCCTCGGCCACTTCCGTGCCGCTGCTCCACGAGGATACCGCCGCCGAAGGTGCACCGGCCGGCGCGGTGCCAGTCGATGACGTCGTCACTTCGCCTTCAGGTGCCGGTGCCGAGGCGGAACTGGATCCACCGCCAAACAAATTGGAAAAGAATCCGCCGATCCCCGTCGAACCCGACGCAGCCGGCGGCGCGGCAGGAGCTGGCGCTGGCGTCGTCTTAGGTTTGACCTCGGGCACTCCGGCTGTCTGCCATCCGTTGCCGGTACGGCCCGTGGCTGACGCAGCCGGCGCCGGAGCGGCGGGGCTCGCCGCCGCGACCGAAGCCGCCCCCGCTGGCACCCCCGGATCGGGCAACCCGGCATCGCGGTAGGCCGCCGAGCGGGTTGCGATGGCATCGGCGCGTTCTGTCGGATCGAGCCCATCGCTCAGCCAGATGGCGCTCGTCAAATCAGAAATCGACTGGGCGGGTTTGCCCTGTTTGCGATAGGCGAGCCCGCGGAAATAGAGCGTCCGGGCCAAGTCCGAACTCGCCAGGCCACCGGTCGATAGCGCCGAACTGAAGGCGCCGATGGCGCGGGCGAGCTTGCCGGCCTTGTAGGCTTCGAGGCCCCGATTAAAAGCGCGCTGGGCTGGAGTCGGCGGGGCACTCGGTTTGGCCGCTGGTGCTGCGGCAGCTGTTGCGGCGGGTGCTTTCGCTGCTTGCGCCGCTGCATCAGTGGGCAACAGGCCGAGCGTGCAGGCCACGGCAAAGGCCGCAACCATCGCCGGCATGAGCCCAACCTGCAAAACCACATCCGAACGCCGGACAAAGCTGCGGCCAGCGGCCACGGTCACTCGGACGGAAAATGTTTGGATCATGGCGCTTTGCCGGACTTTGCGCCCGGTCCCTCCCTGTTGGCTCGCTACGCCATCACCGCCCGCCGCACCGGCTGGCTTCCTGCCGTGGAGCGCTCCACAAACGGAGCAGTCCGCACACCCGGCAACGAAAATCCGACGTCCCCAGACCTCACCCGCTGTTATCGGGCCGGGCCGAGACGCTGCCCGATAGACCGACGACCCACCGGGCGCACAACCTACGTGCCGCGGTAATACTGGACCCCACACCCCCGGCCCCGTTCCACGGGCCCCATTCTGGCAGTACACTAGGTGAACCACGCTGCCGAGGCAATCTCGTGACCTGCGCGCCTGCGGTCTTGTCCCCTCATTCAACGGTTACGGACTTGGCGAGATTGCGCGGCTGGTCGACGTCGGTGCCCATCAGCACGGCCGTATGATAGGCGATCAGCTGGATGGGAATGGCGTAAACGATCGGGTTCGTGAACTCGTGGGCAAGCGGCATCGCGATATGGGCTGCGAGCGGACAGCCGGCCTCTTCGGACGGAGCATCCGTGATCAGCATGATCTGGCCGCCGCGCGCCGCGACTTCCTGAACGTTCGAAACCGTCTTGTCGAACAGCGAATCACGCGGGGCGACGACGATCACCGGCACATTCTCGTCGATCAGCGCGATCGGTCCGTGCTTCAACTCGCCTGCGGCATAGCCCTCCGCATGCAGATACGAAATTTCCTTGAGCTTGAGCGCCCCTTCCATGGCCAGCGGAAAGCTCACTCCGCGACCGAGGAACAGAACATCGCGGGTCTTCGTCAGAAGATGGGCGAGCGTCTCGAACTGCGTCTCGTCGAGGAGTTGGTTGGCGATCTGACGGGGCACCTCGACCAGCTCACGCACGAGTTCGCGTTCCCGTGTCTCGTCGATCGCGCCGCGTGCCCGGCCGATGGCAATCGCTAGGCAGGCGAGCGCGGTCAGCTGGCATGTGAAGGCCTTGGTCGATGCGACGCCGATTTCGGGTCCGGCGAGGGTCGGCAAAACGACATCGGATTCGCGCGCGATTGTTGACGTGCGGACGTTCACCACGGAGGCGATATGCTGGCCGTTTTCGCGACAATACCTGAGCGTCGCCAGCGTGTCGGCAGTCTCGCCGGACTGCGAAACGAATACCGCCAATCCGCCCTCGGGCAACGGTGCCTCGCGATAGCGGAGTTCGGACGCGATATCGATCTCGACCGGCACGCGTGCATAGCGCTCGATCCAGTACTTCGCGACGAGACCGGCATAGAAGGCCGTACCGCAGGCCGCAATGGTGATCCGCGGGATTTTCGCGAGGTCGATGCCCATCTCGGGCATGCGGATCACGCCCTGTGCCATGTCGACATAGTGCGCGAGCGTATGGCTGATCACCTCGGGCTGCTCATGGATCTCCTTCGCCATGAAGTGGCGATGGTTGCCCTTGTCGATCAAAAGCGCATTCGCTTGCGATTTGACCGGCGTGCGCACCGCAGGCCGACCATCCTTGTCGAACACCTCCAGACGGTCGCGGTGCAGCACCGCGTAGTCGCCCTCGTCGAGATACGTGACGGTGTCGGTGAACGGCGCGATGGCGATGGCGTCCGACCCGAGATACATCTCACCGTCGCCATGACCGATAACCAGCGGGCTGCCGAGCCGGGCTGCCATCATCAGGTTGTCTTCGCCCGCGAAAATGATGGCGAGGGCGAACGCCCCCTTGAGACGGGACAAAGCTGCCTTGACGGCGTCGACGGGGCTCCTGCCCTTGTCCATTTCATCGGTGATGAGGTGGACGACGGATTCGGTATCGGTGTCGGTCTCGAAGGTATGCCCCGCCGCCGTCAGCTCTTCACGCAGTTCGCGGAAGTTCTCGATAATGCCGTTGTGAACGACCGAGACGCGGGCGGTCATGTGCGGATGGGCGTTGCGTTCCGTTGGTTTGCCATGCGTGGCCCAGCGCGTATGACCGATGCCGACGTTGCCTTCGAGCGGCTCGGACAAGAGGCGGCTCTCGAGATTGCGCAGCTTGCCCTCGGCGCGTCGGCGCTCCAGATGGCCGCCCTCCACCGTCGCGATGCCCGCTGAATCGTAGCCGCGGTATTCGAGCCGCCGCAGGGCGTCGACGAGATCGGCCGCGACCGGCCGTGTGCTCAAGATTCCAACGATGCCACACATTCGGATTTGCCCTCTGCCTCAACTACCGGTGACACCAAGCCGTGTCTCAAAGTATCGAGCGTGTCGACGAACCGGAGCTTTGCCCTACCCTCGACACCTGCCGTCGACCTGCCGCCAGGGATCCGCCGCCACGCACGTCCGCCCGCCCGCCGACTCATCCCCTCGCAGCCTTGCGGCGCTGCATCATGATGCGGAACTTTTCCGCCCAACCGGCCCGTTCCTCCTGGCTCGATCGTTCGACCGCGAGCGCATTGCTGGCGACGTCCTTGGTGATGACGCTGCCCGATCCGACGTAGGCGCCGGCGCCGATGTTCACCGGCGCCACCAGCGACGAATTCGAGCCGACGAACGCCCGCTCGCCGATGACCGTCTTGTGCTTGAAGAAGCCGTCGTAGTTGCAGAAAATCGTTCCGGCGCCGATGTTGGCCCCCTGGCCGACGTCGGCGTCGCCGAGATAGGCGAGATGGTTCGCCTTGGCGCCCGGACCGAGCGTCGCATTCTTGACCTCGACGAAGTTGCCGATGCGGACGTCGGCACCGAGATCGGCGCCCGGGCGCAGGCGCGCGAACGGACCGATGCGCGCGCCTTGGCCGATGCGGGCACCCTGGATATGGCAATTGGCGTGGATGACGACGTTGTCCTCCACCGTCACGCCGGGGCCGAAGAACACGTTGGGCTCGATCACCACGTCGCGGCCGATGACGGTATCGTGGCTGAACCAGACGGTCTCGGGGGCAATCAGCGTCGCTCCTTCCGACATCACGGCCAGCCGCCGCCGCGCCTGGTAGATTGCTTCCGCCTCGGCAAGCTGATCGCGGGAGTTGATGCCGAGCACGTCTTCAGCCGCGCAGGTGACGAGCGCGGCCCGCCCTCCATCGCCGCGAATGATCTCGACAGCGTCCGTCAGATAATACTCGCCCTTGGCGTTGTCGTTTCCGATGCGATTGAAGACGCCCACGAGATCGGGCGTGCGGAACGCCAGCACACCCGAGTTGCAGAGGCCGATCGCGCGTTCCGCCGCGCTCGCGTCTTTGTCCTCGCGGATGGCGCGAAGGCTGCCGTCCGCATCCGTCAGAAGCCGGCCATATCCCGTCGGGTCGTCGGGTTCGAAGCCGAGCACCACGACATTAGCGCCGTCATCGAGTGAGGCGCGAACGCGGTCGATGGTTGCGGGCGGCATCAGCGGCGTATCGCCGTAGAGCACGATCACGTCGCCGGTGTGCGCCGATAACGCCGGCAACGCCGCCTTGACGGCATCGGCGGTGCCGAGTTGCTGGCCCTGCACGAAAACCTCGATGCCCGGCATCGCCCGATCGGCGGCATCGCGCACATCGTCCATTTCAGGACCGATCACGACGACGGTCGATGAGTTCGCGACGTAAGCGCTGAGCGCCAGCACGTGAGCGAGCATGCTCCGCCCGGCGATCTCTTGGAGCACCTTGGGGCGGGCCGATTTCATGCGCGTGCCCTTGCCAGCGGCCAGCACGACGATCAATAGCGCGGTGTCTGTCATGGTCGCGCTCACTTCCCTCTGCTGCTGCCGGCGCGGCTGCACACCGAAATCGTGTCGCAAATCGCGTAGCTCACCACACCGTGACGTCAGACGCGACACGCTGGCCCGGCGACCGAACCACCGGCGGATTTATCCGACGCCTGCCTTACCACCACCGCGTCGCGGCGGAAAGACCACGACGGCATCGACGAATTACCGCCATTGGTATCGCGTTCGGAACGGAATACCGATGCGATCCTGGCACGATGTGGCTGCAATCCACATGCCATCCACAGGAGGGCAGCAGTTGCTCGCGCCGCACGTTGACCCGCTGGCGGGACTCAGTCACCGTCCCAAGAGATGCAATAGCAACCGTGCCTCCGATCACGTCCGCCGGTCGGCTCCGCTTCGCGGGGCGCTCGCGTCGGCAACGAAGGACGATTCTGGGACGAGCCACAAGCTAATGCGGTGCGCACCCAGTACGGAAGCCGGACCCGATTTGACGCCCCGGAGGCTCTGGCCGCATGGCTGACATGATGAAAACTACCGTTGCCGGCGACCTCGCTGCGCCACCCTCATTGTCGATCGGCGCGCACCAGCCATCGGACAGCGTAGACGTGCGGACGGGCGGAGGCGCTGGCAGCGGCTCTGGCCGCACCAACCGGTTCTACGTCACGGCCTGGCTCCTCCTCGGCCTCGCTGCCGCGGGCTATATCGGCGCGCTTGCCTACGCTCCCGAAACGGTGAGCCTCGGCGCCATCGCGACCGCAACGGCAGAAAAGACGGCTGCCGCAACGCGGAAATCCAGTGTTTCCCCTGCGGAGATCGCCGCCCTGGAGACCTCGCTGCGACAGTCGAAGATGGAAGCATCGCGGTTCGCAGCCCTGGCCGCGCGTGAAGCCGCCGCCAAGAAGTCCGCCTTGCTTCGGGCCGAGACACTCGAGCGCGAACTCGCCGCCGCCCGCGGCACCACGGCAGAAGCCGATACGGGCGCACCGCCCCCCACGCATTCACCGCCCCCCAGCGCGGCCCAAGCCCCCGACGCGCCCGGAGCAAAAGCTAATGGCGCTCAGGCGCCAACCCAAGAGCAGACCACCATGACCACGGCAGGCGGCAAGCCGGTCGTGGTTCAAATCGTCAATTCGAGACCGGATGCGGTCATTGGCGGTTCGCCGGCCGCGGCTGCGGGCGCGACCCCTTCGGCGGCGGAACCTGCAACCGCTGCCAAGGCAGCGCCGGTCGACATCGACCTGCCGCTACCGTCGCGGCGGCCGACGAGTCTCAGGCTGCGCACAAGCGGCAACACGAAGACGATCGAATTCGACACGACTGCCGGTGCGCCCCTCAATCCGACATCGACCGCGGCGATCGAAACGGGCAGCATCGCGCGGCCTCCGGCGCCCTCTGCGCGGGAAAAATCACTAGGGAAATCCGTAAGGAGCGGCTTTGGAACGGCGGAAGTCATCCGCGCCGCTACGTCCGCGCCGCGACAAGAGCCGCCGATTACCGCCGTCATCGGCGTCCGCCTCACCTCCGGGCCGTCCATCGACGCTTTGCGGCTGAGCTGGAGCCTGCTCACACAGCGATATGGCAATGAGCTTGGCGGCCTCGAGCCGCGCTACGTCGCGGGCGGGTCGCCTGCTTCACCGTTTGCGTTGATTGCAGGCCCGCTGCCCAATGGCGCGGCGGCACTGGCGGTTTGCGCCAAACTCGCCGAAAGCGCAGTGCCATGCAAGGTCGGCGGGTTCACGGGCAACGCTCTCTAACGGGAAGTGCCGGCTAGCCGGAAGTGCCGGCGCGCCTGACGAGGCGGTCGTCGATCCAAGCGACGGTCGGACCGTTTCCGCGCTGCGCGGAAACGGTCCTGCACTCATGTCACGCGCGACGCCCGCAGGTATTCAGTCCGAAAATCGAGTAGGCCGGGCAAACGGCGAAAAGGCCGGTCAGCAGCGGCACGACACCGATCCAGCCGAACGGCGACGGCGCGATGCCGGGCAACAGGCCGAGGGCGAGGGCGATCAGGCCGAGGCCTACGACGATGCGCAAGATGCGATCGATCATTCCAACATTGGTTTTCATTGTGCTCTCCAGGGCATTTGCCGTCATGCGGATTGTCGCGTGGACGTGGGACGGTGTGGGGCCGACGGCAGGCGGCGCGCGACCCGTCGATCGTAGCGTTCCCATCACTAGCGCAATCAGCCGTGCATGTACGTGACGCCCATCACACTGCCCGAACAACCGCATCGCGTACTGCGCCACGCCTCCGCTCTGCCAAGCGCGCGGCGAGGGCTGACAACATCGCGCGAAGGTCCCATATCCACGCTGGTCTGGCGACCGCCAATCGATTGAAGCAGAGCGTGATCCTCGAGACGTCGATGCTCCATATGACGCCCCAATCGATGGAGAGGAACGTCTCGGTGCGGTGTCGGCTCAGGCGTCACTCGCGGTAATCGCACTTAACCCGCTGCGATCGAGGATCCTGACGCGTCCTCGCTCCAATGCCACCAGCCCCTGATTTTCGAAGCGCTTCAAACGCCGGCTGACGACCTCGCGCGCGGTGCCGATATCAAGCGCCAGTTCCTGATGCGTTTCTTCCACCTGGTCACTACTCCCGGCGCGCTGCAGCAGGCGGGCGGCCAGCCTCGACTCCGTGCGGTGGAACGCCAATTCGTCGACCAGTCCCACCAGATCGAAGACGCGCCGGGTCTGCACCGCGATCACCGAATCCCGGAATGCCGTCGAGCCGGCGAGCAACTCGCGGAACAGGCCGCGACTGATGGCGATACCCTGAATGTTGCCATCCGCTATGCCTTCCGCCTGATAAGGGCGTTCACCCATCATGCAGGCGATCGACATGACGCAGGTCTCCCCTGGCCTGACCCGGTAGAGCTCGATCTCGCGCCCCGTCTCGGAAACCATCCGCACGCGCACATTGCCCCGCGTCAGCAGCACGAGCCGTTCACACGCCTGCCCCGGCTGGAACAACACGGTTCCGTCCGGCGCGCCAACCGCCTCGGTGCGGCCCATCAGGAGACGGCGGGCGTCACCATCGAGGCCCGGCACTCCTTCCAACAATGCGTTTTGGTCGCTTTCCGTCAATGCCGTCGCCTTCCAGGCCTATGGCCGCGGGGTGGTTGCACGCCTCGACCTCGAAACCGGCGCAACCGGCCGCCCGCAGCGGCGCCACCACCGTGCCGAGATCACGTGCCGAGATCAAAGGTCAGGCGCGGAGAACGTATCGCACACCTGCATCTTGCCAGCCTCGAAGCCGCGGCGGAACCAGCGCACGCGCTGTTCCGACGAGCCGTGCGTGAACGCGTCCGGCACGACATATCCCTGCGAGCGACGCTGGATCATGTCGTCGCCAATCGCGCTCGCGGCATTCAGGCCTTCCTCGATGTCACCCTGCTCGAGACGGTTGTTGAGCTGATGATTGAGGTTCGCCCACACACCCGACAGGCAATCGGCCTGCAATTCCATGCGGACCTGAAGCTGGTTCGATTCCCGCTCGCTCATGCGCGATTTCATCTGCTGCACTTTCTCGGCAATACCGAGCAGTGTTTGCACGTGATGGCCGACTTCATGCGCAATCACATAAGCCTGTGCGAAATCGCCGGGAGCCTTGAAGCGGCGTTTCAGCTGCTCGTAGAACGAGAGATCGACGTAGATCTTCTGGTCGATCGGGCAATAGAACGGTCCCATCGCAGCCATGCCCGTGCCGCATGCCGTCCGCGTCGCATTGGAAAAGAGAACCAGCTTCGGCTCGCGGTATTCGCGGCCGAACGACTTGAAGACGCGGTTCCAGACATCTTCCGTGTCGGCCAGTACGCGCGTGATGAATTCGCCCATGGCATCGGTCGTCTGTGCGCCTGGGGGCCCGGCCGGCTGGCCCGGCTGCGCCTGACGACCCGCGCCACCCCCTGGAAGTCCCGGAATATCGAAGGGGCTGCGGTTTGCGGTCGGGCGCTGTTCCATCCGCGGCAGTTGTTGCACATCGGGGAAGACGCCGCCGCCGCCGCCGCGCAGAAGGTCGAGCGGATTTATGCCGAAGAACAGCATGACTGCGCCGATGATCAGCAGCGTCGTGAAGCTGAACCCACCTTTGCCGCCGATTGGAATGCGGATACCGCCACCCCCCGGGAGGCCGAAGCCACCACCACCCTGGCCACGCCGATCCTCGACGTTGCTGCTCTTGCGGTCATCTTCATCGTAGCGCATCGCAGGTCCTCAATAGATATCGCAGCGCCAGCCGGACGAGGACGTCGCGGCCAAGCGTGCCGATCAATGCACGCCGTCCACGGGGAAACAAGTGCTTCGCGCCGCTTTCGGATCGTTGGCTCGAGCATTGCCCCTCTCGCCGCCAATCTCGCCTCGAGGCATCGCGCCACCTTTGCCAGGCGCTTGCTCTGTCGGCCAGCGCGCGGGCCCCAAACCGGAGGGCACCTCGGATGCCATGCCCCCTCACTCCTGCGCGACTTTGCCGACCTGTCGTCCGCCCTTGTCCTCGAGTGCGAGTTGTTCCTGTTTCGGCGGCGTCGGAGCGTGGCGAACGGTGCCGACCGGCTTCAGCAGAGATTTCACGGCGCGCGAACTCGCAACCACGCCCTGGTTGGCGAACGCCTCGTGGTTCTTCTCGATTTCCTTGAGATCGTAGCGGTAGTTGACCATCAGACCGTGCGCCTGCGCGATACCCTTCTCGGAGACGTCGCCCAGAAAGTTGATCCGCTCGAGCCGGGCGCCATTGCCGAGGTGAAAGCGCGCCACGGGATCGACTGGCTTTCCCTTCTCGGTTTTTGCGAGCAGGAAATAATGGGCGGCGAGCGCCATCAAAGTGTCCTCGACGGCGGTCGTCGCGCGCTCCTTCAGATGCCAGCGCGACCGGCTGACGAGGCCGACCGCATTGCGCTCATCCTTCGGCAGGGCCGCCACAACGCTCGCCCCGTCAGCTCCGGCGAGCCAGCGAGCGAAGCCCGGAACCGGAGACAGCGTCACGAACGTCTTGAGAGTGGGCAGTTCACGAACCAGATCCTCGACGACCTGCTTGATCAGGAAGTTGCCGAACGAGATGCTCTTCAACCCGTCCTGGCAGTTCGATATCGAATAGAACACGGCCGTCGTCGGCGCCTCGATCGCGGCGGCCTTGGGTGGCTCGTTGAGTAGCGGCGCGATGGCATCCGAAATCTCGTGCGTCAGCGCCACTTCGACGAAGATCAGGGGCTCGTCGATCAAAGACGGATGGAAGTAGGCGAAGCAGCGGCGGTCCCGCGTGTCGAGACGCCGTCGCAGATCGTCCCAGCTCTCGATGCGGTGCACCGCCTCATAGGCGATAATCTTTTCGAGGATCGCAGCTGGCGTCTGCCAGTCGATGCGCTTCAGCACCAGAAACCCGCGGTTGAACCACGAATAGAGCAGATGGCGCAGATCCTCGTCCACGCGCGCCAGCAGCGGGTCCCCGCGCACCAGTTGCAACAGGTCGCGACGCATGGCGACGATGCCGGCTGTGGCGCCCGGCGCCAGATTGAGCCGGCGGAAGAATTCCTGGCGTGGGCTCTCGACAGCGCGTTGCAGCTTCGAAAGCGTATCGGCGTCGGGATGCTCGACATAGTTTGCAGCGGCAGCGGCGACCGCGCCAGCCGCGGGTTGCATCTCCCTACCGAGAAACTCGAAGAAGTGTTTCTTGTGCTCCGCGTCAAGCCCTTGATAAAGCGTTAGGATCTGCCGGGCAATCGCCATGCCGGAGGCTTCTCCGCGGTTCGAGATCAAGGCCCTCGAAAGTTCGGTGATGTCTTCCGCCCCCGGCCCCGCGAACAGCGATTTCGGCAACAGCGCGCGTCCCTGTTCGGCGACGGTCGTCATCAATTCCTGCAGGAACGAGACGTTCATGGGGTTGAGTGTCGGTGCCATGCCGCTATCCGATGTCCTCTGCCGCTTTGCGATCTCGCAGGCACCTGCAACCGCGCCCCCCAACACATTGTGTCGGTCCGGGGTCACCGCAACCGAAATCGCCGGTCATAGAACAGCTACCGGCCGGTCGCTCTCGCGTGCCAAAATCCTTAATCCCGACCACTCTACCATGACAACACGTACTGAAAACAACAGCTTCACGGGCTGGCGGAGATAGAGCATCAGCCCTCCCTCGTGCTCCGTTTCGCAGGCGCGCGATGGCGCGACACGACCATATTGTTGCATTCGGCGGCTGTCGGCGCGGGCAACTCCGCTCCGTGGCATTAAGGTTTCGTTAACCAACGCAGATCACGATTCGCATGATCTGAAACGGATACCCCCATGCCCAATCTCCGCGGCGCGTTCACCGAGGCGCGCACGACATCGAGCCTCAACGAAGTCCGAAACGACACCGGTCGTGTGGCGTTCTGCGGGCCGTACGTCTTATCGGCCGTCACCGGCTATTCGATCAGCAAGATCGAGGACGTCATCCGCGAGGGCCGACAGCTGCCGAAATCGTCGCGGACGATCGTCAAAGGCACATATACCGAAGAGGTCGCCAGCGCGCTTGCCGCCTTCGGCTTCCGGATGCTGCCCGTCGCCTCCTTCATGCACCTCGAGCGCAAGCAGCGCCCGACCTTGTGGACGTGGATGCAGAAGCCGCGCAACGCCTGGGCGCACTACATCCTGGCGATCCACAAGGGCAAGGAAGGCCACTGGATTCTCGTGAAAGGCGTGAAGATGTGCGACACCTTCACGGAAGGCCGCTGGACGTTCGTGTGCGACGGACCGCACCGTGGCTGCCGCATCATGGAAATCTTCGAGGTCAAGCGCGATCTCGACGTCTAGCGTGCCGAAAAGGTCGCCGCGTTGACGCCTACCAGCGCATCGCCTCGGCCGGCGCCCGCATCTGTTGGAACGAGAGCCCATTGAAATCTGCGAGCAGGCGTGAGCGTTCGCGCGCCGCTTTCGCTGGAATGCCGGCCCATCCCTCGAGACGAAAAACGGCGCCGTCGGCGGCATAGAGCAGATCACCCGACGGCTGCGGCGCAAGCCAATCGAGCCAGCGCACGCCTGACGCCTTCAACGCCGATACGACTTCAGCGCGGCGCGCATCGTCGTCCTCAGCGTCGTCCGTGCCTCGTCCTGCGTCGTTGATCCCCGCGATGATGTCGCGGATTTCCTTGTCGCAACGGGCTGTCTGGTCGCCATAGCGGGCGAGCTTCATGCGGATCGGCATGGGGACGTTTTCAACCGGCACCATTCCGTCCTCGGCCTCGGACAGCACGACTTCGCAATCGGACCGGAAATATCCACCTCCCGTCCACGTGCCGAAACTCGGCCAGAGCGCCAGCGCCGAGAAAAAGGGTGGCCGACTGATCGCGGTCCACGTGCCGTCGATGGGCTTCGGCGCGGCTTTGACGCCCGGACCCTCGGATCTCAGATAACGCGGCATGCGCCGGCCCGGATGTCGCTTCCGAAATGCGAACGCGGCGGCACGCCGGTCTGCAAGTGGCTCGTAGCATTCCGCAGCAGTCGCACCGTCGCGGCGCTCTATGTTGCGATCCGCCGCGCTCTGGTGGTACTGGGCGGCCCAATAGAGGAGATAGTCGCCCGAGGGCGAGAGATCGCAAAGACGCACCACGCCCTTCATCCACTGGCCTGGCGTGAACGTGTCGGTCTCGAGGTCCCAGGCGATCAGACAGAAATGTCGTTTCGGGCCGCGTCGCAAAATCACCGCGCGCTGGGCCTTGCGTGCAAACACCACATCGAGCCGCGTCCTCGGTGTCGTGCCGGTCATGTCAGCCTCTTCTCCCTGGTGTCATCTGCGACTTGCCGATCGCATACCGTCCGACGATGTCTTGCATCGGCACTGGTTACCTCTTCCATGCGGTTCTCATGTGTTAACCGCGCTACAGGAAGTCGCTTCGACGCCCGTTTCCGTTCGAGCCCTTAGCCCTTAGCCCTTAGCCCTCCGCCCTGCGCTCCGCGGGCCGATCTATCGGCGGCGAAGTGCGTCGCGATCCTGCTGTCGGTCGAATGCGCGCTGCTCGGCGGCCGAACACCAGATGTTGCCATAAAAGCCGAAGCGGCCGTTGAACCGTGTGCAATCCTTTTCCGTCCGGTGGCCCACGTGGCGGTCGCGTTGCGCGGCCTCGTCATGGCGTGTGCCGGCAGCAGCACGTTCTGGACCGGCCACCGAAAGCAGCATTGCAACGGCGATGCAGGTCAAAATCCCCGCCTTCATCATTGTTGCAATCGACATATGGTCAGCTCCTTTGTCACGGACGGTCTCATCGTGGCAGCAGCATCGGGCGTGCGGTGGAGACGTCAGATGGCGGCTCATCGGCAGGAACACATGCGGTGTGTCATGCGTTCGGACCATGAAACCCCCTATTCAAGAGAGGCCGGCCATGGCGCTGTCAACTATCCTTATCGTGATCCTCATCCTGCTCCTCATCGGCGCGCTGCCGACGTGGGGCTATAGCCGCAACTGGGGCATGGCTCCATCGGGGCTACTCGGCACGGTGCTCATCGTGTTGCTTATCCTCGCGCTGCTCGGCCGCGTCTAGGCATCGTACGCCTTCGCGAATTGGTCACGCCCCCGACCTGTCGCCTCACTCGGACGCTTTCCATTCTCGACATCGCGAGAATTCGAAATCGTGCGAAGGAAATTCCGCCAAGCAACGAAAAAGGGCCCGTGCCGGGGGCTGCACGGGCCTTTATGATCTGCAAGTCTTTGCCATGACGTGGTGATCCATTCGGATCACTGGCCCGCCGACGAGTGGCCGGCGAACGACTGGCCGGCGGACGACTGGCCGGCGGACGACTGGCCGGTCGATCGGCCCGCTCACGCGACGCGACCGCTCTCAATCCTTGGCGCGTTCGACGTAGGAGCCATCCGCGGTCATGACGACAACACGCGTCCCCGCGCCGATATGCGGCGGCACCATGACACGAGCGCCATTGGAGAGCACCGCCGGCTTATACGACGACGACGCCGTCTGTCCCTTGACGACCGGGTCCGCTTCGACGATCTCGAACGTAACGCGCTGCGGCAATTCGATCGCGATCGCATTGCCTTCGAACAGGCTGACCTTGCACGTCATCCCCTCCTGCAGCCACTGCGACTGGTCCCCGCAAACGTCGCGCGAGACGAGGATCTGGTCGAACGTTTCGGGATGCATGAAATTGAAACCCATCTCATCCTCGTAGAGATAATTGTAGTCGACCTCTTCGACGAAGGCGCGCTCCACCTGATCGGTCGTGCGATAGCGCTCGGTGACCTTGACGCCGTCGGCGATGCGCCGCAGCTCGAGGTGGGTGACGGGCGTACCCTTGCCGGGATGGATGTTCTCGGCGTGAATGACGACGGCAAGCCGCCCCTCGAGATCGAGAACGTTGCCCTTGCGGACCGAGCTGGCGATAATCTTGACCACGGTGTTTCATGCTCCATTGCGGCCGGGCGCGTTGGCACGTCTCAGGCCACGTGTACTTGTGTCGAACGGTTCAGAATCCGGCCGTTCATAGCCTTTCCCGACCGCGACGCCAAGCCCACCCCTATGCCGGAGCCTCCGAAACCTCTTACTGCGCCGGTTGAGCGCAGTGCACGGGAGGCCACCAACCGGTTGCCGGAAAATCCGCCCACCCGCCCGCGCACCTGTATCCTGTTGCGCCAGACCGATTTATTTGTCCGAACGACGGCTTCCGCGCTAAACCCTGCGATCGAAAGGGTATGCGACACCGCCACCTCGCGCCCGCCCATCGCCTCGAACGACTGGATTTCGTATGACCCGATCGGACGACTGGTGGCTGCCGCACCGCCATGAGGATCGCCGCGGCCGTCTGCACCTCAGGGCCCGCATCAAGCAGCGGTTGCGCGCCTATCTCGACAGCCAAGGCTTCGTCGAGGTCGATACCGCCTGCCTGCAGGTCTCACCGGGAAATGAAACGCACCTGCACGCCTTCTCGACAGATCTCGTGACGCCAAGCCTCGAGCGGCGGCGGCTTCACCTGCACACCTCGCCCGAGTTCGCCTGCAAGAAGCTCCTGGCCGCTGGCGAGACCCGCATCTACACGTTCGCCCCCGTGTTCCGCAATCGTGAACGCGGCCGCCTCCACCATCCCGAATTCATGATGCTCGAATGGTATCGTGCCAATGAGACCTACGACGCCGTCATGGCCGACTGCGCGCAAATGCTGCGGATTGCGGCCGAGACCGCCGGCACGGAAGAATTCCACAATCGCACGGCAACGTGCGATGCGCTGATCACACCCGACACACTGACCGTCGCCGATGCGATCGCCGGCCGTTTCGGCATCGACCTTTTGGCGACGGTTGCCTCCGGCGTCGATGCCTCGGCATCGCCAGAGCCTGATCCTGGAGCCCTCGCCGCAGCCGCAAGAGCCGCAGGCATTTCCTTCAACAGCGAAGAAACATGGTCCGATCTGTTCAGCCGCATGATCGTCGCGCTCGAACCCGGCCTCGGCACACCCCGCGCGACGTTCCTCACCCGCTATCCCGCGAGCGAAGCTGCACTCGCCCGGCCAAGTCCCGACGATCCGCGCGTCGCCGAACGCTTCGAACTCTATGTAGCAGGCGTCGAACTCGCAAACGGCTTCGGGGAATTGAACGACGGCGGCATCCAGCGGATGCGTCTCGAGCAGCAGATGGCGGAGCGAGAGATCCGCTACGGAGACCGCTACCCGATCGATGAGAGTTTCATCGCCGCCGTCGACCGGATGCCGCCCGCCGCCGGCTGCGCGCTCGGCTTCGATCGGCTGGTGATGCTGGCGACCGGCGCCGACCGGATCGACGATGTGATCTGGACGCCGCTCTGCGATGGCACGTAAATACCGCGCCATGACAAAGCCCCGGATAACGCTCAAGACGGCCGACGATCTCGTAGCAGCGGGATTCGTGCCCGCATCGGCACAAGCAGATGTGGCCGCTGTCGGGGAACGCTATGCCATCTCGATTACGCCTGCGATGGCAGCCCTGATCGACCCTTGCGACGACGGCGATCCGATCGCGCGCCAGTTCGTGCCAACAGCGGCGGAACTGATCACGACCGTCGACGAGCGTTCAGACCCGATCGGCGATGCGGCGCATGCTCCCGTCAAGGGCATCGTCCACCGCTACCGCGATCGCGTTCTCCTGAAGCTTGCCCATATCTGTCCGGTCTATTGCCGCTTCTGCTTTCGCCGCGAGACAGTCGGCGTCGGTTCGGAAGCAATGTTGACGGCGGCCGAACTCGAGGCTGCACTCGCCTACATCGGCGCGACGCCCGGCATCTTCGAGGTGATCGTGACAGGAGGTGACCCGCTTGTGCTGGCGCCACGGCGTCTTGCCGACGTGACGGCGGCACTTGGCGAAATCGCCCACGTCCGCGTCATTCGTTGGCATACGCGTGTCCCCGTCGTCGCACCCGAGCGCGTCACGCCCGACCTCGTCGCGGCCCTTGCTTCGCATCGCAAGGCGGTGTTCGTTGCACTGCATGTCAATCATCCGCGCGAATTGACGCGCGCGGCACGCGCCGCCTGTACCGGTCTCATCGACGCCGGTATCCCAATGGTCAGTCAGACGGTCTTGCTGAAGGGGGTCAACGACGATGCGGCGGTCCTCGAGGACCTCATGCGCGATCTCGTCGCGCTACGCATCAAGCCGTACTATCTGCATCATGGAGACCTGGCGCCGGGCACTGCGCATTTCCGAACGACGTTCGAGGCGGGCCAGGCGTTGATGCGCGCGCTGCGCGGCCGGCTCTCGGGTCTTGCGCAGCCCACCTACGTGCTCGATGTGCCGGGCGGCTTTGGCAAGGTGCCCGTGACGTCCGATCATATCGGCCGGCGCGACCCACGAACCGCCACCCGCGAAGTCATAGATCCCGAGGGCGGCAGGCACATCTACCGTGACGGCTGCGCCGACCCGACGTTGTAGCCATGCGTCGAAACCAGCTGCCCACCTGCCGGCCTGCGCGGGCGGCGGGGCGGGCGGCGGGGATCAGGCGGTG
>JAGRKS010000142.1 GCA_020442185.1 Hyphomicrobiaceae bacterium
GCCTGCCGCGCCACCGCCCGCCCTACGTTGCCGAAGTCGGCATTTTCGATCGCCCGACCCTCGTGAACAACATCGAGACGCTCTACTGGATCCCCTCGATCATCGACAAGGGCGCCGATTGGTTCGCGGGGCAGGGCAAGAACGGCGCCAAGGGTCTCAGGTCCTACTCGGTGTCGGGACGGGTCAAGAAGCCCGGCGTCGTCCTGACTGCGGCAGGCGCCACGGCCGAAGACCTGATCGCGCTGTGCGGAGGTATGCTCGATGGGCATATTTTCAAAGGCTATTTGCCGGGTGGTGCGTCGGGCGGCATCCTGCCGGCGAACATGGCCGACATCCCGCTCGATTTCGGCCAGCTGGAGAAGCACGGCTGCTTCGTCGGCAGCCATGCCGTTGTGATCCTGTCCGACAAGGACGATATGAAGGACGTCGCGCTCAATCTGATGAAGTTTTTCGAGGACGAGAGCTGTGGCCAATGCACGCCCTGCCGCAACGGCACCGAGAAGGCCGTCGCGTTGATGGCAGCGTCGTCGTGGGACAAGGATCTCCTCGGCGATCTATCGCAAGTGATGCGGGATGCATCGATCTGCGGCCTTGGCCAGGCAGCGTCCAATCCGCTGATGTCGGTGATCAAGTTCTTCCCCGACGATCTGCGTTGAATGACTTGGCCGTTGAAAGACCGGGCCGTTAACAGATCGGGCCTGAGGGATCGCCGCGCCGGGCGGTCCCTCCGGTTGCAGGCAATGGACACTAGAACACCAGATCCGCGAGAGACGAGATCATGACCGAAAAAATCAAATTCACGCTCGATGGCCGCGAGGTCGAGGCGGCACCGGGAGAGACGATCTGGCAAGTGGCGAAGCGGGAAGGTACCTCGATCCCGCATCTGTGCTACCTGCCGCAACCGGGCTATCGCGCTGACGGAAACTGCCGGGCCTGCATGGTCGAGGTCGAGGGAGAGCGTGTGCTCACCGCCTCCTGCCAGCGCAAGGCATCGAACGGAATGAAGGTGAAGACCGCGTCCGAACGAGCCAAGAAGTCACGCGAGATGGTTTTCGAGCTCTTGATGGCCGACCAGCCGGCTCGTGAGGACAGCCACGATCCCAAATCGAAGTTCTGGAACTGGGTCGATGCGATGGGCATCGACGCCGGCAGCCGCTATCCGGCCGGTGAGCGGCCAGTGGCCGACACATCGCACACGGCGATCTCGGTCAACCTCGACGCCTGCATCAACTGCAACTTGTGCGTCCGCGCCTGCCGCGAAGTGCAGATGAACGACGTCATCGGCATGGCCTATCGGGGGCATGGCGCCAAGGTGGTGTTCGACTTCGACGATGTCATGGGATCATCGACGTGCGTCGCCTGCGGCGAGTGCGTGCAGGCGTGTCCGACGGGCGCGCTCATGGAGGCTCGTCTCGTCGACAAGGAAACCGGCAAGCGCATCGCCTACGAGGACAAGAGCATCGATACGATCTGTCCGTACTGCGGCGTCGGCTGCCAGACCACGGTCCACGTCAAGGACGACAAGATCCTCTACGTCGACGGCCGCAATGGTCCCGCCAACGAGAACCGCCTGTGCGTCAAGGGCCGGTTCGGCTTCGATTATATCCACCACCCCGACCGCCTGACGAAGCCGCTGATCCGCCGCGAGGGTGCGGCGAAGCGCGAATGCCTCATCCCGCGGACGCGGGACGAAATCCTCGACGTTTTCCGCGAGGCGACGTGGGAGGAGGCGCTCGGCAAGGCGGCCAACGGCTTCAAGCGGATTCGCGACACATGGGGCCCGTCGGCACTCGCGGGGCTCGGCTCGGCGAAGGGCTCGAACGAGGAAGCCTATCTGTTCCAGAAGCTGATCCGGCAGGCGTTCGGCACCAACAACGTCGATCACTGTACGCGGCTCTGCCATGCATCCTCGGTGGCGGCACTGATGGAGGGCGTCAACTCCGGCGCGGTCACGGCGCCGTTCACGGCGGCGCAGGACGCAGAGACTATCATCGTCATCGGCGCCCGTCCGGCCGAGAACCATCCGGTTGCCGCGACCTACCTGAAGCAGGCGGCGGCGCGTGGTGCCAACCTGATCGTGATGGATCCGCGTGGCCAGCACTCCGGCATCGCTCGCTACGCAACGCACGTCCTCAACTTCAAGCCGGCGCACGACGTGGCGCTGCTCAACGCCATGCTGCACACGATCATCGAGGAAGGCATGGTCGATGTGCAGTACGTTCAGGCGCATACCGAGGGCTACGACGGCCTCCGGGCGAAGGTGCGTTCGTTCAGTCCCGAGCGCATGGCGCCCGTTTGTGGCATCGACGCGGAGACGATCCGTGAGGTGGCCCGGATCTATGCCAAGTCGCGGACGTCGATCATCTTCTGGGGCATGGGCGTGTCGCAGCATACGCACGGCACCGACAATTCGCGTTGCCTGATCGCGCTGGCCCTCGTCACCGGCCAGATCGGACGGCCAGGCACAGGACTGCACCCGCTGCGCGGGCAGAACAACGTGCAAGGCGCGTCCGACGCCGGCCTCATCCCGATGGTGTTCCCCGACTACATGTCCGTCGAGGACGAGGCGACGCGGCTCAAGTACGAGAAACTTTGGAACACGAAGCTCGATCCCAACCGCGGGCTTACCGTCATCGAGATCATGCATTCGATCCACGAGGGCATGGTCAAGGGCATGTACGTGATGGGTGAGAACCCGGCCATGTCCGATCCGAACGTGCGCCAGGCGCGACAGGCGCTGTGCGAACTCGAGTTGTTCGTCGTCCAGGACATCTTCATGACGGAGACGGCCTGGCAGGCCGACATCGTGTTGCCGGCATCCGCGCACGCCGAGAAGCTCGGCTCGTACACCAACACCAACCGGCAGGTGCAGATCGGTCGACCGGTCATTTCTCTGCCGGGCGAGGCGCGGCAGGACTGGCTCGTGATCCAGGAAATCGCGCAGCGCATGGGGCTGCCGTGGAATTATCAGCACATCTCGGAAGTGTTCACCGAGATGACGAGCGTCATGCCGTCGCTCAAGAACATTTCGTGGGAGCGGCTCGAACGCGAGGATGCCGTCACCTATCCCTGCGATGCTCCCGACAAGCCCGGCAACGAGATCATCTTCTCGCAGTCCTTCCCGACCAAGTCGGGACGCGCGAAAATCGTGCCGGCGTCGCTGCTGCCGCCGCACGAGTTGCCCGACGACGAGTACCCGATGGTGCTCACCACGGGACGGCTGCTCGAACATTGGCACACCGGCTCGATGACGCGCCGCGCCGCGACGCTCGATGCGCTGGAGCCCGAGGCGATCGCGGGGCTCAACCCGCGCGACATGAAGAAGATGGGCATCGATCCGGGCGACATGGTCGTGATCGCAACGCGCCGCGGCGAGATCGTGCTCAAGGCGCGTGCGGATCGCGATACGGCGGAAGGGATGGTGTTCATACCGTTTGCCTTCGCCGAGGCGCCGGCAAACGCCTTGACCAACCCGCAGCTCGATCCAATGGGCAAGATCCCGGAATTCAAGTTCTGTGCGTGCCGGATCGAGAAGATTTCGGCACCGCAGCCAGCCGAAGCGGCCAGCGCGGCGGAGTGATGTGGCCAATCCTGCCTCTCCGCTGGGGTGAGTGGATCGGAGTGACGGGATCGACGAACACCATGGTATCGTCGATCCCGCACGCAGCCCCTCTTCGCCTTTGCAGGACTGGGGAGCGGCCGCAGGCGTGGCGAGGGCGTCCGGCATCGTCCACTGGCCGGGCATGGTTGGCAGGCGACGCGTTTTCGCGCATGAGTTATGTCGAAGCCAATCGCGGCCCCCTCATCTGACGACTTTTCCATGAAACCATTTCTCATTCTGCAACTCCGGCCCGAGACCGAAGCGGCCGACGACGAGTACGCGGCCATCATCGGCAAGGCGGGCCTCGCCGCACATGAGACCATGCGCGTCCGGCTCGATAGTGAGCCGCTGCCGGCGGGACTGCGCTTGGGCGATTACGCTGGCATCATCGTCGGCGGCGGACCAGGCTGCGTCAGCGACCTGCCCGAACAGAAGTCGCCAACGGAAGCGCGCATCGAGGCGACGATGCTAGGGCTGATGCCGGCGATTACGGAGGGGGATTTTCCGTTTCTCGGCTGCTGCTACGGCATCGGCATATTGGGCCATCATCTGGGCGCGCGCGTCTCCAAGGAGCGCTATGGTGAGGATGTCGGCGCCGTTTCGTGCAGCCCGACGATGGAAGGCCGCTCCGATCCGCTGATCGCTGGCCTGCCGGAGAGTTTCCTCGCCTTCGTCGGCCACAAGGAGGCGTTGCAGGAGCTGCCGCGCGATTGCGTGCATCTGCTGGCATCCGAGCCCTGTCCGTTTCAGATGATCCGGCACAAGGGGAACGTCTACGCGACGCAATTCCACCCCGAGGCCGATGCCAGCGGCTTCGAGGTGCGCATCAACATCTACAAGGACAAGGGATATTTCCAGCCAAGCGATGCCGACCGCCTGATTGCGGCCTGCCACGCCCAAGACGTCCACGCCCCCGCCGCCATCCTGCGCAACTTCGTGCAGCGCTACCGCGACGGTGGGTGATCAAGCCGTCCTCGAATCAATTTTTCAAATTCTACCCCGAACTCGTCACCGCCTCGCCGCCGCGTCCACTCAAGGCCAGCGGACCAGCGGCGGCATGGACGACAGGATTGAATCTACGTTGCCGCCGGTCTTCAGGCCGAATGTCGTGCCGCGATCGTAGAGCAGGTTGAACTCCACATAGCGGCCGCGCCGGATGAGCTGTTCGTTGCGATGCGCTTCCGTCCAGTCGTTGGCGAAGTTGCGGCGCACGATGCGCGGATAGACGTCGACGAATGCGCGCCCGACATCCTTGGTCAATGCGAGAGCTGCATCGAACCCGCCTTCGCTTTCCGACGGTGAGATGTAATCGTAGAAGATGCCGCCGATGCCGCGCATCTCCTTGCGATGCGGCAGGTAGAAATATTCGTCGCACCAGGCCTTGAAGCGGTCGTAGTCGGCGATCGGATGGGCCGCGCAGGCATTGCGCATGGCGTCGTGGAAGGCGACGCTGTCCGGGTCCGTCTGGTTGCGACGCTTGTCGAGCACCGGCGTCAGGTCGGCGCCGCCGCCCATCCACCACTTGGACGTCACGACCATGCGCGTGTTCATGTGAACGGCGGGCACGTTGGGGTTCTGCGGATGAGCGATCAGCGAAATGCCCGAGGCCCAGAAGTTCGGGTTCTCCTCGCCGCCCGGAATCTGTTTGCGGAATTCCGGCGCAAACTCGCCGTGGACCGTCGAGGTATGAACGCCGACCTTTTCGAAGACGCGGCCCGCCAACATGCTCATGACGCCGCCGCCACCCGGCTCGCCGCTGTGATCGTTGCGCTCCCAGGGGGTGCGGACGAAGCGGCCGGCGGGGCGGAGGGAATATTGCACGCCCGACGGAAGATCGTCCTCGAGGCGTTCGAATGCGGAACAGATTTCGTCCCGGAGGCCTTCGAACCACGTCCTGGCGCGAGATTTCATGGCTTCGAGCTCGGCTTCGGCGGGCAGTGGCATTGCGCGGGGACCTCTCGTGTCGGGTTGGGTTCGAGAACCGAATGGGCTATGTCATCGTTTTGACCACGCGGACCGATAATTCCGCAAGAGTGTTGGCGAGGCTGGCCGGCGGAACGTCACGGCAACAACGGCGGTCGCGGCCTGTGCGTGGAGCTCGTTGGCGCCACAGCCGGTCTGCTGGCGCCGGGGCTCGGCTCGGCATGAACAGGTGGCGGCAGCGTCGGCATTGAACCGTCGGCCGTATGGGCGCGACCGAGTTGAGGCGAACGATTGGTGGCAGGGCCGCATTTTCGCGGGCGCCGCGACATTGTCGCTGATCGGACCGGCCGTTGCGTCGAACGCGGGCCACTCGCGCCGCCGAGACGGGCGGGCGGGTTCGGTGCCAGCCGCGGCGGCCGCCCCGCTCACGGCATGTTCGGCACGTCGGCCTCGGCGGCTCAGCTGTCGCACGGCGGATGCGGCAGCGGATGAGGCAGCTCCGGTACGTTCGACCTATCAACCCGAGGCGCCTGGCCCGAGGCTCCGAGAGACAGCAATCGACGCACCATATCGTGCGTCAGGGGGTAGCACGTCCCCGCCGATGCGGGACGAGGCAACCTCCGGAAAGGCACTATGCTCAACACGTTCTTCTCCTGGCTCGAACAGTGGCGCACACCATTTCCGGAGACGTCTCCGGAAATGCCGCCGCAACGGTTCTGGCCGTTCATCCTGCACTACACGAAACCCTATCTGCCGATGCTGGCGGCGTCCTCGCTGCTGGCAGCCGTCGTCGCGCTGATCGAGGTCTGGCTGTTCTCCTTCCTCGGCCAACTCGTCGATTGGCTGGCCGCGGCCGATCGCGCGACGTTCTGGGAGACGCACGGCACGTTCCTCATCGCGATGTCTGTCGTCGTGGTCGTCGTGCTGCCGATTCTGAAGCTCGGATACGAAGCGGTGGTGCATCAGGGCATCATGGGCAACTTCGCGATGCGTACGCGGTGGCAGGCGCACCGGTACGTACTGCGCCAGTCGCTTGCCTATTTCCAGAACGATTTCGCCGGCCGCATCTCGGCCAAGGTCATGCAGACCTCGGTCGCGGTTCGCGAGGTGATGACGAAGATCTGCGAGGTACTCGTCTACGTGTCGGTGTATTTCATCGGCGCCGTGGTGGCGTTCGCGGCGACCGATATCCGCCTCGCAGCGCCGATGATCGCCTGGCTCGCGGGCTATTTCGTCGCGATGTGGTACTTCATCCCGCGCCTCGGCAAGATCTCGGCCGAACAGGCTGATGCCCGCTCGATGATGACCGGGCGGATCGTCGACAGCTACACCAACATCGCGACAGTCAAGATGTTCGCCCACGCCGATCGCGAGGACGCCTACGCCCGCGCGAGCATGGAGCAGTTTCTCGACACCGTTTACCGCCAGATGCGGCAGGTGACCATGTTGACGGTGGCGCTCAACGTGCTCAACGCGTTGCTGCTGTTCTCCGTCACGGCACTATCGATCTGGCTCTGGTCGGTCGGCGCGGTGACGGCTGGCGTCATCGCGCTGACGGTCGGGCTCGTGCTGCGCATGCAAGGCATGGCGCACTGGATCATGTGGGAAGTCGCCGGCCTGTTCGAGAACATCGGTGTCGTCCACGACGGAATCGAGGGGATCGCGCGCGAGCGCGCCGTCGTCGATGCGCCCGACGCCACCCGTCTCGAGGTGCCGCGCGGCGAGATCCGCTACGAGGCGATCCACTTCGATTACGACAAGGCCCGTCGCGGGACCGGCGAGATGCCACGCGTCATCGACGATTTGTCGCTGCGCATCGCGCCGGGAGAGAAGGTTGGTCTGGTCGGCCGCTCGGGCGCCGGCAAGTCGACGCTCGTCAGTGTTCTCTTGCGCTTCTACGACCTGGAATCCGGGCGCATCCTGATCGATGGGCAGGACGTGGCGAAGGTCACGCAGCACAGTCTCAGGTCGGCAATCGGCATGGTCACGCAGGACACCTCTCTGCTGCACAGGTCGGTCTACGACAACATCGTCTACGGCCGCCCCGATGCGACGCGCGAGGATGCGATCGCGGCGGCCAGGAAGGCGCATGCGCACGACTTCATCGAGGGCCTCGTCGATCTCAAGGGGCGCACGGGCTACGATGCCCACGTCGGCGAACGCGGGGTCAAGCTGTCCGGAGGACAACGCCAGCGCATCGCCATCGCGAGGGTGCTGTTGAAGAACGCGCCGATCCTCATTCTCGACGAGG
>JAGRKS010000143.1 GCA_020442185.1 Hyphomicrobiaceae bacterium
AGACGCTGCGCGGCCCGCGCGGTGGCATGATCCTGACGAACGAAGAGGACCTGGCGAAGAAGTTCAACTCGGCGATCTTCCCGGGCATCCAGGGCGGCCCGCTGATGCACGTGATTGCCGCCAAGGCCGTTGCGTTCGGCGAAGCGCTGCAACCGGACTTCAAGATCTATATCAAGAACGTCATCGAGAACGCGAAGGCGATGGGCGAAGTTCTCGTTCAGAACGGCTTTGCGCTCGTTTCGGGTGGCACCGATTCCCATCTCATCCTCGTCGATCTGAGGCCGAAGAAGCTGACGGGCAATATTTCCGAGAAGGCCCTCGGCCGGGCCCACATCACCGTCAACAAGAACGGCATTCCGTTCGATCCCGAAAAGCCGATGGTGACGTCGGGAATCCGTCTCGGTGCACCGGCCGGTACGACGCGCGGGTTCGGTGTCGCCGAGTTCCAGGAAGTCGGCCGCATGATCGCCGAGGTTCTCGACGGTCTCGCCAAGAACGGCGAGGATGGCAATTCGGCCGTCGAGGCGAAGGTTCGGGACCAGGCGATCGCACTCTGCGACCGGTTCCCCATCTACGCTTGACATCAGACTCGGACGAGGAAATCGAGCGCGGCCGGGTTTCCCGGTCGCGCTTGCTTTTTTTCCGCAGCGCCGGTCGACCGTCCTCGTGCCTCAGGCAATTGCGATCGCGTGGCCATGGACGACGACTGGCGCAGCGGCAGCGCCGACCACCGCCGCTTTCAAGTTACCTCGGGACTTCGTCGTTCAAGCACGGCAAAAAGTGGCGTGGCGCAACCCGTTCCGGCCTTTCCAGGAAGGGACATGTGCCGGAGGCGCAGCCGCTCCGGTGACCGCTCGAGGGCGTTTGGGCTTGTGAGCCCACCGCGCTCGGGGCTAAACGATATGCGCCGGCGGGAAACGTCCCGCCGGCGCATTTCATTGATGGAGTTCGTCTGGTGCGCTGCCCCTATTGCGCCGGTGACAACACGCAGGTCAAAGACAGCCGCCCGACGGAAGAGAACGCCGCGATCCGTCGCCGCCGCGTCTGTCCGGACTGTGGCGGCCGCTTCACCACGTTCGAGCGCGTGCAGCTGCGCGATCTCATCGTCGTCAAGCGGTCCGGCCGCAAGGTGCCGTTCGCGCGCGACAAACTTCTCGGTTCGGTGATGATCGCGCTGCGCAAGCGCCCCATCGACCAGGAACGCGTCGAGCGGATGGTGTCGGGCATCGTCCGCCAACTCGAAAGTTCTGGTGAGACGGAGATTGCGTCGGCAACCATCGGCGAACTCGTCATGGAGGCGCTGCGCGGCCTCGATCCCGTCGCCTACGTTCGGTTTGCGTCCGTCTATCGCGATTTCCGCGAGGCCTCCGATTTCGCCGAGGTGCTTGGTGAAATCGCGCGCGAGCCGGCGCGCGCCAGGCCGGCCGGGGCTGGAGAAGAGGCCGCGTGGCCCGAGATCCAGCGGCCCGGCGACGTCCGCAAGACCTGACGCGCATCATGGGCGTACCCGCGGACCAGGCGTTCGACCATCACATGATGGGTATCGCACTTGCGATGGCACAACGCGGAATAGGTACCGCCGCGCCGAACCCTTCGGTCGGTGCCGTCGTTGTCGCCCCCGAAAGCGGCGAAGTGATCGCACGCGCCGTTACGGCGCCGGGCGGGCGTCCGCACGCCGAACCGCTGGCCCTCGAACTTGCGGGCGCGCGGGCGCGTGGTGCGACGCTCTACGTGACACTCGAGCCCTGCTCCCACCATGGCCGAACGGCACCCTGCTGCGATGCGGTGATCGCCGCCGGAATCCAGCGCTGCGTCGTTGCCATAGAGGACCCCGACCCCCGCGTCGCGGGACGTGGGCTCGACATCATGCGGCGCGCCGGCATCGACGTGACGCGCGGCGTCCGCGCCGAGGAGGCACATTGGCTGACACGCGGGCACATTGTGCGCGTCACCGAGCGGCGGCCGTTCATTCAGTTGAAGATTGCCGTAGACGCGCTCGGGGACGTGCCGCGCGGCGCGCACGGCGCGGCGACATTCGCCACGGGACCTCTGGCGCGGGCCACAGGCCATTTGCTGCGGGCGCGATCCGATGCGATCCTCGTTGGCCATGGTACGGTGCGCGACGACAACCCCGACCTCACGTGCCGCCTTCCGGGCCTTGCCCATCGGTCGCCAATCCGCATCGTACTGGCGTCCAATGCGGCGGGTCTCGAGACGAGCCGGCTGGCACAATCGGCGGGCAGCGTGCCGGTTCACGTCTTCCTCGCCGCTCCGCCGGCCCTGGCCGCCGCGATCTCCGACACCGAGCGCGATGCGGCGTCACGCACCGCACTCGCGGCCATGGGCGTCGCGGTGACGCCGCTCCGGACGGTGGCTGGCCGGCTATGGCTGCCCGACGTGACGGAAGCGCTCGCAGCCGCAGGTGTGACGCGGCTTCTGGTCGAAGGTGGAACGCGCGTCTGGCAGTCGTTCGCGCGTCAGGGCCTGTATGACGAGGTGGTCCTGTTTCACGCCCGCGCGTGCGCGGACCGTCCGGTCGGCGATGATCAGGCCCGCGCGGTGCTGCGCCGCGTTTGCGGCCCCGAAGGTCTCGGGCTCGTCGCCCGGCGGCGGCTTGCGAGCGACGACATGTTCGTATTTCGCGCCGCGCATGCGCCGAGGCGGCCGGCAACGCGTCTTGTCAGCGCGGCGGAATGATCGCGTGTTCCGCCTCGAGGCGGATGGAACTGGGAGTGTGCATGTTCACTGGATTGATCACGGATGTGGGCGAGGTTCTCCACCGCGACAGCGGCCGATTCACGCTCCGCGCGGCATACGATCCTTTATCGATCGCACTCGGTGCGTCGATTGCGTGCGACGGCGTCTGTCTGACCGTAACCTCGCTCGAGGCCGAGCCGTCGGGATGCCGCTTCACCGTCGATGTTTCCAACGAGACGCTTGCCAAGACGACGCTCGATGGCTGGCGGCCCGGGCGCGCGGTCAATCTCGAGCGATCACTGCGGGCGGGGGACGAGCTTGGCGGGCATATCGTCTCAGGTCACGTCGATGGCCGTGCCACAATTCTCGACATGACGGAGGATGGTGAAAGCCGTCGTTACCTGCTCGAGGCACCCGATCATCTTGCGATCTACATTGCGCCGAAGGGTTCCGTGGCGCTCGACGGCACGTCGCTCACCGTCAATCAGGTTGCCGGCAGCCGCTTTGGCATCAACCTCATCCCGCACACCTTGACCCGGACGACCTGGGGGAGCAAAAAGCCCGGCGTCGAGGTCAACCTCGAGGTCGATTTGTTCGCGCGCTACGTGGCGCGCCAGATGGAGTTCCGCCAGTGAACGAGGGACTACGGCCGGCCGATCACCAGCAGGGAACAGGCGTCCTTTCGCCGACGTCCGAGGTTATCGAGGAACTTCGCAACGGGCGCATGGTGGTGCTGGTCGACGCCGAGGACCGCGAGAACGAGGGCGATCT
>JAGRKS010000017.1 GCA_020442185.1 Hyphomicrobiaceae bacterium
GCGAAGTCCGGCTCGATGCCTGTCGTGTCGCAATCCATGACGAGGCCGATGGTGCCGGTCGGTGCGACCACGGTTGCCTGGGCGTTGCGGTAGCCATTGCGCTCGCCGAGCGAAAGGGCGCCGTCCCAGGCCCGTCGCGCGGCCTCGATCAACGACGTGTCGGGGCAGGATGCGTGATCGAGGGGAACCGGTGCGACGTTGAGCGCTTCGTAGCCGGATGCCTCGCCATAGGCCGCGCGACGGTGGTTGCGAATGACCCGCAACATGTCGTCGGCATTTTCCGCATGGCTCGGGAAGGGACCGAGTTCGCCGGCCATCTCGGCGCTGGTCGCGTAGGCCGTTCCGGTCATGATCGCCGAGATGGCGCCGCAGATGGCGCGACCCTCCGCGGAATCGTAGGGGATGCCGGCCGCCATCAGCAGGCCGCCGATGTTGGCGAAGCCGAGGCCGAGCGTGCGGAACTTGTAGGAGAGTTCAGCGATCTGCTTCGATGGGAACTGAGCCATCAGCACAGAAATCTCGAGAACGATTGTCCAGAGCCGGCAAGCGTGCTCGAAGGCCTCGATGTCGAACGACGCATCGGCGTGGCGGAACGTCATCAGGTTGAGCGAGGCGAGGTTGCAGGCGGTATCGTCGAGGAACATGTACTCGGAGCACGGGTTCGACGCGCGGATCTCGCCGGACTTCGGGCACGTGTGCCAATCGTTGATCGTGGTGTGGAACTGGATGCCGGGGTCGGCTGACGCCCATGCCGAATACCCGACCTGCTCCCACAGGTCGCGCGCCTTGAGCGTCTTCACCGGCTTGCCGGTGATGCGCGCCGTCAGCGTCCAGTCTCCATCCGTCTCGACTGCATTCAGGAATTCGTCGGTGACGCGCACCGAGTTGTTGGAGTTCTGGCCGGCGACGGTGAGATAGGCCTCGCTGTCCCAGTCGGTGTCGTAGGTGTCGAACGAAATCTCCTTGTAGCCCTGCTTCGCGAACTGGATGACGCGCAGAATGTAGTTCTGGGGCACCTCGTCGCGCCGGGCCTCCTTAATGGCGCGCTTCAGCGCCGGGTTCTTGGCCGGCTCGTAGCAGTCGTCACCATCGGCCTCGCAGTTGACGCAGGCTTTCATGATCGCCTTGAGGCGACGCTGGCAGATGCGCGAGCCGGTGACGAGGGCTGCGACCTTCTGCTCCTCGCGCACCTTCCAGTTGATGTACTCCTCGATGTCGGGGTGATCGATGTCGACGACGACCATCTTCGCGGCGCGGCGCGTCGTGCCACCCGACTTGATGGCGCCCGCCGCGCGATCGCCGATCTTGAGGAAGCTCATGAGACCGGACGACTTGCCGCCTCCGGAGAGGCGCTCATTGCCGGCACGCAGGCTCGAGAAGTTGGTGCCGGTGCCCGAACCGTACTTGAACAGCCGCGCCTCGCGAACCCACAGGTCCATGATGCCGTTCTCGTTGACGAGATCGTCGTTGACGGACTGGATGAAGCAGGCGTGCGGCTGGGGGTGTTCATAGGCCGACGAGGAGAGTGTCAATTGACCGGTCTCGAAGTCGACGTAGAAGTGTCCCTGGCCCGGACCGTCGATGCCGTAGGCCCAGTGCAACCCGGTGTTGAACCACTGCGGGCTGTTCGGCGCCGACATCTGCATCGCCAGCATATAGCGGTGCTCGTCGAAAAACGCGCGCGCATCGTCCTCGGTGCTGAAGTAGCCGCCCTTCCAGCCCCAGTACGTCCATGTGCCGGCGAGCCTGTCGAACACCTGGCGTGCATCGATCTCGCCGCCGAAACGCTCGCCCTCCGGCAGGTCCGCCAGCGAACGGGTATCGGGGACCGAGCGCCACAGCCAGGACGGGACCGTCGTTTCCTCGACGCGCTTGAGATTGCGGGCGACACCAGCCTTGCGAAAATACTTCTGAGCCAGAATGTCCGCGGCGACCTGACTCCAGTGCTCGGGGACGTCGAAACCCTCGAGACGGAAGACGACGGACCCGTCGGGATTCTTGATTTCGCTCGTCGCGCGGCGGAAGGCGATCTTCTCGTAGGGCGATTTTCCAGATTCCGTGAAGCGCCGCGTTATTTTCATGTCAGGTCCCCGCCTTTGGCGTCTGAAGTCTTTTGGCTTGCCCGTCGCGAGATGGCCGCGCGGGCGTCGGTTTTGGTTACGCACGGGACACAGAAACTCCCCCCGCAAGCAGCGCTTCAGGCGCTCGCGGCATGAACTCGGCTTGTCGCTTTGCTGCGTTCCGCGCGTCCTTTCGAACGCGCACAAACGTCAGCTTTGCTACGCCGTACTTGCTGGCTGAGTGGTGACAGAATGTTCCGGCCTGTACGCGGGCCGGCTACGAGACGCCGTGATGAAACTCAGAACTGCGATGGCAATCGGAACAGCACTCGGCGTGGCACGATTGACAACCGCGCATACTGGGGTCGTCGCAAGACGCGCAAATGCTGAACACACGAAGGACACGACACAGGGTGCGGACCACATGACCCGATATGATCGGTGAACGCGACGAGAGGCCTGACATCCGGGCACGTGCTCGACGACGCAACGCGCGTGTCACGATTGCCGCTGCCCATTGCCAGAAGGTAGGACGATTCGCATACCTCAGTCACCACCCCTTGTGTGTAGTAGATGGCACTCGACACTAGATGTAGTGGTGTTGGCAACCTGTGGACCAAGGTCCCAGAAAGGCCCGGAATCCGCGGGCGAACGTCACGGTGTGGCCGAGCGGGCCCTGTTGATGGCCACGAAAATCGGCAATGTCCGCTCCACGGCCGGAGCCTATCGCGATTCCGTTTTCGCGTTGTGTTGCTGGAAAGCCGCTTCTAACGTCCGTATGGACAGGATGGGGCCGGGGACGTTATGCGATCTCAGGCTATCCGAGCGCGGGCTTAGTCTGAGCGCGGACGCGGTGAAGCCCGGGCGCCTCATGCCGCCGCAACAGGGGCCGGTCGCATAGGTCCGTGTCCCGGAGCCGGCGTCGAGCCGCAATTCTAGGGAGTTGGTGTCGATGGGCATCTTCAGTGAGATTTTCAGTTGGTGGGGTGGAAACACCTGGGGCACGCGCCTCTATATCTGGCGGAAGATGAAGCAAGTCGGCGAGGACGGGCTCGGCAACCGCTATTACGAGCAGGTCAAGGGTGTCGGTCCGGTCGGCAAGCCGCGCCGATTCGTGACCTACAAGAATGGCGCGGAAGCCTCGAAGGTCCCCGCCGAATGGCACGGCTGGCTGCATTACACCGTCGATACGCCGCCGACAGATCAGGATTACCAGGCCAAGCCCTGGCAGAAGCCGCACCGCCAGAACATGACCGGCACGGCGGAGGCCTATCGCCCCGATGGATCGATCCTGACGGCGGCCCGTCGCCCGCGCGGCACGGGCGACTACAAGCCCTGGAAGCCGGAGTAGGCCTCGGTCATTCCGTGTCCGGTCCGATCCGCGCTCGAGGCGGCTGTCCACATTCCGGCCATGGATCCGCGCGAGGGTCGACGACGAGTGACGGTCGGTGCGCGTCTCGGGACGAGGCGATCGGGCGATCGATTGCTTGCGTGTTCGGCTCCGCTCGGCCCTGGCGGTCGCGCCTCGAAGCGATGTGGGGCCTCCAAGCCGATCGAATGCGACAAAATCGTTTCGTGTCGGTAAGCTCCGACCACGTCACTGATTCACGCCGAACCGCGCAGAATGACTAACGAAGGACAGCACGTGAATTCGACGGCGCACGCGAGGAACGAGAGGCTGCGCGGCGATGCGCTCCAGACCGAGTGTTGCTGCCCGCGTGCACCATCCTCGCGCATTCCATCCTCGCGATTAATGCGCTTCTGCCACGAGTTCCTGGCGGCCAGGTTCAACAGCACCTCGGTCTCGGGCGTCGTCTGCACCGTGCTGACGATCGCCATGGTCTCACCGGCGGCAGCCGGCCGCGTCGAGAACAAGGTTGCCGTATTCGCTGCGCTCGACAAAGTCACCGCGCGGATCTCGAAACTCGAGGTGCCTCTCAACCAGTCCGTCGAGTTCGGCTCGCTGAAGGTCACGCCCCGCGCCTGCTATTCGAGCCCGCCGACCGAGCAGCCGAAAACGACGACCTTCGTCGAGGTCGACGAACGCGAACTCGAGGGTGCTGAGAAGCGCGTTTTCACCGGCTGGATGTTTGCGGAGAGCCCGGGCCTCAATGCCGTCGAGCATCCTGTGTTCGATATCTGGCTGACAGGCTGCCAGCAACCCGTCGACAACGCTCAGGCCGCCGTCGGCGCGACCGAAGGTGCCGTTGGCCAGAACGCCGACGCACCACAGCAACAGCCACTTCCCCGGCGCCGCGTTCGTCGCTGAGGCGCGACGGTCGGCCTGCCCACTGCGCGAGGCGCCCGCACGTTCTCACACGCGCTCCGGCCCTTCAACGTCGCGATTGCGCGATTGCTACTGGCGATCTGGATCACCACGCCCCACATCTTCGGTTCAGGTTCGTTGGAAGTCATGGAGTTGACGATGAAGGCGATGACTGGCCGGTCACTTGTCGCGGCAGGGCTGATATCGGTGGGCCTCATGACAGGTGCACGCGCCGCAGCCGCCACCGAAACCGCGACCGCGGCCACAGAGATCGCGGTCATCGGTCTGCACTTCGACAACACCTCGCCCGAGCCGACGCGTCCCGACGAGGTCGAGCGCATGAAGCTTGTCAACGCGCAGCTCGCCGATAGGCTTGCAGCGTCGCCCCGCTACCGGATCGTCCCGATCACGCCCGAGATTGCGGACAAGATCGCCGATGGGCCGCAGGTCGGCAACTGCACCGGCTGCCAACTCGATTATGCAAAGGCGCTGGGCGCCCGGCTGGTCGCTTGGGGTAACGTGCAGAAGGTCTCGAATCTGATCCTCAACATCAACGTCTACATCGAGGATGTCGAGACGGGTCAGCGCACGTTCGTCCATAGCGTCGACATCCGCGGCAACGATGACCGGTCGTGGACGAAGGGTATGGCCTACCTGATCAACAATCATCTCCTCGCCGATGAGTCTCGCCGTAGCAACTGAGTGGCCCGGCGGAGTTCTCGGCACTTGGCCTTGATGCGCGGCCTCGAAGCCTGGCGCGGCGTGTACCGCGCGAAACCGTGCCTGCCGCTGCTGCGCGGCCAATCCGGGCGTGTCGCATGCTTGACGCCGCTGCTGGGGCGCAGTTGCCTGGGGGCAAATTGGGTTTGCGCGACAATCGGTAACGCACCGCGGCGACGATCACGCTTGGCCCTCGCAGCGGATAGAGGTTAGCTTTGCTGATCTAGAGCGGTCCGCGGAGGCAATCCCTATGGACATGGAAGCACTCGATCTCGCGCGGCTGCAATTTGCATTCACGGTTTCCGCCCATATCATCTTCCCCGCTTTCTCGATCGGCCTTGCGAGCTATCTTGCCGTGCTCGAAGGTCTGTGGCTCTACACCGGACGCGACGTTTTCATGCGCGTCTTCGAGTATTGCCTGAAAATTTTCGCCGTCACCTTCGGTATGGGCGTCGTCTCGGGCGTCGTCATGAGCTACCAGTTCGGCACCAACTGGAGCGTATTTTCGGACAAGACCGGGCCGGTGCTCGGTCCCCTGATGGGCTATGAGGTGCTGACCGCCTTCTTCCTCGAAGCGGGCTTTCTCGGCGTCATGCTATTCGGGCGCGAGAAGGTCGGTCCGCGATTGCATTTCTTTGCGACACTGATGGTCGCCGTCGGTACCGTGATTTCCGCTTTCTGGATTCTCTCGGTCAACAGCTGGATGCACACTCCGGCCGGCTTCGCGATGAACGACAAGGGGCAGTTCATTCCCGTCGACTGGTGGGCGGTGGTGTTCAACCCGTCGTTTCCCTACCGGCTCGTGCACATGGTGCTCGCCGCCTATCTGACGACAGCTTTCGTGATCGGCGCGGTCGGGGCATGGCATCTGCTTCGCGACAAGCGCGACGAAGCCGCTGGCATCATGTTCTCCATGGCAATGTGGATGGCGGCACTGGTGACGCCGCTGCAGATCGTCGCCGGTGATTTCCACGGCCTCAACACACTCGAGCATCAACCGATGAAGGTCGCGGCGATGGAGGGCCATTACCAGACACGCGCGGGGGCGCCTCTCATACTGTTCGGAATTCCGGACAACGCGGCGGGCGAGACGCGCCATGCGATCGAGATCCCGAAGCTCGGAAGTTTCATCCTGACGCACGATTGGAACGGCACGGTCAAAGGCCTCGATGCCTTCCCGAAGGAGGACTGGCCGAATACGCTGCTTGTCTTCTGGAGCTTCAGGATCATGGTCGCGGTCGGATTCGCTATGCTCGCTATCGGCATGTGGAGCCTCATCGCCCGCTGGCGAGGCGGCTTGATAGAAGCGCGCTGGCTGCAGCGGGCGAGCGTTTTGATGGGGCCGACAGGGTTTCTCGCTGTCCTTGCCGGCTGGATCACCACCGAGGTCGGACGGCAGCCCTATACGGTCTATGGGCTGTTGCGCACATCCGAGAGCGTTTCGGCGATTGCCGCGCCCGCCGTCGAGAGCTCACTCATCGCGTTTTTCATCGTCTACCTGACGGTGTTCGGTGCCGGCACGTTCTACGTGCTGCGATTGATGTCGGCGCCGCCGGGTGCCAGTCATGGCGGCCCCGATCCCAAGGTCCCGGTCCGTGCGGCCGGCATCTCGCCCGGGCCCGCGATGTCGCAAGGCACGCCATCGCAACGGCATTGATACGGCGCCCGGCGATCGCCATGCCGCACTATGCATCACACGAGGGTCCGATCGCCGGCACGATCGGGTTTTGAACCGGAACCGACGTCGCTTGAAGAAGGAAGCGGATAGATGGTCATCGATCTTGCCTTCGTCTGGGCCGTGCTGATCGCGTTCGCGGTGCTCGCCTATGTGGTCCTCGACGGCTTCGATCTGGGGATCGGCATGCTGTTTCCGTTTCTCGGCGGCCGAGAAAACCAGGACACGGCCATGAATTCCGTGGCGCCCGTCTGGGACGGCAACGAGACGTGGCTGGTGCTCGGCGGTGGCGGCCTGTTCGCCGTGTTTCCGCTGGCCTATGCCGTCGTTCTTCCGGCCCTCTATGCCCCGATCATCGCCATGCTGCTCGGCCTCATCCTGCGCGGTGTCGCCTTCGAGTTCCGCTGGCGCACGGAGCGAGGAAAATTCATCTGGGACTGGGCATTCACGATCGGTTCGCTGGTCGCGACGTTCGCGCAGGGATTGGCGCTCGGTGCGCTCGTGCAGGGCATCAAGGTGGATGGCCGGGCCTATGGCGGTGGCTGGTACGACTGGTTGACGCCTTTCAGCATCGCTTCGGCTTTCGCCTTGATGATCGGCTATGCGCTTCTCGGCGCGACCTGGCTGATCATGAAGACGGAGGACGACTTGCAACGCCGCGCCTTGAGCTTCGCGACGCCGCTTGCGGTTGCACTGCTCGTTGCCATCGCCGTATTCAGCCTGTGGACGCCGTTTCTCGACACCAAATTCATGGAACGCTGGTTCAGCTTTCCGGCGATGATCTACACGGCGCCCGTTCCGCTCGCCACCGCGTTCGCGGCATGGCGGCTCTTCGCTTCGCTGCGGTCAGGCGGCGAACGCGAGCCGTTTCTCGCGACGCTGGCGTTGTTCGTGCTCTGCTACATCGGTCTCGGCATCAGCTTCTATCCCAACATCGTTCCCCCGAGCATCAGCATCTGGGATGCAGCGGCGCCCGACACCAGTCTCGCGTTCCTCTTGGCGGGGGCCGCGGTGCTCATTCCGCTGATCCTGGCCTACACCGCCTATGGGTACTGGGTGTTTCGCGGCAAGGTTCCGAGCGAAGGCGGCTACCATTGACGGCGCGGCGCAGGCGATTGGATGCGGACATGGACCGTCCAACTCTCGGGCGGCGGTTTGTCTGGTTCGCGGCGCTTTGGCTCGCCGGCGTGGCGGCGGTCGCAACGGTCGCGCTATTGATCCGCTTGGCGCTGGCTTGAACGCAGGACAACCCTCGAGGCGGCGCGCGACACGCGGCACGACGTGCGGATACCAAGCCGAGAGGATCTCCTCGCCACCACGCCGCGGCATGCTTATCATCTTCGGGCGCAACCTGGATTGAGCGGCGCCGTCCGCGCGGGATGGGGGGCGCTGAATCCGCCACCCGATATGAGGCATGCCATGAGCGAAGATGCTCGCGCCACGGACAGCCACCGCGAGTCGGCAGCGGATTCGACAAGCCGCCAGCAGGCCATCCGCGCTGCGATGGTGACGTGGTTTCCGATGCTGATCGCGGTGCTGTCGCTCATCACGTCGATCTTCAACGGCTATCTCAACAACAAGTTCGTCAACACGATCCGGGGCAGGTTGACCCAGTCGGAGTACATGAGCACGTGCCGCGAAACGATCGATGCCTACTTCCAGGTGAAGTACCGGGCGGGCGTCGTGGCGCGTGCCAACGCGGCGGTATCCGGGGTCGGGTCGCCAGCGGCCGGAGTGACAACGGTTGGGTCGCCAGCGGTCGGGTCGTCGCCACCGGTATCGACCGCGCAGGCATCGGGACCGCCCTCGGCCGCGGACATCGAGGCTGGCAATGCCGTTGCGCGCTTCGGCGCGCTTGCGACCTACCTCGCCAACCTCCGCGATGAAAAAATCCGCGCGAGCTATACGGAGCTCTACTGGATACTCGATCGTCTCGTCGCGACCGCCGCGTCGTCGACGCCGGACGAACGGCGCCAGGCGATCGCCAAGGCCGATGCGATTTTCTACGCGCTCAACGCCGATTGCATCAAGGCCGCGGAGGTGCGCGGTTGAGCGAGCTTGCGGCATAAGGCCGGCGCGCGGCCGTCCTGGCGCCAAGGTTCAGCCGATGAGACGCGCCACGCGTGGGGCAAAATACGTGAGCACGCCCGAGGCACCAGCGCGCTTGAACGCGACGAGGCTTTCCATCATGACGCGGTCGGCGTCGAGCCAGCCGCGCTCTGCCGCCGCGGTCAGCATCGCGTATTCGCCAGAGACCTGATAGGCGAATGTCGGGACCTTGAAGGTCTCGGCAACGCGGCGGACGATGTCGAGATAGGGCATGCCGGGCTTCACCATCACCATGTCGGCACCTTCGGCAATGTCGAGTGCGACCTCGCGGATCGCTTCGTCGCTGTTGGCGGGGTCCATCTGATAGGTGCGCTTGTCGCCCTTGAGTGTAGAGGATGAGCCGACGGCATCACGGAACGGACCGTAGAAGGCCGATGCATATTTCGCGGCATAGGACATGATCTGGGTGTCGACGTACCCCTCCGCTTCGAGCGCACGGCGGATGGCGCCGACGCGGCCGTCCATCATGTCGGAGGGTGCCAGAATATGGCAGCCGGCGCGGGCCTGCGTCAGCGATTGGTGCACGAGCGCTTCGAGTGTCCTGTCGTTGTCGATGATGCCGTCGATCAGCAGGCCGTCGTGGCCGTGGCTGGTGTAGGGGTCGAGCGCAACGTCGAGAATGATGCCGATTTCGATGCCCGCATCGCGGACGGCACGTGTCGCGCGGCAGACGAGGTTGTCGCCGTTGAAGGCTTCGCGCGCATCATCGGTGCGCAGCGCCGGGTTCGTATAGGGAAACAGCGCAATTGCCGGAATGGCGAGGCTTTGTGCTTCGCGCGCGGCTTCGACGACGAGATCGATCGTCAGGCGCTCGACGCCAGGCATCGAAGCGACCGGCTGGCGTTCGCCCGTGCCGTCGATCACGAACAGCGGCCAAATGAGATCGGCCGGTTGCAACGTCGCTTCCGCGACCAGCCGGCGGGCCCATTCGGCACGGCGGTTTCGGCGGGGGCGAAGAAGCGGAAAGCCGCCCGGTGCGGCACTGTCGGCGGCCGACGTCATGGCAAGTCCTGACTGGTTGCGGGTTGCGGACCCGATACGACTGCCGAAAACCGACCTCGTTCGCAAGCCCCTGCCGCCAGATATCGGGCGAGAGGCTCCGCGTCGATCGCTCAGCGCCGCATTGGCGTTATTGGCAGAAGGCGCCGGAGCGGCGTTGAGCGAGGTCGATATGGAAATGGTTGCGGTGTGCGTTGTTCGCTTCAGGGCCGAGTACGGTGCCGAAGATCTTGCAGGCGCTGACGTGCGCCGCGCGCAGGAAACGGCTCTTGCCCGCCTCGGTCACCGCGACGTTCGCCGATTTGGAAGCTGCGAGCGCCACGATCGACCGGGGAGCCTCGCGGTCGATGCGCGGCACCGCGCCACCGAGCCGGCTGATGAAATTCTGGAACGCGGGCGGCGGCGGTGCCGTCTCGTCATTACCGCCTGCGACCGAGAAGGTGACGCTCGGCACTCCGTCGATCACGCTGGCCCGCGCAATGCCGCCGCCGGGCGCGCCGCTCGCATGGCCAAGGGCCGCGGGCGGCGTTGAGACGTTGACGGCGCGGGCCGATCCGCCATGCGTGTCGGTGGCCCGGCGCTGGCCTTCGATCTCGGCGGCCATGCGCTTGTTGTCGTTGGCGAGTGCGCGCGCCTTTGCGGCCGCGACCTGACGGCGGATGTCGCGCGCGGTCATGCCCCAGTCCGCCAGCAGCATCGTCGGCTCACCCTTCGACGTCGTGAAGCCGGCGATGTCGAGCGCGTTCGCCCGACCATGTTCGGACAGCCGACCCTTGGCGCGGCCATACGCGTTACGGCAGGAATAGTCGCTCATCTTCTCGATCTTGATGATCGGGCCACCCAGGTGTTTGCGGGCCAGTGGCTGCAGGTCGCGCGTCACCCAGGTGTGGAGCGCCCCCGCCATTTCGCAATTGATCAGCGCCGGCGGCGATATGACGACCTCCGGTTTCCGGCCAAAGCTCATCAAGCGAATTGGCGCGGGTGTTCCGCACGCCCCCGTGCGGATCGGTGCTTCCTCGACGGCAACCGCGTTGATCTGGCGGAGGATTGCCTTGCAGCGCAGGCGCGCGGCCTTGATCTCGGCATCTGGCCAGACATCCGCCTTGGCCGAGCGTTCGGCTGCCTCGCGTGCCTTGACCTCTTCTAGAGTCACCGGCCAGTTCAGCGATTTGCGCGCAGGCGCTGCGGTCGTCGCCGACGGTCGTTCCGGTGCGACAACGGATTTTACCTCGATCGTCGCGCCAGCGGCAGGAGGGGTACCTGCCTGGGTCGAACCGAAGATGCCAGGGTCGGAGACGAAACGCATCGACGGCAGGGTGTCGGCCACGGCGGCCGGCGCAGCGAATTGCATCAAAGCTTCGCCCACGAGGCCGAGCGCAAGCGCCAGGCCAATGGTGTCACCCCTCATTCCCCACGTCCCCCTAGCAACCAAGGCGGCCGAACGCCCGCAAGCAGCCGCCCCCGGCCGCGCATCGCGCGAATCACCTTGAAGTTTCATATCAAAACGACCTCGTGTATAGCGACCAATTGGGGCGGCTCCAGGCAGCGGCGGGGTGCCGAAAGCAGTTTGCTGTCGACAAGCAGTGGATAGGTTGCAGGCATGACGGACAAAGTTGGGGAAGACGTCGCAATCGTCCGCGACGGGGCGCTGGCGCGGATCGTGTTGCAGCGTCAGACGGCCCTCAACGCCCTGACGACGGCGATGCGGGCGAGCATCGCCGAGGCAATTCCGCGTCTCGCGCGGGATGCATCGCTCTATTGCATCGCTTTTGAGTCTGCCAATCCGAAGGCGTTCTCGTCAGGTGGCGACGTCCGCGAGCTGGTCACCTGGGCGAAGGCCGAGCCCGAGCGGGCGCGCGCGGCGTTCGCGGACGAGTATCGCCTGAACTGGGTGCTGGAGTGTTTTTCGAAGCCGACGATGTCGCTGATGGACGGCATGGTGATGGGGTCGGGCGTCGGCATAACCCTCTACAACACGCATCGCGTGGCTGGAGCCGGCTATCTGTTCGCGATGCCGGAGACGGCCATCGGGCTCTTTCCGGATGTCGGCGCGAGCCACACCCTCTCGCGTCTGCCGGGCGAGGTCGGTACGTATCTCGCGTTGACCGGGCGATCGATCGGACGGGCCGAAGCCTATGCTCTGGGACTCGTGACGCACTGTATCGATGCGGCGGAATACCCCGGGATTTTGGAAGCGCTCGCCGATGCGCAACCAATAGATCCGCTGTTGGACGATTTGCACCGGGATCCAGGCGCGAGCGAGCTGTCAGCCCACGCCGACCTCATCAGAACCTGCTTCGCGGGCGATACCGTCGAGGGCATCGTCGCTCGGCTGACCGAGGCGGCGGCCGCGATGAATGAATTTGCCCAAGGCGTGCTCGACGATCTCGGGACGCGGTCGCCGACCTCGCTGAAGATTACGCTGCGGCAGATGCGGCAGGCGCGGGCAAGCAGTATGCGTAACGTCCTCGCGACCGACTATCGTCTGGCATGCCGGTGTCTCGAGGGGCATGACTTCGCCGAGGGCGTTCGCGCCGCGCTGATCGACAAGGACGGGGCACCGGCTTGGAGCCCGGCAGACCTTGCGGGCGTGACCGACGACATCGTCGATCGCTTTTTCGCGCCACTGCCGGAGGGGCAGGACCTCGTGCTGGCGACACGCGAGGATATGCAGGCAGCTCGGATCTAACCTCAAATCTTCACGCAACCGGCATACAATCAAGGCAACCGGGCCATCAAGGCAACCGGAGCAGGCGGCGGCGCGGCAGCGGCGCGCCTTTAGGTTGAAAGGTTGAATATCTGCAAATATTGGTAGTAAGTACACATGTTTACAGAGTATTATGCGACACCCCCCGTAACTGTTCTTTTACTGTACCTATTTAGGTAACCTTTAGTTGTCTGCGATACTGTTCGATGAAACCGGAAACAACAAAAAATCCGGGAATGCGTCAAACAGGTAGTGAGGCAGGTAATGAGTGTTGCTTACGATGTCGCGCGTCATCGCGCGCCAGCCGAGGACGGCGACGTTCGGTCGGAATATCTCCAGGCCCTGCGGCTGATCGAACGGCTGCACCGGCTCCTTCTCGATGTCATCAAGGATGAGTTCGACCGCCTTGGCGGCTCCGATCTCAACAGCGTCCAGGCGCTGTTGCTGTACAACATCGGCGCGAGCGAACTGACCGCGGGCGAATTGAAGACGCGCGGCTATTATCTCGGCTCGAACGNNCCTACAATCTGAAGAAGCTCGTCGATATGGGCTACATTCACTACAAGCGCTCGGAAACCGATCGCCGGTCAGTGCGTGTCAGCTTGACCGACAAGGGTCTCGAGGCCTGCGAAGTCGTGCAGGGTCTCTACCAGCGTCAGCTTGGCTCGATCGAAACGGTCGGCGAGGTGACGGGCGACGATCTCGAGCGTCTCAACAAGTCGTTGTTCCGCCTCGAGCGCTTCTGGTCCGACCAGATCCGCTATCGCCTTTGATTTCGTGGGAATCCGGCCGCGCGACGGCCGGGCGCCCACGAATCTACGACGATATCGACGATTGGCGATGTGTGATCCGTGCTCTCGGGCCGTGCGGGGCGCTCCGGCGCCTCGAACCGCGCCCCGGCAGCAAGTCCTGTCGACGTGTCCCGCGCCGTTGCCGCTCAGCGAGTTGCGAGTGCCTGCCCGTCATTCGTCGGGCGGCCCGCCGCCGCGTTATTGCTTGCGTACGCAACCTTGCGCGGTGGTGGCGAGCCTGACGTGACCCCGTCCGCCATCCCGATCCATTGACCCCGTCTCATCGCTTTTTGCCTCTTGCATCAGCATTTGTGGCCCTATGGCATCAATGCCGATTTGTTGACCGCTTCCGCGACGTTTGGTCTTTCAAATGCGGGCTACTTGGCCCAGTTTTCCTATCCAAGGATGTCTGACTTGCGCCCGGTTCGAACTGGTAACGGTTCGATCGACGCTGGTTTTTGGATTGCGTGGCTGAGACCCGATGCGGGGTGCCTCGGTGTTCGGTTGGGGGCATCTGGGTGCCGACGGAGTGCGGCCGGCAGTGTGGGTCGGAACTGCCAAGGCCGGCCTGCCGAGCTGTTTGGGCAGCGGAAGGCCACCTGACGGTTGCGATTGAGGGGAGACGTTGTCGATGGCGGGATCAAGGTCAGCACTGTTGGCGCGGGGCAAATTCCGCTCAGTCATGCAGACGTCCGCGGTTGCTCTGGTAGCCGCGGTAGCCGCTGTTGCTTCCGCGCCGAATGCCGCAAACGCATACGATGGCAACTCCTGGTTGCAGTTCGGGCCGACCGGACAGACCAATCCGTTTGCTCCAAGCCCGTTTGGCGGCAGCACCTCCGGCAATACGTACGACCGATCGTTCATCCGGCAGTGGGAAGCAAATCCACCGCGCGGTTTCCCGACGCTGTCTCCCGCCAACATCGAAGCCACCAAGGATGCGATCAAACGCTACGAGAAGATCGTGAAAGAGGGCGGCTGGAAACAGCTGTCTGACAAGGAGCTCCAGCCTGCCGTCACGCATCCAGCCGTCGTCCAGTTGCGTGAGCGCCTGACCATTTCCGGCCATTCCCGCACCGGCAGCTACTATTCGCCATCCTACTACGATTCAGACCTCGAAACGGCGGTGAAGCGCTTCCAGGCCTCGAACGGCCTGACGCCGACGGGCATCGTCGACAAGCGCACCATTTCGGCGTTGAACGTGCCGGCCGTGGCCCGTCTGAAGCAGCTCAAACTCGGCTTGAACAGGCTCCGCCAGCACGTCTCCAAGCGCGATCGTTACGTCGTCGTGAACATTCCAGCCGCCCATATCGAGGCGGTCGAGAAGGATCGGGTCGTCGAGCGCTATGCTGGTGTCGTCGGCAAGCCTGAACGCAAAACGCCGCTGTTGTCGTCGACAATCCACGAGATGAACTTCAATCCCGTCTGGCGTCTGCCGCCGACGGTCGTCAGCCAGGATCTCATTCCTAAAGGCCGGCAGATGCAGAAGGCCGGCAAAGACGTTCTGCAGAAATACGGCATCGAGGCCTATGACGGTTCGGGTCGTAAGCTGAAAACAGAGAAGGTCAACTGGCAGTCCAATATGCCGTGGACCCTCAGCTACCGGCAGCAGCCTGGCAAGGACAATCCGCTGGGCTTCCTCAAGATCAACTTCCACAACGAATATTCTGTCTACATGCACGACACCCCGTCCGAAAGCCTGTTCGGCCGCAACTTCCGCGCCGCGAGTTCGGGCTGCATTCGTGTGCAGAACATCGAACACCTGGCGACATGGCTGCTCAAGGGGCAGGACATGGGCCGCAGCGATATCGAGATGCTGAAAAAGTCCGGCGAGCGCAGGGATGTGCGGTTGAAAAAGCCCGTTCCGCTCTATTTCGTCTACATCACCGCCTGGGCCACCGAAGATGGTGTCGTCCAATTCCGCCGCGACCTCTACCAGAAGGACGGGGTCGGCACGACGGCCGTCGCCTACTGAGCACGGCCGATGCCCACTGAGCCAATCCTGAGCCAAGCAGCGTGCCGCTGGTGTCGGTGCGGGCTGTAGCGGCGCGACTTATGGGTCTGCAACCTGAAGCAATCTGGCCGTGGCGGAATTTCAATGCCCTTGGGTCGCGGGCTTGCCGCGCTGGCAGGTGCGCCATGGCCCCGCCCAGCAACCGGCAGGGCAGCGGTCCATCCTTTCATACACTCGTCCACCGATCTTCCGTAGATTATCGGCCGATCATGCAAACGACGTGATAGGCGTCGCTGGCGACGCGTCCCTGGCGGCTCCATCCAGTTGGCATGCCCCCGCGGAAGATTGAGACGTCTGCCGAATCCAAGCCGAGGCGGCGGTCCCCTGGCGCCTTTGGCGCGACTATGCCCAAGCCATCGCCAATGATCCCGATCGCCACCTTGCCGGCACGAGCCGTCCCGTTGCCAACCGGCGAAATCGTTCCGCCGTGCCGCCCTGGGCGAGCGACGTGGCCATCTTCTCTGACTGGGCCTCCAGGTCCCGGCTTGCTGCGGCGAAAGGCGCACGGCAAGCGGCCTCATTCTTGACTTCGGTCAAGATCGGCCCGTCAGCGTCATGACACCTTCGATCTGCTATTTGGCCCCCCGGTGCCACGTTGGATGGCCTTGGGTGAGGGCCCAGAAGCGGGGGCCGTCCGGGGGCGGCTTCGGTCGCGACAATCGGAAGCAATTTCGTGGCGATGAAGGCGTTGCCTAATGACCGCCTAACATGGTCTATAAAGAAGACGACAGGGAGTGAGAGGACAGAAATGGACTACGCCGGTAGATTGCGCGGAGCTCTGGATTCGATCCGTGCCGAGGGTCGCTATCGTGTGTTCGCCGACGTCAAGCGACGTCGCGGCGAATTCCCTGCAGCACAGCAATTCACCGGTGAAAAGGTTCGCCCTGTCACCATCTGGTGCTCGAACGACTATCTCGGCATGGGCCAGCATCCCGCGGTTCTGGCCGCGATGCACGAAGCGATCGATACCGTCGGCGCCGGGTCGGGCGGTACGCGTAATATCTCCGGCACAACGCATTATCACGTCGAACTCGAGCACGAGATCGCCAGTCTTCACGGCAAGGAAGCGGCGCTGCTCTTCACCTCGGCCTATGTCGCCAACGATGCGACGCTTTCGACGCTCCAGAAACTCATCCCCGGCCTTGTGATTTTCTCCGACGAGAAGAACCATGCCT
>JAGRKS010000018.1 GCA_020442185.1 Hyphomicrobiaceae bacterium
CATCGACACGACGACCGGCATGTCGGCGCCGCCGATCGGCACGATCAGCAGAACGCCCAGCGCCAGCGATACTAACGTGATGAGCCAGAACAACAGCGGCGAGCCGCCCGACATCATGAACGCGTAGATGAGCACGACGAGCAGCAGGCCGAGCCCGGCGTTGACCAGATGGCGCATCGGCAGAATGATCGGCTTGCCGGACATGCGCCCAGACAGCTTGGCGAAGGCGATGACGGAGCCGGTGAACGTGATCGCGCCGATCGCGACGCCGAGGCTCATTTCGAGAAGGCTGGCGCCGGAGATGTTGCCGGGCGTACCGATGCCGAAGGCGACCGGCGAATAGAGCGCGGCAGCTGCAACGAACACGGCCGCGAGGCCGACGAGCGAGTGGAACGCCGCCACGAGTTCCGGCATCGAGGTCATCGGGATCTTCTTCGCCGTGTACCCGCCGATGCCACCGCCGATGCCGATGCCGAGAATGATCAGCAGCCAGGTGCCGAACGACATCGGGCTTGCTACTCCGAGCGTCGTCAACACGGCGATCGTCATGCCGATCATGCCGTAGACATTGCCCTGCCGCGACGTCTCGGGATGCGACAAACCTCGCAGCGCGAGGATGAACAGGATGCCGGAGACGAGATAGAGGATGGCTACGAGATTGGCGCTCATATCAGCTTTCCTGAGGGGCGGTCGTCTTCATACCGCGCAAGTGCAAGTTCAGCGGACGTGCACAGCCTTGCCGCAGCCGCTTCAAGCAGGCTGACGAGGGTGCGCGGGGTGGGGTTCGAGCAATCGACTGCGACGTGGCAGAGGACAGATTGGGCCGACCGGGGGACGTTCGCCCGGGCCTGTGTCTTTCCATCGCGAATGCCGGCGTGCCGCAGACCGACGCAACGGTTGAAAAAGACCGCTTCGTCGATCCGGCGCTCGTCGAGCGAGCGAAGTGGCACGCGCCAGCCCTCATGGCTCACTTCTTCTCTTTCTTCTTGTACATCGCGAGCATCCGGGCGGTGACGAGGAAGCCGCCGAAAATGTTGACCGATGCCATGATGAGAGCGAAGAAGCCGAAAATCTTGGCGCCCGTCGATCCCGCCGCGATCGACTGCACGCCGACGGCGAGCAGCGCGCCGACGACGATCACCGAGGAGATTGCGTTGGTGACGCTCATCAAGGGAGTGTGGAGCGCTGGCGTGACGCTCCACACGACGTAGTAGCCGACGAAGATCGCCATCACGAAAACCATAAGCTGGTAGACGAACGGGCTCACAGCCCCGTCGCCTGCGCCACCGGCCGCAAGGGCTGGGCTCGCCATCATCGTCAGGCCAGCTGCGAAGAGTGCCGGCAGCTTCATCGCGGCAATCGTGTCTCTCACGGACATGGTCTTCTCCTTCACGCGGCCTGAGGCGCCAGGCTGGGGTGGACGATGGCACCGTCCTTCGCGACCAGCGTGCCCTTGATGATCTCGTCGTCCCAATCGATTTTCAGAGCCTTCTCCTTCTTGTCGATCATCGTCTCGAGGAACGCGAGAAGGTTCTTCGCGTAGAGGCTCGAAGCGTTGAAGGAGAGCTTGCCGGCGAGATTGATCGGGCCTGCGATGTGGACGCCGGTGCCTGTCGTGATCGTCTTGCCGGGCTCGGTCAGCTCGCAGTTGCCGCCACGCTCGGCCGCAAGATCGACGATGACGGAACCGGGGCGCATCGATTGAACCATCTCGCTCGTGATCAGGCGAGGCGCCGGCCGTCCCGGGATCAACGCGGTCGTGATGACGATGTCCTGCGCCTTGATGTGGTTGGCGACGAGTTCCGCCTGCTTCTTCTGGTACTCGGCCGACATCGGCTTGGCGTATCCGGCTGCCGTCTGCGCCTGCTTGAATTCGTCGTCCTCGACGGCGATGAACTTTGCGCCGAGAGATTGCACCTGCTCTTTCGTCGCCGGCCGGACGTCCGTCGCCGAGACGATGCCGCCGAGGCGTCGCGCAGTCGCGATCGCCTGCAAGCCGGCGACGCCAACACCCATGATGAAGACCTTCGCCGCCGGAACAGTGCCGGCCGCCGTCATCATCATCGGCATGGCCTGGCCGAACATGCCGGCCGCATCGATGACCGCCTTGTAGCCGGCCAGATTGGCCTGGCTCGACAGCACATCCATGGATTGCGCGCGCGTGATGCGCGGCATGAACTCCATCGAGTGGAGCTGGATCTTCGATCCGGCGAGGGCATCGAGACCCGGCCTGTCGTCGAACGGATTGAGGATGGCGGCGACGATCGCGCCCGGTTTCAACTGACCGACCTCCTCGGGTGAAGGCCGCTGCACCTTCACGAGAATGTCGGCGCCCTTCAGCGCTTCCGCGGCGGAACCGACGATCTCCGCCCCTTGTGCCTTCAGCGCGTCGTCAGAAAAATTAGCCCGCTTACCGGCGCCGGCTTCGACACGCACCGTCGCGCCAAGGGCGGACAGCTTCTTGACCGTTTCCGGCGACACCGCTACGCGCGGCTCGTCGCCGCTCTCGGTCGTGACAGCAATGGTGAGCATCTACGCGTCCGTTTCAGTTAGGTCGTCGCCACGAGTGTATCCGCGCCAAGCCGTGCTGGCTGGCAAGCGAACGATCGATGTTTGGCACGTGTCCCGATGTCCGGCGGCGCAAACCCTCGAGCCGGTTTGCGCCGTGTGACCGAGGACCGTGAACCTTAGGAACGGATACTCGAAAACTGAGCCACCGCGCCTCCAGCATCCGTGCCGTGGAGTGAATTGCCGCTGCAGCCGCCCCGCCGCCGCCCGCGCCGGCCAAAACGAACGAGTCGCCACTGGCGGAGGAAACTCGGATCGCTCAGCGACACGTCATGGTTGGAACGCAGGACCATTCGTTTAATGACGCTGGCGGGGGGTTGCCTCGAGAGGACCCCGCCCGCGGAACGAACGCTCCGGCGAGACGGCCATCAGGCGGAACCGCCCGTGTCCGTCGGTATTAGACGAGGAAGTAGGCCATGCCCGCGAGCAGGACAACGAGGAACACGATCAACAGCTTTGTGATCAGCAAGAACCCCGAATACGTACGCATGTGCTCCGGGTAGTCCATGGCCGGGTGGCCATTCGAAGTGTTGAGCGACATTCTCGATTTCCTCCAGTGGGCTTTTTTCTGCCGTAATCCAAGTAACCCAACTCCGCCATGGCTTCAACCGGTACGCTCGTACAAAGATGTCGCGGCGCGTTGGCGCGACGGCCGCCGCAATTTAGAACCAATCGGGCGCACCTTGAAGCGATGGAACGCCAGAATGGTACGTTCGACCAGAACCGGGCCCACCAGAACGGGGCGTGTCGCTGGATTTCAAGTGCAAACCGCCTGCGTACCCACACCAGACCACAGCCGAGCCTCGGGGGGCTGAAAATGATCGAGACATCGCGTTTCATATTTGGCAAGGGCCAAGATGCTCCGGACACCCGGTTCGAATGGTCGAAACCACTTGCCGGCCGGCGGCTTGGCCAGAATCAGGGAATATCGCCGCGGTCGCGGCTCACAGCGCGACTGCCGGCTCTGCTTGCCGCGCTGGCGACCCTCGTCCCGGTCGCAACCCAATCGGCCTCCGCCCTCGACGTGCTTCCGGACGAGCGCGCCGGCCGCCAGGCGTGCGAGCGCCGGCTCTGCGAAATGATCCTCGATCGCAAGCCGACAGGACCGGCCCTTGCCTGCGACATGACCAAGACGTGGGATCGCAACAAAATCAAGAAGGGTGGCGCAAGCAAGAGCATATCGTGGGGGTTCGGCGATGCCCGCTGCAAGATTGCCTTCAAACTCGAGCGCGCAGCGCTGTTGCCGGCACTCGAACAGCCCAAGTACACGCTCGCGATCCCGCCTCAGACCATCAAATGCGAAATCGAAGGCGCCGACGAGAAGGTCAAGCCGCTCACCGTGCTGGCCGCGCCAAAGATCAAATTCAAGGGGGGTCGCGCCGACAAGGTCTGGCTCAACGTCAAGGACGTCAAGGGCGACGGCATGATGAAGGGTCTCGTCTGGACTGTTGCCAAGCTCGCTGACAGCTTCGGCATTTTCCACAAGGACACGGTCCGCGAGATCAACCGCTTCGTCCATGAGAAATGCGAGGCCGAGTTCGGAGCCACGGCCGCCAAGCCCACGAAGCCTACGAGCAAGGGCAAGCCCAAGACCTAATCGCAAACCTCACAAACGCCTGAAAGGCCGCTGTAGGCTCGCCACATGCCCAGCGCGCCCGGCTCAGGCGGCCTGCGCGCCGGGTTCGGGCAGCGGCACCCCCGCGACAGCGAAAGCAGCCGCTTGGCGCGCGCCAACACTCGTGGCGTCGAAGTCCTCGATCGTCTCATTGAAAAGACGATACCAGTTCTGCCTGGCATCGAGATGCAGGAACACGCCGCCGAGCCCGATCGCCGCCCGGTCCATGAAGACGAACTCGCGCGGCACGGTGACAGGCCCCTTCTCCTTCAGGATCTTGTGGACCGTGAACGCCTCACGCCGACCGTATTCGCCCGGCGTGGTGCCCTCCGCGATCGTCCGCTCGCGATCATCGAGCAGCGGCCCGTAGATGAACCGTGCCCAGATCGTCAGCCCGTCGATCAGCTCGTTGCTGAGCCCCTTGAACCCCCAGCGCTCGTAAGCCGCGACGACTGCGTCGCGGTCGTCGGCAAGCAGCCCGCGATAGAGCGCGACGACGCCCTCGACGAAGGCGACGGGGAACGTTCTGATGCAGCCGTAATCCAACAGATTGATGCCTGCGGCCCGGCCATCCTCCTCGAAAACGGTATAGTTGCCGAGGTGCGGATCGCCGTGGATCACGCCGAAATGGCTGAATGGGAACCACCAGGCGCGGAACATCGCCTGCGCGAGCCGGTTGCGATCCTCGATCCGATGCTCCTTGTACGTCAACAGGGGCTTGCCTTCGAGCCAGCTCATCGTCAGCAGGCGTTTGGTCGAGAGTGTATCGACAATGCTCGGAACGCGAACCGGGCCGCCGTCGCCGAAAATATTGCCATAGAGCCGCGTGTGGCAGGCCTCGAGATCGTAATCGAGTTCCTCACGCAAGCGCGCCGAGATTTCCTTGATGATCTCACGCGTGTCGACGCCGGGGTCCATCCGCGCGTGAATCTGGAAGACGACGCGAAGCTGGTTGAGATCGGCTTCGACCGCCGATTGCATGTCGGGGTACTGCAGCTTGCAGGCGAGTGCCGCACCGTCGTGACCGATCGCGCGATGCACTTGTCCGAGTGACGCCGAAGCGCTCGCCTCCGATTCGAACGCGGCAAATCTCGCTCGCCAGTCCGGACCGAGTTCGGCCTGCATCCGGCGCCGTACGAATGCGGGCCCCATCGGCGGAGCGGCACTCTGCAGCTGCGACAGTTCGCGCGCGTACTCTTTCGGCAACGCCTCGGGGATCGTCGAGAGCAATTGCGCCACTTTCATCAGCGGCCCCTTGAGCCCGCCGAGCGCTGCCGCGAGGTCCGCCGCCGCCTTGCTGCGATCGTGTTCGATGCCGAGCAGCCGCTGGCCCGCCATCCGCAAGCCGACCGAACCGACGTTGGTTCCAACCCGCATGTAGCGCGCCGCGCGCGCCGAAAATCGGTTGTCTTCGTTGTCCATGCCTGAGACGTGCTCCTTCGCCGGGACTGCGTATATCGTCATGCCGGCCGCGCAAAGCCAGCCCCAATGTTGCGGATCAAACGAACACAACTATTCCCGGTCGGACGATTCGCTGGCGCCCAGTTGAAATGTACGTACGCTGTGCAACAACGGATCGCGACGTAACATTTTCAATGAATTGCAGGAAAGGTGCAGAAATTATTCAACGTTTCTGGCTAACTCAGAGGCATGAATGATTCGGTTGTGCCGTGCCTCTGAAGGCGGCTGCTGCAACCGGCATGGCTCTTGCTGACGACGATATTGCAGGGTTCGTGCTGCAATACGATGGGGCATTCGATGATCGTTTCCCGGCTGGTCGCAACGTTCGCCATTCTCGGGCTGGGGCTCGCGATGAGCTACGTCTATCTACCCGAAAAGCCTGACGCTGCGGCGGCGCCCCCGATTGTCGATGCCGCCGCATCGACCGAACCGCCGGGCTCCTTGGACCAGGCCGCAACGATCGGATCCGACGGCGCTCCGCCGACGGCCAAGCCGACTCCGGGGCAGGCGATTACCGAACTGCTCGCGGTCGTTGCCGCACCATCGCACGACGGTGGCGGCGACACCGCTGCTCGCGGACCGTTCGGCGAGCTTGTCCAACCAAACGCCGCGCCGATCGCTGGCGGGGCGGTGGCTGTGCAGGCATCGGTGGCGGCAAGTCCGGCCGCACCTTCTCCAATCGGGGGGGCAGGTATTACCGGGGACGCAAGCCCCACTCGACTATCGCTTCCCGTCGAAGACATCCGCGACGGCGCCGCCCCAGCCGCGGCGGACAAAGCCGAAGCCGACAAGACGGATGCCAAATCCGATCAGGAAGAAAGCGAAGCGGCGGCCCGCGCGCGGCGCAGTTATCGCAATGTATCGCGTGCGCCTCAGCGACGCCCGGCCAAACCGCCGGAATCAGTGTTCCTCCACCCGCTCGGCCAGCGCTGACGCGCGGCGCCAGAGTGTGGCCTCGCGCCATAGTTGACCGATGGTGCTGCAAGGTTGTTCTCGTGCATGGCGCTATGATCGCCACACTACGTGCGCGATATTCCTAGTGACCCCCATGTCGCGCCAAAATCGGACGCGGGTAATGCCTACAAATCGATTTTGGCGCGACGGGCCACCGGTACGGTCTCAGCGTTGCGGCCCCGTCTGGGACTCGCGGGTGCGCCCCGTCCAGATGTCCTCTTCCAGCACCACTCGGCGCTCGTAGACGTCGTTTTCGGCCGTGCGCTCGATGAACATGACGCCGATACCTGTCAGACCGTGGTGGCGGATCTCGCAATCGACTTCGAAGCGGCCGGCCTCGATCACCAGCCGAAACTGGTAAGGCAGCCACTTCGGCACCTCGAATTCGAGCAGGGCACCGTTGACGGACAGGTTGCGCACGACGCAGGCGATGAGCGGGCGGCCTGGAATACGGATAAAGGCATGCAGCGCTGTGTTGCGGCGGCCAAATTGGCGGCGTTCTGCGGACATAATCGACCTCTTGAACAATGACGCGACGCAAGTCGGCAAATCATTTGCGACTAACACCATCTTACCCGAGCGCTAGAAACGATCCGTTTGCCTCCTTATTCAAATGCACCGCGTCGCGTTAACTATTTGCAACGTCCTCCGAACCGCCCGGCATTCGCCATGCGCCGCGTCATGTCCCACTCCAAGGCACTCACTCCAGGGCATTATTCTCGCCGCGGGGTGTCTTTGATTAGCCGGAGGATGGCGAACTGGATAAATACGCCCCAGGGCCCCACGCATCGGTATCAGCGATCGGCGTGCAACTTTCCCTCGAGCCGCTTGAAGATCCGCGTGAACTCGACCGCACCTGAGTTCTTCAGGTTGACTTCCATGCGATCATCGAGGGCCTGGATCAATTCCGCAGCCGTCTTTCCTCGGACGATGGTGTTGCGATAATAGGCATCGCGCGCGAAGAAATTCGTGCTCGGCGCAGTCCTCGCGACCGGCTCCATCATTTCCAGTCCGGTGCCCGGTCCCGCGAGGTTCATCAACTCTATCTCGGCGCCGGTCAGTCGCGACCGACCCGCCTTGCTGGCCATCTCCTTGAGCCCCTTGAGCTTGATCACCTGGATCCAGGGGCCGATGTCGCCATCGATATTGACCGCATGAATGCCGCGGCCGACATCCGTCTTCGCGAACGCGACGTGGCGCGACCACTTGAACGGCAACTTGCGGGCACGATAGACCATGCGCTCGAGTGAACGCGCCTTGGCCACGAGCCGCTTGCGGTCGCGCGATCCCTCCGGCGCCCGCCGTGCCATCTCGCGCAGGCGGTCGACGAATTCACGGCCATGCTTGGCGATTTCGCTCACCGAGTTGGCCGCCAGCAACTGCGCATAGCCGAGCGCTGTCGATATCGGAACTCCATTGCGATTGACGGCCTGCATATCGGCGCTGCCGAGCCCGCTCGTCTCGAGAGCATAGACGCGAACCACCTGATCGCCCGTCAAACCGTGGGCGAGCGCTTCTCGCGCATAGCGTTCCTTGAACGTGTTTTCCGGAATGCGCTCGGGTACGAAATCGAAATGCCGCCGCGCACTGTCGAGAAAGTCTGCGACGGTCGGCAGGGTCGAACGTTCGACCTCGGGCGTCTTCTCTTCGAAGCGCTCCTGGAACTTCCGCCATTTCGCGGCAAGTGAGCGGCTCAGCGACGGGCCGGTATAGTCCGGCGGCATCTTCTGCGCATAATCTGTTTTCAGCAGTGGCCGTCCGCGCGCCTTCTTGGTTCGCCGCAGGGCACGCTTCTTCTCGACGAGCGCCCAGTAGGCGTCGCTTGCCGCGGCATGAAAGACCTGGGCCGCGCGATAGGCATCGAACTGAGCGCGTTCTTCGGCGGATATCTGCTGGCGGAACGCTTCGCGAATGCTCTCGGCCGAGCGGGCGCAGGCTGGATTTGGTGCTGCAAGAAGAAGCACGAGAAAAACGGTCACGAACGGAAGAAGGCTGATCCGGATGACGCGGGGGCAGAGTAGCCAAGTCCGGAGTAGATTGTTCCGATGAAAACTGGGCTGGGGAAGACTGTAATGGGTCATGCTGAGGATCAATTGCCTTCGCGTTGCGTTTCATGCGCCTCGATTTGGCGCTGCGGCTGGAGCCAGGCCGCGCGGCACACATCCCTGACCATGGCCCTGACCATGGCGAATCGTGCTCGGCCCGAGACTTTACCCGCACCACTGCGAACGAAATAGGGCAAGGGCCGGCACAACGGTCGCGTCCATGACGAAGGAAGGCATCATAGCGGCTTTACGGCGAGCGCGGCGCGGACGCCCGCCGCGCCCCACGGACTCGTGCTAGGTTCCCGCATCATGAAACCTGATTTCCAGATCGACGACATCTACCGGCATTCTGAAAGCTTTCGCATTCACGCGGGCCATCGTCTATCGGCCGAGCCTTCGCAGCATGTCTTTACGCCGGGCGGCGCGCCGCAAGCCGGCACACCGAGCGACTTCGACCTCAACCCCGATCTCGCCGGCGATGTGCTCGACACGGCGCCGCCGCGCGCGGCAGCCGTTCTCGTGCCGGTTGTTGCACGCGATCCGTTGACCGTCCTGCTCACGCTCCGCACGGAGCACCTCGCGGCTCACGCTGGGCAGGTTGCCTTTCCCGGCGGCAAGATCGACGACGGCGACGCGGGCGCGCTCGATGCGGCGCTGCGCGAAGCGGAAGAGGAGATTGCACTCGATCGATCTCTCGTCGAGCCTCTCGGCTTTCTCGACACCTACAGAACGGGCACCGGGTACGCTATTTTTCCCGTCGTGGCACTCGTCGACCCCGGATACGTACCGCGACCCGATCCTCGCGAAGTCGCCGCTGTCTTCGAAGTGCCGCTCGCCTACCTAATGGACGAGCGCAACGTCGTGCTCGACCGGCGGATCTGGCGCGGTCGCGAGCGTCAGTTCTATGCATTCACATATCGTCCGCACTACATCTGGGGGGCAACCGCCGGGATGCTGCGAAACATGCAGGAAAGGCTATTTCGGAAATGATCCGCGTCGTTTTGCAGAACGTTCTGCTCTTCTTACTGCCGACACTCGTGTACATCGCCTACCGCATGTTGACGTCTCGTGGTCCGGGGAGCTTTCGGCGCGCAATCGACAACGCGCCGTTCGGCTGGCTATTGACGGCCGGCGTCGCGATCGTCTTCGTCTTCATCGCGTTTTTTGCCGCTTCGACAGGCGGACGGCCGGGCGATGTCTATATTCCGCCCTACATGAAGGACGGCAAGATCGTGGAAGGACATTTCGAGCCGACGGCACCCGCACCGCCCGCCCCCGCGGATGCCGGCGCGCCTTCCGACGTCACGCCCCCCGCGGCTCCAGCAACACCAAAGCGGTAGTGTAGCGCACCTGACGTTTGGTCCCCGCGTGTGGCTCGTTCCATAACCAAACGTCAGGTGCATAAGCTACACTAGAAACATTTCGTGGCTCGTGTTCCTTATGGTTCCGACATTTGCTCGGAACATGAGCAGCACCGGGCAGGCAAATGTCGGAACCGGAACACGAACCCCATGCCGCGCCATTCACACGATTCCACCTGGCCGACACTGAATGGCGCAGCCTGGCTTTCCGAGCCCGCACTGCAGGACGTGTTCGACGCCTTCAAACAGGCCGGCTACACGCTGCGTGTCGTCGGTGGCGCGGTCCGCAATACCTTGCTGCGTCTGCCAGTCACCGACATCGATCTCGCGACGGACGCGCGACCCGACACTGTCATGAAGATCGCCGCCGCCAAATCCATCGCGGTGATCCCGACGGGCCTCACGCACGGAACCGTCACGCTCCGCTCTGGCAACCGGACCTTCGAGGTGACGACGCTCCGCCACGACGTCGCAACCGACGGCCGCCACGCGACGGTCGCCTTCACCGACGACTGGAAAGGCGATGCGGCACGGCGCGATTTCACGATGAACGCCCTCTACTGCGATAGCGATGGCGCCCTGTTCGATCCGGTCGGAGGACTTGCCGATCTCGCCGCCAGACGGGTGCGTTTCATCGGGACCGCCGCCGACCGCATCAGGGAAGACTACCTGCGCATACTCCGCTTCTACCGCTTCACGGCGCAATACGGAGCCGGACAGCTCGATGCAGAGGGCCGCGACGCCTGCCGCGCGCTCCGCGCGGGCCTGGCCGGACTATCCGGCGAGCGGGTGCGCGAGGAATTGCTGCGCCTGGTGATCGCCCCCTACGCAGCCGACGTCCTGCGAGACATGGCCTCAGATGAGGTTCTGGCCGACGTTCTCGGTGGCGATCCCCACGCCGAAGCCTTGGCCGCAATGCCTGTAGCAACGCCTGACGCAATGCCCGAACACGACTGCGATCCAGGAGACACCGAGAGCGCGACAGGAACCGTTCCCGCGGCCGATCCCATCCTTTGCCTCGCCGTGCTCGCCATGCGTAACACCGCCGACGTCGACCGGCTTCGGACGCGGATGAAACTGTCGAATGCCGTGGCCGATCGCTGCCGCCGCCTCGTCGCGGCGCATCACACGCTGCAGTCGGCTGGCGGCGTGTTGGCCCTCGACGCGCGAGGCTTGAGGCGGTGGATCTACCGGTGCGGCACGAGGGCTGCACGCGATGCCCTCGTCGTCGCCGCCGCTGATTCTTCGGCAGCCAGCGCGGATTTCGGCGTTGACGGGGATGGCTCGCAGGACACGACCGGCGCTGCGATCTCCGCGGCACTCCGCATCGCTGCAACATGGACGCCGCCAGCTCTTCCGGTATCGGGTGCCGACCTGGTGGCCCGCGGCGTCGCTCCAGGGCCGGCCGTCGGCACGCTCCTTGCGCGCATCGAGCAGTGGTGGCTCGATCACGATTTCCCGGACGACCGCCAGCTGATCACGACCGAACTCGATCGTCAGCTCGCCGCCGCGTGCGGCCCATCGCGTGGCCGGACCGACTGAACGGCTGCATTTGTATGCGCTCCTCATGCAGCGTGGCGCATGCTGTAAATGTGCCGCACGAAGTTTTCGATCCTTTGTCGCGGCTCATCGGCACATTGGACGCAAAAAAATGCGCGCGAGGGCGTGAACCTCTCCGCGAGCGGGCGCGACCAAAAATCAGATCAAGTGCTTCGAGACCTGAACGCGCAAGGCATTCCCCAGCGCACGGTCATCTCTCCGAAGCGAGAACGCGAGCGGCCCTCCTCCGCCGCTGCGTCGCCGCCCCGACCCTCGCGCTTCCCCCCGGGCGCTTTCGAGGACAGTCGGGATGCCGGCAGCGCCCGCGCCGCTCCCTGTGGCGTGGGCGCTTTTTTCTTGCGACAGGCAACACTGAACTCCGGCATCGGAGAACATCGCAATATTGATGAAACTTCGCATGCGGGCTAAAGGCCCGCGCCCCGTCAATTGCGGCATTGTTTCCTCGCCAGATACGCCGAAGGCGCATCCCGACATCACATCGGGCATGCGCCTTCTTGGTTCCCGAACGGGCCTGCCGGCATTAATAGCCGAGCCCAATCTGGCAATAGATCAAATCGCGAAATCCTGCAGTTTCGATCCCTTATTCAGCTTGGCGACTAGCCAATTCGGCTTGCGCCCGCGCCCAGTCCACGTCTCGGACCTGTTGTCGGGATTGACGAACTTGGCGGCCTTCGTTGAGCCCGCGGCACGTCCGCGCGTTACCCGGGCAACCGGATAAAGATCACCAATCGTGAAGCCGGAACTCGACAGGATGGCGTCGATCTTCTGCTTGATCTCGGCTTTCGCGCGGTTTTGCGCGGCAGACTTGGCCTTCGACAGCTTCGCCTCAAGATCATTCAAGTCCTTGAGCGACATCTTGTCGACGTTGATGCTCGCCATACGTGCTTTCCTCATGACTCTACTCTTCTACGCGATCCAGAAAAAATGCCGGAGTTGTACCAAAACGGCTTGAGACCGTTACATCCGGCGCTTACCATAGAGAGAGTCAAACAAAATAACAAATTTTTTGCCAACCTTGGTTTCACGAACCCCGCAACTTGATAAATACCGTTTTTGTCCGTGCCGCAATCGAGGCTCCATTCTCGATCGCGGACAGGCGCAATGCGATAACCCGACCGGCTTTCGAGACATGTCATGACCGAATTATGCTGCGGACGGCCGTTCGAACCAAAGGTGAACGGCGGAAGCATGCGAAGCGCGATCTCAGGCGCGGGGCACGCCGAACAGCCGCTTGGCGGTTGCGCCGCGGCGACCCAGATCTCGAGTTTTCTGAATATCAGGTTCCGGCTATGGCGCTACGCGAAAGAGCCGCACTTTTTTGCTTGCTCGATCACGGGTCGAAATAGCCGCGCGAATACCTGACGTCAACCACTCGTCTGTCGATACGTCGCTCCTTGCGCCAGAGATCAGTCGCCCCGACAACTGGCTCTCGGTTCGGAACTTTTCGGCTCCTGGCGCGCTCCCCACCAGCACGCCGTTTGATTTGCATGGGACGAGACGCTAGCTTGCGCACGCAGCACACCGTCGAGGATGCGTCTGCCCCCCGAACGATTTTGGAGCCTAAAATGACGTTCAAGCTTCCAGCACTGCCGTACGCGTATGACGCACTCGCCCCGCACATGTCCGCGGAAACCCTGGAGTATCATCACGACAAGCACCATCAGGCCTATGTCGACCAGGGAAACAAGCTCGCTGGCGCCGGTACGAAGTACGAGGGCAAAAGCATCGAGGACATCTGCAAGGCCGCATTCGACGCCAAGGACCAGCCGGTGATCAACAACATCGGCCAGCACTTTAATCACATGCATTTCTGGAATTGGATGAAGAAGGATGGCGGTGGCAGCAAGCTTCCGGGATCGATCGAGAAGCTGGTCGCCGATTATGGTGGGCTTGAAAAGGTGCGCGCCGACTTCATAGAGGCTGGCAAGGGTCAGTTCGGATCAGGCTGGGCCTGGCTGACGATCAAAGACGGCAGGCTTGCCGTCGCAAAGACACCGAACGGAGAAAATCCGCTCATGCACGGCGCCTCACCCATCCTCGGATGCGATGTCTGGGAACACAGCTACTACATCGACTACCGCAACCAGCGGCCCAAATACCTCGAAACCTGGTTCGACAACTTGATCAACTGGGAGTACGTGGAAGCCATGGCGAGTGGCAAAGTCTGATCGCCAGAAAATCGCGAGCGATGAATACGAATTGGCGCGGACAATCTGTCCGCGCCATTTTTTCTGGCCGCCGCTCGAAACACGAGGCTCGCGGCTCGAAACACGAAGAATCGAAAATCGAGCCATCGGCGGGATGGCGAAGTCCGGCAACTGCGAGAAAGTTCGCCGGACATACGACCTGCGCTCGCGCCCAACCCCTTTATCGAGCGCGGCAAGGCCGCGGCGACGTCACGAAGAAGAAAACCGCATCGGGCGCCCCCGGCCCGACCGATGCCTCCGGGCGTCACCTGCCGGAACAAATCGCGACATCGGCCGCCGCGCCCGGCCGACCGGCCTTGATGCGACCCCATCCACCAGCTAGAGGGGTGGGAGAGGGATGTCGGGGCAATCCTACGCTTTTGGGGAAGCGTTCGCGGCATGCCGTATACAGGACGCAATGGTCGGTAGACGCAAACTCGGTCGTTGGCTCGTTGTTCTGGCCACCGCTGTCGCCTTGAGCGGTTGCGCCAGCGAGATCGTGCGCGAGGGATTGACCGACCCCGCGCTGGCAGATCGGGCGATGGTCGCCGACTTGCCGGGCGCCCGTTTCTGGGGCGACGAAGTCACGTCCGACTTCATCGGTGAACTGCGCCGCCGGCTTCCCGGAATGCCTCGGATCGCGCAGGACGCCGCCACCCGGAACGGCCGGCCAGTCGTCGAGATACTCGCCCTCTCCGGAGGCGGTGGCGACGGCGCTTACGGCGCCGGCATCCTCGCCGGCTGGAGCCGCCGCGGCGATCGCCCGGAATTCGAGGTCGTCACCGGCGTCAGCGCAGGTGCCATCATCGCACCATTCGCCTTCCTCGGCGCGAAGTACGACAACGCTCTGAAGGAGATCTGGACCCAGTACCAGACTTCGCAGATCGTGACGGCGCAGATCCTGCCCGGTATCTTCGGTGGCGCCTCGCTTGGCGACGCCACCCAGCTCGCACAGCTCATCGCCAAGTATGCCGATGCGCGTCTACTGCGAGAGGTTGCCAACGAGTACAAGCGCGGCCGTCTTTTGCTCATTGGAACGACGAACCTCGACGCGCAACGCCCTGTCGTCTGGAACATGGGCGAGATCGCGGCGAGCGGCCATCCGCATTCGCTCGACTTGTTCCGCAAGGTCATCATGGCGTCGGCGGCGATCCCCGGGGCGCTTCCGCCCGTCGAAATCCCCGTTACCGTCGACGGCAAGCGCTACGACGAGTTGCATGTCGACGGCGGCACGACGCGTGAGGTGTTCGTTTCGCCGCTCAACGTGCCGTTCCGCACCTACGACGTGCTCTACTCCAAGCCGCCCATTCGCCGCATATACGTCATCAAGAACGGCAAAGCCTCGCCCGAGCAACAGGTCGTACAGGCCAAAACGTTGTCGATCGTCGCCCGGTCGATCTCGACGCTCATCAAGAACCAGAACCTCGGCGAACTGTACCGCATCTATCGCATGGCAAAGGACGCGAAGGCGGAATTCCACTTCACCTCGATCCCCTCGTCATTCTCTGTCGTCGCCAAGGAATTCTTCGATCCCGTCTACCAGACCGCGTTGTTCGAGGAAGGCAAGCGCCTGGGATTGGCGGGCGACCATTGGATCGACAAGCCACCGGATCTCATCGCGCCACGCTGACGCGTCCTGGGCCGCATGTGCCGACGACTGGTGACAAGCCCCCGCCCGCACTGCAAGCGGCGTCACTGCGGCGGCGTGAGACTGTCGAGATAGGCTATGAAGGCCTCGATCTCGTCGGGCTCGAAAACGAAGACCGGCATGTCGGGATGGCCTGAGACGATACCCTCCGCGAGAGCCTCGGCCAGATTTTCGCTCGGATAGCGCTCGACGACATCGCGGAACGGCGGCGCAGCCTTGTGCGGGCTCGCATCATCCATGCCGACGCCGTGACAGCGCGCGCAATTTTTAACGGCGATTTCGCGGCCCGCCACAGCGAGCTGGCGTTGCAGGTCGCCGTCCTCGCTCAGCCCCTTTCCAGCAGCGGCCTCGTTCGATGGTTTCCCCGCGCCGGCTTCACCTGCCGCGACCGCCCGCGGCGCGACAGTCGCAGTTCCCACGAAGGCGCTCAAAGCCAGCACGCTCATGATCCAAAGCGCCGATGCACCCGCAGCCGGAAAACAAATAGCTTTCGACATTTTCCGTCCACTCCCCTGGCTTCGCGACGCGCTCCGAGGTGTGGCGCGATCCGCTCAGGCTCGCTTCCAATCCGGGCCGCCGGCCATCGTGAATGCAATCGTATCCGATGATCATCAGCCGAAGCATCCGACCGGTGCCAACCCATCGCGGCCGTAGGCTCTACGTCAACAGCACTCGTGGCGTTGACATCGGTCAATCCAACAGCAGATGCGTCACCGCTTCAGCCCGATCGACTTCATGATCACGTTCTTGATCATGGTGGCGACGGTGCGGGAGACCGATCGTTGCAGCTCCTTTGCGACCATCGTGCCGACGCCCTGCGTCTTACGACCGCTGCTCGACGTACCGCTGCCGAAAATTACGTCGCTCCAGTTGGAGCCGGGTGACGGCGTCGCCGCTGCCGCCTCCTCCGTGCGCTTTGCCAGCATCTCGTGCGCTGTCTCGCGATCGACGGCGTCCTCGTACTTGCCGAACACGGGGCTGTACTCGATGACACCACGACGCTCTTCCGCGGAGAGAGGGCCGATGCGGCCTTCAGGGGGGCGCATCATCGTGCGCTGGACGATCGAAGGTTCGCCCTTGTTCTCGAGCATCGAGACCAGCGCCTCGCCCGTCTTCAGCTCCTTGATCACCGCTTCGGTATCGAGCTTCGGATTGGCGCGGAACGTCCCGGCGGCAGCCTTGATCGCCTTCTGCTCCTTGGGTGTGAAGGCGCGCAACGCGTGCTGTACGCGGTTGCCGAGCTGGGACGACACGGTGTCGGGCACATCGAGCGGGTTCTGCGTGATGAAGTAGACGCCGACACCCTTCGAGCGGATCAGGCGCGCGACCTGCTCGATGCGTTCCATCAGCGCCTTCGGCGCCTCGTCGAACAGGAGATGCGCTTCGTCGAAGAAGAAAACCAGCTTCGGCTTCGCCATGTCGCCGACCTCGGGCAGCATCTGCCAGAGCTTCGTCAACAGCCAGAGGAGAAACGTCGAATAGAGCCGCGGCTTCTGCATCAGCTTGTCGGCGGTCATCAGGTTGACGACGCCCCGGCCATCGGGCGCGATGCGCATCAGATCGGAGATGTCGAGCGCCGGTTCACCGAAGAACATGTCCGCGCCCTGCTCCTCGAGCACCAGCAGCCGGCGCTGGATGGCGCCAACCGAGGACGCCGCGACGTTGCCGTATGTCGTCGTCAACTCCTTGGAGCGTTCGCTGATGTTGTTGATCAGTGCGCGCAGGTCCTTGAGATCGACGATCGGCAACTTCTCGTCCGAGGCGATGCGGAAGGCGATGTTGAGCACGCCCTCCTGCACCTCGTTCAACTCCAGCAGCCGTGACAGCAGCAGCGGCCCCATGTCGAGCACCGTCGCGCGGACGGGATGGCCCTCTTCGCCGAAGACATCCCACAGGATCGTCGGGTAGGCGCGGTTCTCGTACACGTCGAGCCCGATCAACTCGTTACGCTTCTTGATGAAGTCCTTCGGCTCGCCGACCGCCGCGATGCCGGACAGGTCGCCCTTGATGTCGGCGGCGAACACCGGCACTCCGGCGTCAGAAAACCCTTCGGCCAGGACCTGCAGCGACACCGTCTTGCCCGTGCCCGTCGCCCCGGTGATGAGGCCATGCCGGTTGGCGAACCTCAATTCCAGGTATTCGGGCTTCGTGCTCGTGCCAAGATAGATCTTGCCGTCCTGGATCATCGATTGGTTCATGCCCTTAACCCCGTTGTCTCATCCCCGTGCCGCCGGCGCCGAGAGCAACCATCCGGTGTCGCGCCATCCCAGGCCGACTCGGCCGGGCACCACCATGATCCGCTCTTTGCATGACGGGCCCGCGATTGCAAACCGCGGGTTGCATGCGCGACAGGTCGCGAGCGGCGCACGGTCCCAGTGTGGCAGGATGGTGCCACACTCCCTTCACGTCTCGCGGCGTCCCCCCAATGCATCGCCAGCCGGTGCCGCCGCCACGCACGGGCCGAGCCGCGTCACCTCTTGGTCGAACACCTCGCGATTTGCGATGTATTCCAGCAGCCGCGGCGACTATAAAACCGACGGACGGACTATAGGAATTTCCGCCAGCACGGCCGACCCCCGAAGTCGGCAAAACACTTAACCGTCTCCGCCAACCGTCTGAGTGAAGGCAGCTGAAATGAACGACCGCGCGAACATCCTGCCGCTTGCCGCTGAATTCCCGGCCCCCGACCGCGAGACCTGGATGCGGCTCGTCGAGAAGGCCCTGAAGGGTGGCGACTACGAGAAGCGGATGGTGTCTCAGACGAGCGATGGCATCAGGATCGAACCGCTCTATACGCGGGGCGATACGCTCGACGCGACGGACGCCGCGCGACCTGGCGCGCCTCCCTTCACGCGTGGCCTGAGAGACACCGTCGAGGGTCTCGGCTGGAGTATCGAGCAGTTCGTGGCGGCCGGCGATACAGATGGCGCCAACGCCGCCGCTCTGGCTGAGCTCGAAGGTGGCGCCAACGGCGTCATTCTCAAGATCGCGGGGCCTGGCCAGGCCGGCATCCAGATCACCGACGGCGCCGGCATGGCGCGCGTGCTCACTGGCGTCTATCTCGATTTCGCGCCCGTCGTGCTCGATGCCGGCCTTGCCGCCGCTGCAGCCGCGCACGCCTTCGCCGAGGCCGTCGCAATCTTGAAGGCGCCGGCCGACCGCGTCGTCGCACGCTTCGATATCGATCCGATCGGCCAGCTTGCGCGCACCGGCCACGCGATCGGCGAGGCCCAGTCCATCGCCAAATCGGGCGTGACGCTGGCGACGGCGCTAAGACGCGATTTCAAAGTGGCTCGAACGATCCTGGTCGACGGCCGCATCGCCCATGAGGCCGGCGGCAGCGAAGCCCAAGAACTCGCCGTGATGGCGGCCTCGCTCGTCGCCTACCTTCGTGCCTTCGACGAAGCTGGCGTCGACGTCGCTGCGGCACTCGCGCAGACGACGATCGCGCTGACGGCTGACGCCGATCTCTTCCTGACGGTCGCCAAGCTGCGCGCCGCGCGCCGTGTCGTGGCCCGCATCGCCGAGGCGTGCGGTGATGCCGCGGCCGCCGCCGCCGTTCGCATTGCCGTAACTACGTCCGCGCGCATGATGACCCGCCGCGATCCGTGGACGAACATGCTGCGCACCACGGCCGCAACGGCTGGCGCCGCCTTCGGCGGTGCCGATGCGCTGACGGTGCTGCCCTACACGTGGCCTCTCGGGCGTCCCGACGCCTTCGCGGCCCGCATTGCGCGCAACACGCAGATCGTGGCGCAGGAGGAGTCCTCGCTCGGCCGCGTTGTCGATCCGGCCGGGGGCTCCTGGTACGTCGAGAAGCTGACGGACGACCTTGCCAATCATGCGTGGGAGACTTTCCAGGGTATCGAGAGCGCCGGCGGCATCGTCGCGGCACTCGGCACCGGCAAGGTCCAGCGCGACATCCACCAGACCGCCGAGGCGCGGACCCGGGCGATCGCCACCGGCCGCCTGCCGCTGACAGGAACGTCGACGTTCCCCCGTCTCGGCGACGACGGCGTCAAGGTCACACCATGGCCCAAACCTGCGGCACTCACGGGGGAGGCGGTTGCGACACCACTCGCAGCGCATCGTCTCGCCGAGCCATTCGAAGACCTGCGTGACGCCGCCGACGCCGTCGCGCAGCGCACCGGCCGGCCACCGTCTGTGTTCCTCGCGAGCCTTGGAACGATCGCCGATCACACCGCGCGCACCACCTGGATCAAGAACCAGTTGGCCGTCGCTGGCATCGCCACCGTCGTCAGCGACGGCTATGCCTCGCCGGAAGCGGCGGCCGCGGCGTTCCGCGAATCGGGCTTGCACACGGCCTGCATCTGCTCGTCCGATTCCATCTACGAAGCGCAGGGCACCGCCACGGCCAAGGCACTCGTCGAAGCTGGTGCGACGCACCTGCTCATCGCCGGCCGGCCGGGCGCGATCGAAGCCGCGCTACGCGCTGCCGGCGTCGATGGGTTCCTCTACGCCGGCCAGGACGCGATCGCAACGCTCACCGAGCTGCAACACGAGCTGACGGCGTAACACCTGCCGCCTTGCCCAACGAATTGCCCGCCAAATTGCCCGCCAGCGTCTGTGCGCAGTTGAATGTGGCGCGGGCCACCTACTCGGCGAACGGTGCCGCTTTCGTCGCGAGCGACGCGTCCGGTGACGTGTCGCCCCCGGCGCTGGAAATTGCCGCCGCCTCCTCGTAGGGCTCCGGCCGATTGAGCATGGCGACGAGCGCGTAGGAAATGATCATCAGCAGAAACCATGCGCCGAGCTTGCCGACAGAGACCATGTGCCAGCCAGCTTTCTGCGTCGGGTAAACCCACGCGGCCGTGAAGGTGCCGATGTTCTCGGCGAGCCAGATGAACAGGGCGACGAGCGTCAGGCCGAGCAGCAGCGGCATCTTGCGGTGGACGTTCCACACCTTGAAGTAGATCCAGCACCGGCCGAACAGGAGCGCGGCCGCCGCAAACAAGACCGGCCGAATATCGACGGTGTAGTGGTGCGTGAAGAAGTTCACGTAAATCGCAAGCGCCAGCACCCCGAGGGCCCAGAGTGGTGGATGGCGGGTGAAGCGAAAGTCGAACAGCCGCCAGACGCGCGCGATGTAGGAACCGACAGCCGCATACATGAAGCCCGTGAACAGGGGCACGCCGGCAATCCGCAGTAGCGATGGCTCGGGGTAGATCCACGAGCCGACGCTCGTCTTGAAGATCTCCATCGCCGTCCCGACCAGATGGAAAACGAGGATGACACGCGCCTCCTCCCACGTCTCGAGGCCGAAGCGCAGCATCACAATCTGGATCGCAACTGCTGCGAGCACGAGAAAATCGTATCGGGCGACGATGGCGCCCTTCGGATAAACGAGATGCGTCGCGATCAGCAGCGCCAGCATCAAGCCGCCGAACAGGCAGGCCCAGGCCTGCTTGATGCCGAAGCGGACGAACTCGTAACTCCAGGCGCGCAGGCGCCCGCCCCGCATCGCCCAACGGCCGAGCGCGGCCTCGCGTTCGATGAAGCGGGCGAGCGGCTTCCATGCCGCGGCAGCGCTTTCCGGGTGATTGTCAGGTACGGGCTTGTGCAAGCAACTAGCTGAAATATAAGGGGTTATTGCGATGCGTGATTATCTTGCCAGCCGGGGTATAAATAAGGCCATGAGCAAGCTTCCGGACTTCTCGAAGGTTCAATTTCGCGAGAGCGCGACTGCGGCGCCTGCGAGTGCGGCCGAGCCGTGGCTTACGCCCGAAGGCATCCACGTGAAGCCGGAATATTCCGAGCGCGATCTTACCGGCATCGACTTCCTGAACACATGGCCCGGCATCGCGCCGTACCTGCGCGGCCCTTACCCGACCATGTACGTCACACAACCGTGGACGATCCGGCAATATGCCGGCTT
>JAGRKS010000144.1:0-5123 GCA_020442185.1 Hyphomicrobiaceae bacterium
AGGATCTGGCCGAGGCAGTTGTTGATCTTGTGGCTGCCGGTGTGATTGAGTTCGTCGCGCTTGAAGTAGATCTTGGCGCCGCGCGTGCCCGCTGCTGCCGCCGTGCCGCGCAAATGCTCGGTCAACCGCTCCGCATAATAGAGCGGGCTCGGCCGGCCGGCATAAAACGTATTGAGATTCTCGAGCTCGGCATGAAACGCCGGGTCGGCCTTCGCGTCGATGTAGGCGCGTTCGAGATCGAGGATCAGCGGCATGAGCGTCTCGGCGACGAAGCGGCCGCCGTAGATGCCGAAGTGGCCGCGATCGTCCGGGCCGGTGCGCAGGCTGTTGAGCAGGGTGTCGCCGCTCTTCGACGTGGTGGTTGCCATCTTATTGCCTTCGGTTCTCGAGACCCGTCCGGGCCACCGGGCTCGACGCGAGCCGCACGGCCTCAACGGGCACAAAAAATCGTCCATGCGGCGTTCGTCGACACCGCGCTACAGCGTTTCCTTAGCGGTCTTTACCGCCTGAAGAAAGCGACCGATCAATTCAACCGACTTTTCGCCCGGCGCCGTCTCGACACCCGAGGAAACATCGACCGCCGGAGCGCCGGTCTTCAGAATTGCCTCGCGGACGTTGTCGGGCGTCAACCCGCCAGCGAGCATATAAGGCATGTCGACCGGAACCGCCGCCAATATCCGCCAGTCGAATGGGATACCGTGCCCGCCCGGCACCTGAGATCCCTCTGGGGGCTTGGCATCGAACAGCAGCATGTCGGCGGCCTCATTCGGCCGATAGTAGGCGAGCGCCGCCCTGACGTCGGCTTCCGACCTGACGCCCACAGCCTTGATGATACGGACGCCATAGGTCGCCCGGATCGCCGCGACCCGCTCGGGAGTTTCCGAACCGTGCAGCTGAATGAGGTCGGGGCCGACTGAGCGCACGACGTCGGCAACGAGATCGTCACCGGGATCGACCAGGAGCACGACGACCGACGCTCGTCCGCGCGCGAGATCGGCAAGCGCCGCCGCCGTTTCCAGCGGCATGTTGCGCGGGCTCTTGCCGTAGAGGACCAAGCCGACCCAGCGCGCACCGGCGGCAATGGCGGCCTCGAGGACGTCGTCGCTCTTGATGCCGCAGATCTTGGTATCGGTCATGCTCTATGCATCTCGGTTCGGGCCCGCCCCGGTTCGCCGCCACCGCACCGGGCGCCCGTCGCGTGCAGGTTTGGATCGTGCTCAGTCCGCGCGTCCATCCGGGCCGCTCGCAGGCGGTTCCGGAGCGACGATTTCGGCCGGACGCCCAGGCCGTGATTTGTACGGCGGCAGCGACCATCCGTAAATGAGTGCCAGTCCGCGCACCGTCAGGCAGGCGGCGAACGCCGGCATCGCGGCCATCGGATAGCTGAAGCCGGCGTAGGTGAGGGCGACGAACGTCATCGAGCCGATCAACGCCGGAATAACGTAGATCTCCCGCCTCAGGATGACCGGGCTTTCGCCTGCCAGAACATCACGGATAATACCGCCGAACACCGACGTTATGACGCCCATGACGATGGCGATGAAGGGGCCGGCATCCGCCGCGAGGCCCCGGCCGGCGCCGATGACGGCGACCAGCGACAATCCGATTGCGTCGAGCCAGAGCAGCGTGCGGTATCGCGATTCCGGGATATGGGCAGTGAAAAAGACAAGCGACGCGACGACGAGGGAAACGACGACATACATCGGCTGCTTGATCCAGAACACGGGCAACTCGCCGAGCAGCAGATCGCGCACCGTGCCGCCGCCGACGCCTGTCACCGTGCCGAGCAGCGCGAAGCCGAAGATGTCCATCTCCTTGCGGCTTGCCGCGAGCGCGCCGGTGACGGCAAAGACACCGACCGCCGCGGCGTCGAGCACCGTTACGAAAGAGAGGAAGAGCTCCGGCGCTTGCATGTCATTCAAGGCTCCGAGGCTGACGAGGCTGGCTCACGACCAGTTCGCGACAACGCTTTCTGCGCGATGGCGAGGCGACGCCAAATTTCGAAGCGACGTGCGAGCAGCTTCCGCAGGACGCGAAATGTGCACGGGCGGTTGACGCGGAGATCGATTGCGCGCCGCCCCCCCGGTCCGAACCAGAACTGGACCGGACTAGATCCGATGCGAACAACGCCTTCAGGCTCGCCCGACCGGTCAGCGCCCGACGAGGGCCAGTTGCTTCACTCGGCCGACTTCGGCATCGCGCTCCCGCGCCAGGCGATCGGCTTCGGCGTGCCAGCGGCGCGCCTCCTGGGTGCGCGCACGCGCGGTGTGCCGCCAGTGGCCCTGGCTCATCCAGACGGAGACCCCACCGGCGATGACGCCGATCAGAAGCGCTCCGAAGATGTAGGCATAGAACGGCAGATCAACCGATATGACGGGCGCCTCGGGCCGGAAGGGATCGAGCACGAGGCGTGCGCTGTGGCGGTTGGCGACGGCAAGCGTCACCAGAAAGGCCGCGACGGGAAAAGCGACGAGGAGGAGCACGATACGCTTGAGCACGGGACTATGCCTTCGGTTTTCGTTTCAGGTTCGAGACGGCGGCGAGCCGTGGTCGGCTTCGGCCAGTGGATCATATTCGCGCATGAGGCGGCAACCCTGCAACAGCGGCCTTGCCTTCGGGCAGCGGCATCCTTGCGATCGCCGCAAACGGCTGGACAACTTGACGGAACTAGCTGCTACGCAAGCCGACCGACCAAGCTACGATCCGGCTCCGGCGACATGGCCGTCGCTTGCGGCGACCCTTCTCTCTCGGCCATCGATACGAGGCCATGCCGGCTCTCGATTGTACCCAAAATGCGCAAACGCATGTCGACCGTCGCCCGGAAACAAGCGTCAGATCCGGGACACTAGAGCGATTTGCCGGCCTTGTTCAGGCGGTCGCGCAGGTCCTTGCCGGTCTTGAAGAACGGCACGAACTTCTGGTCAACCGGCACTGGCTCGCCAGTCCGCGGATTGCGGCCCTCTCGCGCCGGGCGGTGCTTGACGGTGAACGCACCGAACCCCCGGAGTTCGACACGATCGCCACGCGCCAGCGCATCGACGATCTCGTCGAACACGACGTTGACGATACGCTCGACATCGCGGTGGTAGAGATGCGGGTTCCCAGCAGCGATGCGCTGGATCAGCTCGGACTTGATCACCGGCCTCAGCCTCCCCAAAAAGTACTTGTTATAGTTCATTTTTCCGAAGGTTGCCAAACCGAGACGAGGCCGTCAAGCCGCATTGAGACGGTGTTCGCCTGTCCGGCGACGGCTTCGCCCGCGCCATTGATCAGTTCACTCGTGAAATTGCGGGCCATGGAGCGGGGCAGTCCGAGCAGACTCCAGCGCCTCCCGTCCGAGGGTTTCCAGTCGACGATCTTGAGGTCCTTCTCGATGCTGCGCTTCTCCTCGAGCCAGCGCACCGCCGTCTCCTCCCCACCGATCTCGTCGACGAGCTTGTAGGTCAGCGCCTGCCGGCCGGTGAAAATGCGGCCCTTCTCGAGACCTGGAACCGCGGTCGTATCGATCTTTCGCCGGTCGCGGACGAGATTGACGAACCAGTCGAAGCTGTCGTCGACCATCTCCTGTGTGATCCGGCGGGCCGGCTCTTCCATCGGTGTGAACGGCGACGGCGCGGCCTTCAACTCACCGCTCTTCACCTCGCGGAACTTGACACCGACCTTGTCGAGCAGTCCAGAAAACTCCGGCCACTGAACAAGAACGCCGATCGATCCGGTAATCGTGTTGCCGCGCGAAACGATGTGGTCGGTTCCAAGTGCCACGATGTAGCCGGCCGAGGCGGCGAGCGTACCGAATTGGGCCACGACCGGCTTCTTCGCCGCGATGTCGCGCAGCGCGAGGTATACGGCCTCGCCACCCGTCGAGGTGCCGCCGGGGCTGTTGATGAACACGATCACGGCCTTGGCCTGTTCGTCTTCCTCCAGCTTTTTCAGCATTTTCAGCTGTTGGCGGTTCTCGGTGATCGTGCCTTCGATGGTGACCCTCGCGATATGGTCGTCGGCGATAAGCTTGCTCGCGTCTTCGCCGGCAAGGACGAGTGCGCCGAGCGCCAGCACAACGGCAGCGATTGCCGCCACCCGCCAGAACGACAGGTGCCGGCGCAGGCGGCGGCGATCGAGGACGGTTTCGGTCTCAGACAGCATGGATCGGCAAAGCTCCGATTGAACGACCGCGGCGGGAGCCGAAATCGTTAACAAAAAGTCAGTTCGCTCAGAGGGTAAGCAAGCTTTGGGCCGCATTCAATGGCCAACGAAAAAAGGCGCGCGACCCAGGTTTGGCCGCGCGCCCTCGATCAACTTGCGTTGTATATCCGCACCTTGCCGGCTTGCGCTCGAACGGTATCAGAACTCGAAAGCCGGCCGGGCGTCGTCCCGCACCGGGGACTTTCAGGCCCTTCCGCGATCAAACGTGTCGCGAAAAGGCCCTCGTGCCCCGAACGCGGATCGCCAGATCAGCCTTCGTCCTCGTCCTCGCCGCCTTCGCGCTTCTTGATCGCGGCCTTGAAGATGTCGCCGAGCGAAGCGCCCGAATCCGACGATCCGTACTGGGCGACGGCCTGCTTCTCCTCGGCAATCTCGAGCGACTTGATCGAGACGGTGATGCGGCGGGCGGCCTTGTCCATGGTCAGAACGGCGGCATCGACCTTGTCACCGACGTTGAACCGCTCTGGACGCTGCTCGGACCGCTCACGCGAGAGATCCGACCGCTTGATGAATGCCGTGATCTCGCTGTCGCCGACCTTAACTTCGATGCCGTTCTCCTGAACCGTGACGACGGTGCAGGTGACGATCTCGCCCTTCTTGAACCCGCCGATGGCCTCGATCGGGTCGGAACCGAGCTGCTTGATTCCGAGCGAGATCCGCTCCTTGGCGCTGTCGACATCGAGGACGACGGCTTTGACGTTGTCGCCCTTCTTGTAGTCCTTGATCGCCTCGTCGCCGGCGCGGTTCCAGTCGAGATCCGACAGGTGAACCATGCCATCGACGCCGCCATCGAGACCGACGAACAGGCCGAACTCGGTGATGTTGCGGATCGGGCCTTCGACCTCGGTGCCCTTCGGATGGGCGGCAAGGAAGGCATCCCAAGGATTATCCTGCGTCTGCTTCAGGCCGAGCGAGATGCG
>JAGRKS010000144.1:5221-5402 GCA_020442185.1 Hyphomicrobiaceae bacterium
TCCAGCTCATCTCGGAAACGTGGATCAGGCCCTCGACGCCCGGCTCCAGCTCGACGAACGCGCCATAGTCGGCGATGTTCGTGACCGTGCCGGTGACGCGCATGCCGACCGGATACTTGGCTTCGATGCCTTCCCACGGATCGGCCTGCAGCTGCTTCATGCCGAGCGAGATGCGCTGCGT
>JAGRKS010000144.1:5505-5670 GCA_020442185.1 Hyphomicrobiaceae bacterium
CGTCGATGCCGCCGAGGTCGATGAACGCACCGTAGTCGGTGATGTTCTTGACGAGCCCGTCGATGACCTGGCCTTCCTCGAGGCGAGCGACGATGTCGGCGCGCTGCTCGGCACGCGTCTCCTCGAGAACCGAGCGGCGAGAGACGACGATGTTGCCGCGGCGGC
>JAGRKS010000144.1:5797-10467 GCA_020442185.1 Hyphomicrobiaceae bacterium
AGCCGCCCTTGACCTTGTTGAAGATCACACCCGTGACCTTCTCGTTCTTCTCGAACTGCTTCTCGAGGCGGTTCCAGCTTTCCTCGCGGCGCGCCTTCTCGCGGCTCAGAACGGCTTCGCCCAGCGCATTCTCGATGCGCTCGAGATAGACTTCGACGGTATCGCCGACCTTGAGGTCGGCCGACTTGCCGGCGACCGCGAACTCCTTCAAGGGCACGCGGCCTTCCATCTTGAGGCCGACGTCGATGATGGCAAGATCCTTTTCGATGCCGACGATCTTGCCACGTACGACGCTACCCTCGTCCAGGTCGTCCTTGGCGAGGCTTTCGGCCAGCATCGCTGCAAAGTCGTCGCGGCTCGGGTTCATGTCCTTGCTGAGTTCAGTGCTCATACGGTCTCCTGTTCAGCGTCGCCGGAACGACGCCTTGTTGCTGTCGACGCTGCCGGCATGCACGTGGTGCAACCGGCCTGGTCCATTGCTGAATGACGACGCGCCGGCCGAACGCTCGACGAGCGTGCGCGCCTGACCCTGCCGTCGGGATCGGGATGCTGAATCGCTTACCGCTGGATGGGTATCACCCGCCAATACGCTTTGGAGCCGCACGTTTCGTGCGAGCCCTATTGGCCGATCTTCCTCTTGATCAATCCGACAGCGGCGTCGAATGCGGCTTCTATAGCCAAATTGGTCGTGTCAAGCAACATCGCATCTGCGGCGACGGCCATCGGTGCCTCGGCGCGGCCGGCATCGCGCTGGTCTCGCCGGCGAATCTCGTCGAGCACACCCTCGTAGGTCACCGGCTCGCCGCGTCCGATCAATTCGTCGTAGCGGCGCCGTGCCCGCACCTCGACGGCCGCCGTGATGAACAATTTGGCGTCGGCCTCGGGGCAGACGACGGTGCCGATGTCGCGGCCATCGAGAACCGCCCCCGGCTCCTGCGCGGCGAAATTCCGTTGCAGATCCAGGAGCGCGGCCCGCACGCCCGGCATCCGCGCGACGACGGATGCCGCGTTCCCGACGCCCGGCAGCCGCAGGGATGGATCGTCGAGACGTGCGGGATCGAGGCTCCTGGCGGCCCACTCGGCGGCCTGCGTGTCCTCGAGAGAAATATTCCGTGAAAGCATATCGTGCGCGACGGCCCGATACAAAAGCCCCGTGTCGAGACATTGATAGCCGAAATGCCCTGCAATCCGCCGGGCAAGAGTGCCCTTGCCCGAAGCCGCCGGCCCGTCGATGGCGATGATCATAACGCATAGCCTCCCCACTGGCGGGTCACTGCCCGAGTACGGAATGCGGGTCAAGTGTGTCGGGGGCCAATCGCGGCCGGCGGCGGGCGTCTCGATACCGGCCGGCGGAGCCAAATGCCGAAACCCGTTGTCGGATCAATTACGCAATTAGCGTTAGAAGCGGCGGCGCCGGGCATCGCCGAGCGATCCAATTGCAGAGTGGTTCGATCCGGGCGAGCCGGTACGGTCGTCGGCAACGCTTAGCGCCAACCGCAACTCCGAGGATGAATTGCATGAGTGTCCTTCGCACGATGTACGATGCCGCCATGCCGGCGCGGTCACTCCTGGCGAAGAGTCATCTGCTCATAAGGCGCAACGGCATGACAGGTGCCTACCCCGACCGCAGCCTGGCAATGTCCGCCGTGCCTCGCAACGCCGTTGCCGGCTACAACCACGAAGACGTGGTGCACGTCTCGCTCGACAAAATGCAGGACACCAAGGAATGGGACTACCCCGTTCTGCTCTGGCTCGAGCGCCTTGCGAAGGGCTCCGAGGGGCGCCGCCTGCGATTGCTCGATGCTGGCGGGCACACCGGCACGAAATTCGTAGCATTCTCGAGAAAAATCGACCTGACCAACTTCGACTGGATCGTCTGGGATCTGCCACCCATGGTCGCGGCCGGCAGAAAACATGCGGCGGAGCAAGGCCTGCCGATCACGTTCACCAGCAACATCGCAGATACAGGCGATGCCGACGTGATGATGTGCTCCGGGTTGCTTCAGTATCTCGACATCGAGTTCGCCGAGTTGGTCCGATCGCTCCCCTCGCTGCCTAAAACCATCATTCTCAACAAGGTCGCGACACGCGATGGACCGTCCGTCGTGACACTCGAGCGCATCGGGCCGGCCTACGTCCCGTACAATGTGCGCAGCGCCGCCGCATTCCTGGAAGAAATCGCAGGTCTCGGCTACGACATCGTCGACAGCTGGACGATCGACGCCTTGTCCCATGGCATCGTCAGCCACCCCGAACTCGGCCGATCGGTGAGCCGCGGCTACGTGCTGCAAAAAACATAGACGCATTGCGCCCCACGCACTGGGAGGCCCAGATCGCGGCCCGGATCGCAGAACGGGCGGTGTTTGCGTTCAGACATGCATGCTGGATCAGGCGCAATGTCATCGAGGGTCGGGGCAATCCCGGCCGATGATGAAGCTATTGCAGCTGGATGTTTGCGCCTATCCTTACCGATACGTCCGGGGCCGCTTGAGTTCCCAGACCTGCCGTCGCCGAGCCGACGAACGTGACGCCAGCCACGGGTGCCGTGCGAGCACCGATGGAAATCTCGGCCCAGTCTTCGTTGCGCACGATGCCGGAATAGGCGAATGGTGACTGCTGAACGAGCACGAGGCCGCGTACATCCGCATCCCTCGGAGAGAACTCGTGCACCCACACGGCCGACAGCCACGCACCGAAATCCGGCTGATCATAGCGCAGCTCTGCGCCAAGTTTCGATCGATGAGAGCTGTCCTCGACATCGTCGTAGACTGCGGGGTACTGGACACCCAGCTCGCCATAACCATTGATGCGGCCGCGCATGCTGCCAAACTCGGCGTAAGGCGTGAGAGTCGTGCCCTCAGCAGGCAGCGCGATGCCCCACCCAAGATTAACGAGGTAGCCTAGCGAGGCGCCATCAGCTTCAGCCGAAGCGGTTTCAGGCGTTAGGCCGACGACATAGGTCCGGCGAAGATCGAGTTCCGACTTTCCCGCCACAGCCAAGGCGCTCGCCTGCAGACCCGTTCGGCCCTGCGAGTAGCTCACGAATGCACTCACCGAACGTGACCACAAGTCGATTTCGCCAGTGTAAACGATATCCTTGAGATCGGGACGCGCAATGTGGACTGCGGCACCCAAGCGTAGACCGGCAAAAGGCTGCCATTGGATGCCGGCTGTTCCCATCAGTTCAGTGTCATCGGACTCGCTATTGTCGAATTGCGAGCCCGTGACCATGGCAAAGGCGCAAACCGGCAGCTGCATGAACGCGGGTTCGGCCGCGCCTCGTCTTGGGTCGTCGGCCCTGCCGCACTGATAGTTGCGCGCAACCGCCATCGTAGCGTCGAGCGCCGACCAGCCATGCCCCACCATGGCGGCAACGCCGACCTTGGGCAGAGGCAGTGAAGCGTCCTGAGAATCAGGATTGGGTCCGATAGCGACTATGCCGTTTCGTACGATGAACAGGAAGCGACCGGGCAAACCGGTAGTGTCTCAGTTTGAAATTTCTGGTTCCTCGGCGTACTCCAACAGTAGCTGAGAGGCGAGGCCCGTCTCGTTGTCCATTGCGATCAATCGCCTGATGTTGGGGCTTGCGAAGCTCGCGTTCAGAATTTCGGCTTCGCTCATGCTAAGTTTGGCCGTTAGATGTAAAATACTATGCTGCCAGGTCTTCTCGGATTGCTTCCTAGTCTTGAGATAGGACTCTAACTTGAGACGCTTTCTTCTTTGATCGTATCGATAATGAAGATAGCCAAATGAAGCTACGATGGCCGTTGCCGTGGCCGCTATGTTTCCTATTACATCAAGCCAGTGCATCTCGCCGCCAGTCATTTGAGACCTCCTTGCGTCGTTGCCTGCTTCTTATACGTCTTCGGCCGGCCCGGCTTCGGCGCGGCGGTGTCCATCAGGTCGCACAGGTCTTCCATCGTCATCAGCTTCGAGGTGAGGCCAGCGGCCATCGCCGGCGTCACCTTGAGCGTCTTGTGGATGCGCATCCAGTTGTAGAACACGAAGTAGAGCGAGATCGCGTAGATGTGGCTCTCCAGTTTCTTGGAGAAGCCATTGGTCAGGCGAGTGAACCGGCGCATGCTCATGCGCATGGTGAGGTTCTGGCGCTCGACGTAGCTCGTTGAAATGTGCTTCTCGTCCGGCTTGCCCTCGATCGGCGTCTTGATGATGCCGGTGCATTCGGCCGGGCTGTAGCGGCCCTTGGCGCTCTCGGGAGCGGCGCCGTAGAGCTTCACGAGCTGGGCATAGTCCACATCGGCACCGAAGGCGCCTTCCACGGCTTCCAGGTACGCCTTGAGGCCGTCGCTGGTGAGCTGCACGCGGTTAGCGAGGCGCGAGGCCAGACCGTCCACGAAGAACTTGGCCGTCTCGCCGTCGCGCGGCCCGACGTACCATTGCACGATGAGCTTGCTATCGGCCTCGATGCCGGTCCACGTCCACGTATCGCCAGCGCCTTCCGGTGCCGCCTTCGCCGCCGCAACGTTCCTCTGCTTGGCGTAGGTGAAGCTCCAGATTTCGTCCATCTGCACGCGCTTGGCCTTCACGCCCACGACCTTTTCGTCATGGAACGTCATGCAGACCTTGCCGGCATCCTCTAGCAGTTTGGCGACGGTGTTGATCGACACGTCGCACACCCGCGAGATCGACCGCATGGACGATCCCTCGCA
>JAGRKS010000145.1 GCA_020442185.1 Hyphomicrobiaceae bacterium
CCTGCGACGGGTTCTTCTATCGCGGACAGGAGATCGTCGTCGTGGGCGGCGGCAACACCGCGGTGGAAGAGGCGCTGTTCCTGACCAACTTCGCCTCGAAAGTTACAGTCATCCACCGGCGCGACGAGTTCCGCGCCGAGAAGATCATGCAGGACCGGCTGTTCAAGAACCCCAAGATCGAAGTGGTATGGGACAGCGCCATCGACGAAATCGTCGGTACGACGGAGCCCAGATCGGTGACGGCGGTGCGCCTGAAGAACGTCAAGACGGGCGCCGTTACGGAACGCCCGGCTGACGGCGTATTCATCGCCATCGGACATGCGCCGGCGACCGAGATGTTCAAGGGCCAGCTCGACATGAAAGAATCCGGCTATCTCTTGGTCAAGCCGGGCACCGCATCGACAAACGTTCCGGGCGTATATGCCGCCGGCGACGTCACGGACGACACCTACCGACAAGCGGTGACGGCCGCCGGCATGGGTTGCATGGCCGCCCTCGAGGCCGAGAAGTATCTGCACGCCATCGACAGCGAGGCGCAGGCGGCCGAGTAGAACACGAAGCGGCATCGAAACGAGATTCGGTGCCGCTTCGCCAATGCGTGCTGCAAATCGCTCAGAGACGGCGGCCGCACACGGCCACGCCGATGCCGCAGCGTACTCCAACGCTCATGTCTAGATGCCATTTGAACCCGTCAGGGCCGCAAGGGGTTGCTGAACCGCGGCACGTCGGTAGGATGGTCGTCATCCATCAATGGGAGCGAAGGAGCCCTGCTGACATGCGTCGCCACGGTTCCAGCATGCGGCCGAGGAAAGCCTTGAACTCCTCCCCCACCCGCATCATCGGCAATCGGGCTCGAGAATTATCGCCAACATGACGTCTGCTCCGAGCCTCGCGGCGCTTGGTCCGCTGGCCCTCTTTCTCGATTTCGACGGAACTCTCGTCGAAATTGCCGATCATCCGGACGGCGTTACGATCGGCCCGCCGACCCTCGAAGTACTCGGCACCCTTTGCGACAAACTCGGTGGCGCACTCGCGATCGTAACCGGCCGAGAGATTGCTGTGATCGATCGCCACCTGGCACCGCTGAGGCTTCCCGTCGCTGGGGTCCATGGCCTCACCCGTCGCAATGCCGGCGGCATCGTCTCGGCGGTGAGCTCGGGCGATTTCGTGACGACGGCCGCCCGCCGCCTCGGCGCATTTGTCGAGCGCCACGACGGTTTGCTGCTGGAGCCAAAGGGCGTAACCCTTGCGTTGCACTATCGCGCGCGGCCAGAGCTCGAAGCAGCCTGCATCGCGGCCTTCGAAGACGTCATTTCCAACATGCCCGGAATCGAGCTGAAACGCGGCAAGATGGTTCTCGAGGCCAAACCCAACATCGCCAACAAAGGGTCCGCGGTGCTCGACTTCCTCGAAGAGGCACCGTTTCAGGGGCGCACCCCGTGCTTCGCCGGGGACGATGTCACCGATGAGGATGCCTTCGTCGTGGTCAATCGGCTGGGGGGCATCTCGATCAAGGTCGGCGACGGTGAAACCGTGGCGAACTACCGGGCGGAAAATACGTCGGCCTTCTTGGCCTGGCTCCGGGCCGCCGCCATCGAACTATGAATGGAGAACATGAATTGAGCAGCCTCGACCTCGGCCTGATCGGCAACTGCTGTGTCAGTGCGCTGGTGGACAAAGTAGGCAACATCGTTTGGTGCTGCCTGCCGCGTATGGATGGAGAGCCTGTTTTTCATGCGCTTCTCGGTGGCCCGAGAGAACACCCGGACCATGGCATCTTCGCCGTTGAACTCGAAGGACTGGTCGCAAGCTCGCAGGCCTATATCCCGAACACCGCGATACTGCGGACACAACTGACGGGCCGCGATGGCGCGATCGAGATCATCGACTTCATGCCGCGCTTCAAATGGCGTGACCGCTCGTTCAGGCCGCAGATGCTGGTGAGGCGCTTGCGCGTCTTGTCCGGCAGTCCGCGGATAACCATTAAGGTACGACCGAGCTTCGACTACGGCAAGAAGTTGCCGACACAAACCTTCGGCTCGAACCACGTTCGTTACTGTGGCGATGGACAGACGCTGCGACTGACAACGAACGCACCGATCGACTACATCCGCAACGAAACGCGCTTCATACTCGACGATGAGGTCAACCTCGTCTTCGGTCCCGACGAAACGCTCGACGAGGGGGCAACCGAGACCGCACAGAAGTTCCAGGACCAAACTGCGTCGTACTGGCGGAGCTGGTCGCATCGTCTGGCCTTGCCGTTCGAATGGCAGGATGCCGTGACGCGCGCCGCTATCACGCTCAAGCTGTGTGCCTACGAGCCAACGGGTGCTGTTGTCGCGGCCATGACGACGAGCATTCCCGAGGCGGCGAACTCGGGCCGCAACTGGGACTATCGGTTCTGCTGGGTCAGAGATGCTTTCTTCGTCGTCCGCGCGCTCAACAGTCTCGCCGCCGTGCGTACCATGGAACATTATGTGCGCTGGATCATGAACGTCGTCGCGATGACCAACGGCGGGCGCGTGCAGCCCGTCTACGGCATCGGGCTCGAGACCGAACTCACCGAGACGATCGCCGACGCGCTCCCCGGCTATCGCGGCATGGGCCCGGTGCGTATCGGCAATCAGGCGCACGAGCACGATCAGCACGACACGTATGGGAACATCATTCTCGGAACGGCGCAGGCCTTCTTCGATACGCGGCTCTTTCTGGAGATGGGACGCGCGGAATTCCATCGCCTCGAAACTCTGGGCGAGATGGCGTTCAAACTGCACGATCAGCCCGATGCCGGCCTCTGGGAGCTGCGCTCGCGGGCGCGGGTTCACACATCTTCCAGCCTGATGTGCTGGGCGGGCTGCGACCGGCTGCAGCGCATAGCACTTCACCTCGGCCTGCGGGACCGAGCCGAGTTCTGGGGCCGACGCGCCGCGACGATACGCGACAAGATCCTCAAGGAAGCGTGGTCGGACAAGCGCGGCGCCTTTGTCGAGAGCTTCGGCGGATCGACGCTCGACGCCAGTGTGCTCCTGATGACTGAAGTCGGCTTCATCGACCCGTCGGATCGACGCTACGTTTCGACCGTGGCCGCGCTGGAAGCCACACTCGGCCGCGGCCCCTTCATGATGCGATACGAGGAGGCCGATGATTTCGGCGTGCCCGAGACGACGTTCAATGTCTGCTCGTTCTGGCGCGTCGACGCGCTCGCCAAGATCGGCCAGCGTGAGCGTGCCCGGGAGATCTTCGAGGAACTCCTGACGTTTCGAAATCCGCTCGGCCTCATGTCCGAGGATACGGCCTACGATGATCGGGCTTTGTGGGGAAATTTTCCGCAAACCTATTCCATGGTGGGTATAATCAACGGCGCGGTGCGGCTTTCGAAAAGCTGGGAGGTTGCGACATGAGCCGGCTGATCGTCGTCTCGAACCGGGTCGCGGACCTGACCAAATCCGTACAATCCGGTGGCCTGGCGGTCGCACTCGCGGACGCGCTGCGCGAACACCGCGGCATATGGTTCGGGTGGGACGGTACAGTCGTTTCCGATGCGGCACCGATCGGCATCAACCTCACGCAGCAACATCATGTTCGCACCGCGACAGTTCCGCTGACGCAACGCGACTACGACGAATACTATGTCGGGTTCTCGAACAATGTGCTTTGGCCGTCGTTCCACTACCGGCTCGATCTCGGCATCATCGACGCCAAATCGATCGACGGCTACCGCCGCGTCAACCAGCGCTTCGCGAAGGCGCTGTCGGCACTGCTCGAGCCCGACGACGTCATTTGGGTCCATGATTATCATCTGATTCCGCTGGCCGCCGAGCTGCGCGCCCTTGGCATGCGGCAGAACATCGGCTTCTTCCTGCACATCCCTTTTCCGCCACCTGACATCTTCCTCGCCGTGCCTGAGCCGGAATGGCTTGCGCGGGCCATGTTCTCCTACGACGTGATCGGCTTCCAGACGCGGACCGACACGGCGAATTTCCGCCGCTACATGATCGAGCACAACGGCGCCACGGAGATCGGCGCGCATCAGATTGCAGCGTTCGGACGCACGACCACGGTCCGCGACTTCCCGATCGGGATCGACGTCGATGCGTTTCACGAGATGGCGCACACACCGAAAGCGGTCGAACAGATCGAGCGGCTCAACCGCCGCAGCATGGTGAGTTCGCAAATCGTCGGCGTCGACAGGCTCGATTACAGCAAGGGCCTTCCCGACCGGCTTAGGGCATTCCGGCTGCTCCTCGAACTCTATCCCGAAAATCGCAAGGCTGTTACGCTGATGCAGATTTCGCCGCCGACGCGCGAGGACGTCGCCGCTTACTCGGAGATCCGCAAGGAACTCGAAGGTCTGTCAGGGGCGATCAACGGGGAATTCGGCGACTTCGATTGGACGCCGGTACGCTACATCCACCGCGCCGTTCCCCGCGATACGCTTGCAGCGCTGTTCCGCGGCAGCCAGGTCGGCCTCGTGACCCCGCTCCGTGACGGCATGAACCTTGTGGCGAAGGAGTATGTCGCGGCGCAAGACGCCGACGATCCCGGCGTGCTGGTGTTATCGCGCTTCGCGGGCGCCGCCGAGGATCTCGAAGAGGCAATTCTCGTGAACCCCTACGACAACCAGGAGGTCGCCCAGTCGCTGCAGCGCGCCCTGACGATGCGTCAAGGCGAGCGTCGCGAACGCCACAAGGCCTTGATCGCGCGCGTCAGGCAGCACGATGTCCGCAACTGGCGCGAAACGTTCCTCGAGGCGTTGCGGACGGCCGGACGTGAAAACGAGTCCGCGGTGTGAGCATGCGCCCCGTATCACTGCTGGCCGACATCGGCGGCACCAACGCCCGGTTCGCGCTATGCGGGGAAGCAGGCAAGCTCCGCGACGCGGGATCGCTGCGGGTCGCTGATTTTCCAACATTCGAGGACGCGCTCGAAGCGTATCTCGCTGGGATCGACGGCGCGAAGCGGGCAATGGTCACGCGCGCCTTCGTTGCCGCCGCGGGCCCCGTCGGTGCGGACGGCAACATCGACCTGACGAATTCGAGATGGCGCATTTCGCAGGGAACAATCAGCAAGTACATCGGCGGCGAGGCAATGGTGCTCAACGATGTCGAAGCCATCGCATTGGAGTTGCCCTATATCCGCCTTGACGGCTGCCGCGCAATCGGAGCGACACTGCCGCCACCGCAAACCGGCAACCGGCTGGCCGTGAATGTCGGCACGGGGTTTGGCGCATCGATCGCCGTCAGGGATCGCGATGGCTCATGGTCGGCGGTTGCGACCGAAGCCGGGCACATGTGCTACGCGCCACAGACCGAGAACGAACGGCGCCTTGGAGGCCACATCGCGACAATCGAGGATCTCTTGTCAGGCGCCGGCATATCACGTGCGCATCGATTGCTTCGCGAGAACCTTGCGGGCACCGGCAGTGTACCTCCGCCAATTGCGCTCACCGCAAGCGATGTATTTGCCGCTGCCGGCAGCCAACCCGCCGCAACCGCCGCGGTGCTTGCATTTTCGGATGCGCTGGCACGCGCGACGAGCGATCTGGTCCTCGCAACCGGAAGCTGGGGCGGCGCATATCTCGCCGGAAGCGTCGTCAAGACCTGGGCCGACCACAGCGATCATCGCCGCTTTCGCGAGGTGTTCGTCGGTCATGGCAAGATGGCCGATCGCCTGCGCGATGTCCCGACCAGCGTCGTGACCCTGCCCGAACCCGCATTGTTGGGGCTGAGCCGCCTCGTTTGAACGAGCTGCGGGTGCGCGGCGTTTTCACCATCCGGTCGCTATTTGGCGAGCCGTCGCGCAGATCTCTTCGAGAGATACGACGCAGGTGGTTGCCAAACGCCGGACCATCGATGCGGTTCGAATGGCCCGCGAACCAGACCAAGCCATTGTCGTCGCGACGAAGGTGCCGCAGCGAAAGCTGGTGCAGCGCGATGTCGTGATCGGAAATTACGGTGCAAGAGCAGATCAGATTGACTTTGCCGTCCTACATCGGTCGCGTCGCGACTGGATCGACAAAAGTATTGGCGTTCACGATCCAGCTTGGTGAGACAATGTGTTCGACGCTGCGCAGGGTGAGGGCGTAGGTGCCAGCGTGATGCAACACCTCGTCCACCATCGAGTTCTCGATCAGTGCAAACGCACAGGCCCGCATGGCGGGGCAGGTGTTGTGCTGGCACGCGGCAATCATGGAAATCGCGAGACACTCGTCGCGGCAAAAGCCGCAGGTACTCAGCGGATGCACCGAAATCGGGTTACGCGCAGCATCCGCGACCGATTTCGACCAGGATGCAAGCGCGCTGACGGCGGCTTCACCTCGCTTCGGGCCGAGTAATCCGGAATACAGCCGCCAGACTTCTTCCCAGCAACTCACATCACCCGACTGGTAACCGGAAATCCAGCCGCGAAAGCCGAGACCGACGAGGGCCTCGGAGGGGTAGCGCGCGCTGCTGTTCGTGTGAACAGTGCCGGTGAGGGACGTTGCGAAGCCGCAGGCGCGACGCCGGTTGTTCGAGTGGTTCATGGTCGTCTCCAATCGAGGGGGTTCAAAGCCCCGACATCGGATGCAAATTATTCTTCACTGATGAGATATAGAAAGCATGTGATGTGCAGCTGTCAATGTCATAGTCCTGCGTCCAAACGACATCGATCGGCCGTTTAGGTTCCCAGTTTGGAAGCATTCGAAACTACTGCTGTCTTACGGGCCTGAAAGGCTATGTGCGGCGGGCTGATCTTCATCGCCGGGTCACACATGCAATTTCGATCATCCAGGACAAAGAGTACGATTGCGATCGGCCTCTTGGTGACGACGATCGAAATCGCACCACCGCGAGACATCGATGAGCGACCTCGGGAGCGGGAGCGTCAGGCGCTGGCGCCAAGCGCGATGCGGCAGGGCTCAGGAACCACCGGGGTTTGGAAGTTTCGCCGCAGCGCGTCCAATGTATCGTTGAGCGCATGCTCGACGCGCTCGAAGGATCGTTGGTGAGGCATCTGTCCGCCGCGCGCGGCATCCTCGATCGCGCCACTGAGATCGCCGACTCGTACAGCGCCGATATTGCGGCTCAAGGACTTCAATGCGTGTGCCGCTGCAACAACCTGTCCGCCATTTTCCGGCGCTCTGAGGCAACGTTCGAGCTCTGACAGCGCCCGCGGCGCGTGCTCCAGATAGAGTGCGACAACTCGGGACACGAGGTCGTCTCCCGCCTCCTGCATCTCCGTGATCGCGCCCAGGACGTCGGTGTCGATAAGCGGAATGTCATCGCCTTCCTGGGCAGCGGCTTCTCGCGTGCCTGAGCTCCCTTGTCGGCCGCATTCCGCGATGTCCCGCGGTGAACCAAGCCAACGCTCCAGACACGAGCGGATTGCGGCGAGGGTGAACGGCTTGGTGATGAAATCCGACATTCCTGCCGCACGCCACACCTCGTCCGAATTGCCAAACGCGTGCGCGCTCAAGCCGATGATCGGAATCGGCTTCCGCTCGTTCTCCCGCTCCCAATCGCGGATCGCGGTCGTTGCTCCAAAGCCATCCAACAACGGCATGCTGCCGTCCATGAAGACGAGATCGAACGCATTTTTCCTGACCGCATCGACCGCGGCTTGTCCATCCTCGACGAACGTCACCGAGACGCCAAGGCGACTCAAGGCCTCCATCAGAACCTCGCGATTGATCGCACTATCGTCGGCTGCGAGAATGCGCGCTCCTTTGAAGATGTCCACTTGTTCAGCCGCAGCCGGCCGAACGGAGGCACGCATTGCCGCGACCGGCGGACCACCATCGAGCAATGCATTTATCGTCGCGCGCACCTCTCGGCTGCTGATTGGCAACTCGATGATGTCGCTAGCCAGCCCGTCGTGCATCATGCGTTCGGCAGTCGCATCGCCGAACGAGGAAATCACGATGACCGGGCACCCCATCCGCAGCACCCTCTCCTTGATGTGGCCCGCTGCATTGGCCCGGACGAAGGCAACGCGCGCGATGTCGGTCGTGACTGGAAGCGGCAACTCGGCAGTGAGCAGGACGGGAGCAAACCCCAGTTCGGATATCGTAAGGGCGATTGCTTTCCGCACCGGCCCTTCTTCTAGTGCGAGCACGGCACTCCCTGACGACACAGCCGACGGCATCAGCACTCGTTGACGGCTCGTATCGGGAACGTCGAACCAGAACGTCGAGCCCACACCGACGCCGCTCGAAACCGCGAGCTCACCGCCCATGGCGTCGACCAGTCGACGCGAGATCGTCAGGCCGATGCCTGTGCCCCCAAAGCGACGCGTGGTGGATTGTTCCGCCTGGCTGAATGGTTCGAAGATGGTCGTGAGCTTGTCTTTTGGAATTCCGATGCCGGTGTCCACGACGCTGAAGCGCAGCCGTGACGGAACGTCCTTCGATCGTTCCAGGCGTATCAGCACTCCACCCGTTTCCGTGAACTTTAGCGCATTGTTCACCAGATTCGAGAGCACCTGGCTCAACCGTACAGAATCGGACTCGATCGTATCGGGCACATCGGCAGCGACCCACGAGGCGAGCTGCAGGCCCTTTGTCGCCGCTCGCTCCGAAAACAGCTTCAACACGTCATCGATGATCTGAGCGGGTTCGATCGATACGCTTTCCAAAGTCAATCGCCCGGCTTCGATCTTGGACAGATCGAGAATATCATTGATGATCGAGAGCAGCGTCTGGCCGGACCGCAAAATGACCTCGCACTGACGCTGCGCCCGCGGAGCGAGATCGCCAGCCGCGAGAAGCTCTGCCATGACCAGCATGCCATTCATGGGCGTCCTGATCTCGTGGCTCATGGTGGCGAGAAACTCGGATTTGGCGGCATTGGCATGTTCAGCCGCGGACACTGCAGCGGCAAGCTCGCGAGTGCGTTCCCGAACCTGGTCCTCCAGGTGCTCGCGGTGCAACTCGAGTTCATTGTCGCGCAAGCGGATCTCCGCCAGCATGGTATTGAAGCTATCGACGAGCGTGCCCAACTCGTCGCTGGTTGTGGGCTCCAGCCGGCGACCGAAATCGCGGGTCGATGCGACATCGCGCATGACAGTGGTAAGATCGGCGATAGGTCGGGCGATGGCGCGTTGCATCCTCGTCGAGACGAGCAGTCCCGCAAGGATGGACAGAAGACTTGCCACAACCGCAATATAAAGGTTCCGATAGAGCGCACCCCGAACGTCGGAAAGATCCGCAATGATGCGCAGCTTGCCGATCTGGCGGCCGGCATGAATGACCGGCGTCTCGACGAGATGTGTCGTCAAGCTCCGCCAAGCGCCCGGCGATTTTTCGTTCCTGACGACAATGCCAGCACCGAACTGGAAGACGCGGCGGTCGGCGGCATCAAACACGCTGACATGAGCGAGGCTTGGAATCGATCCGATGCCCTTCAGCGCATTTGCGATCTGACGGCGATCGCCGCCCGCCAGCGGTTCCGACACCGCAGCGGCAAAAGCGGCCACGACCCCGGCGAGTTCGGTGCGCTTCGATTGAAGTTGCCGGTTTGCCTCCCGCGTTTCCGCAAGGAGCGACACCAGAAGTACGGATGGAATCACAGCCAAGAGCACAAGCAGCGTCAGCTTGTTTTTGATGGAACGTCTATACCAGGACTTCACAATGACATTCCGAATTGAGCGGGAGGCCGTGACAAACGAAGGCAGCTTTTGCACATGACAATTGCTCGGAAGCTCGCAGCAGTGGCCAAGCACATGTCAGAAACGCAACACTAAGCGATCAAGGTTGAGGCTTTATTTCCACTTTCATTTCCGAACCGACTTTCACGGACTATTGAGACTTTCCCGACATGATCAGGACGTCCATTCCGCAAGCCGAAGTCCAATATGCCCGCCCCCGCAAAAGAATGCCGGATCGTACTTCTCGCCGACGACGACCCGATTTTCCGGTCGCTCGCCGCCGCGCGGCTTGCCCGCATGGACTGCCACGTCGTCGAGGCGCAGGATGGCATCGACGCCTGGCGCCGTGCAAAAGAAAATGAATTCAATCTCGCAGTCGTCGACTTCGAAATGCCGGGGCTGAATGGCATCGAACTCATTCAGTGCCTGCGCGGCCATCCGAGAACCGTGCATATGCCGATCGTCATGTGTACGTCACGGACGGACAGCAATGCCATGCGCGAGGCAATCGAAGCGGGTGTGACCTCGTTCCTCACAAAGCCCGTGAACTGGTCACTTTTCGACAACCATCTCGATCATCTGCTCAATCTCGGCGTCGCAGCTGCGAAGAATTACATCGCGGATGAGGCGGCTTGCGACCAGCAAGCGCAAGAGTGCGCGGAGATGCGGAAGCTGGTGCTCGGATTGCGCAGGATTATGTCCGGCGGCATATCCGATGACATCAGGCTCGTCGCGATCCGTTCACTCGTGGACGGTCTGGATAGAGGTCACTCTGGTGAGGTGGGCCACTCGAAATAGAGCAACTCGAGCGACTTGAGATCGCTCCGCGGCGACAGCAACCTCTGTCCGCGGTCACGCCCCGCCAGCCCAATCCCCTTTTGATACACCAGCTCACACTTCCGTTGTCAGTTGCGAGACCTTCAGTTTCTCTAAAATCCAAAATATGTGACGGTCATTCTTCCCGTGGCCGGAAATATACAGCGTATCGAGATCATCAGCAGCTATGCAGCAAGTTGCACAAAGAATGCGTGCACTTCAATCGGGGTCCCTTGGGGCCACGAGCATTCTTGCCGACCGGCGAGGATCTATCGCTGTCAAGTTCGGCCTTCTCCTGCCAATTCTCATGCTGATGGCTGGTCACACGGTCGACTATTCGATGTTGCTACGGGATCGAAGCGTTCTGCAGACGGCTGCAGACGCGGCCGCCCTTGCCGCCGCCAAGCAGCTCAGCTTCGCCGATACGAAGCGCGAAAATCTGCAGGCCGTTGCAGATGCGGTTGTTTCAGGCATGGTCCGCGCTCAATCCGGCACCCAGATCGGCTCGGCGATACAAGTCGCGGTCGATGTCTCAGATGCACCAACGGAGGTCGAGGTTACGGTTACCAAGCCGTACACTTCTCCTTTCGGCGAAACGTTCGGAATGGGCACGACAGAGAGCTCGGCGCGAGCCGTCGCGCGCATCGTCGGCAAGCCAAACATCTGCATGCTTGGCCTCAATCCCACAGCGGGCCGCACCATATCGTTGGAGAAGCAGGCCCAAGTGACCGGGCAGAACTGCGCTGTCTATTCGAACTCCAGTCACACGATTGGATTGAAGTCCAAGAACAGCGCCATCCTGAAGGCAACCTTCATTTGCACGCGCGGCGGCAAGGACGGCGGTCCCGGCAACTTCGCTCCAGATCCGATCGTCGATTGTCCGGAATTCGACGATCCGTTGATTGGTCGCCCCGAACCCTTCTTCGAGGCATGCGATCTCAATCGGCCAACGGTCATCAACTACGACACGATCCTGTCGCCCGGGACATACTGCGGATTGGATATCAATGGCGGCGCCGTCGTGACATTACGCGACGGCGTCTATGTCTTCCGTGACAAGCCGCTGATCGTGAGAGACGGGGCCTCGCTGATCGGCACGGCCGCGGGACTCTTCTTCACGGGAAAGAACGCGTACTTCACCTTCGAGGCCCAATCGACGATCTCGCTCGAGGCGCCAACCGATGGACCCATGGCGGGGATCTTGATCTTCGGTGGGCGCTCCCAGGACGAAAATCTTGTCTACTCGATCCTGAGTAACGATGCCCGCGTGCTCATCGGCACCATCTACCTGCCGAAAGGGGAACTGCGCGTCGATGCCACCAGCCCAATCGCCGACAAATCCGCCTATACGGCGATAGTCGCCGATAAAATGCGTCTCTACGGCGGCCCGCATCTGGTTCTCAACACAAACTATGACGAGACCGACGTTCCCGTGCCAGATGGCATAAAGGGCGCCGGTCAACCTGCATCCTTGACCCAGTGACAAACATGCTGCGAGACGATCAATCCGAACCCACGAGGATAGCGGCGCTCATCGCTGACGACGATCCGATTTTTTGTGCGGTCGCCTCGGCGGCGCTGCGGCGCTGCGGCCACGTTCCGACGATTGCCGCCGATGGTGCTGCCGCTTGGGAGGCGCTCCTGGCGAATACCTACGATGTTGCTCTCGTCGACCTGTCGATGCCGCACATCGATGGCTTTCGATTGATCGCGCTTGTCCGCTCGACGCCGCGTATCGCCCACCTTCCCATCGTCGTACTTACTGTTCGCAGCGACATAGAGGCCATCGACGAGGCTCTCGGCATCGGTGCCAACGGATACTTGACCAAACCGGTCAACTGGCAGGAACTCAACAACATATTGCTCGACCTGACGAGCCGGACAATGGCGCCGAGCACCTCGACGGTTGGCCAAACGCGCTGAACTCGACCGCTCTAGACCCAAACCTCGGACGTATCAGGATATGATGAAACCCATTCCGCGGCGTGGTGCAGGACGAGGGACGGCGGCGTCGCACTGAAGTGGGTTCTCGACCGTCACGGCATCTTGTTGTCGTCCGCGCGGGACATCGATCCGCCCTGGCTCGGAACCACTCCTCCGTCAATCGAATGGCAAGAGCATGATTGCTATTTCACTCCGCCAACTCGCGCATAACCTTGATCAAATCTGACTTGCCCTCGAAGCCGATGCCAGGCAGCTCTGGCATGACGATGTGACCGTTTTCGACGTTCACCGAATCTGGGAAGCCGCCGTAGGGCTGGAACAAGTCCGGATAGCTCTCGTTGCCGCCCAGGCCGAGACCGGCCACTATGTTGAGAGACATCTGGTGTCCGCCATGCGGGATGCAGCGCTCCGGCGACCACCCAGCTTGATGCAGCACGTCGAGTGTGCGCAGGTATTCGACCAGACCATAGGAAAGCGCACAGTCGAACTGCAGCCAATCGCGATCCGGTCGCATGCCGCCATAACGCAGGAGGTTACGCGCATCCTGATGGGAGAAGAGGTTCTCGCCCGTCGCCATGGGGCCGGGGTAGAACTCGGCGAGGGCGGCCTGGAGCGCAAAATCGAGCGGATCGCCGATCTCCTCGTACCAAAACAGAGGATAATCGCGAAGCATCTTGGCGTAGGCGATACCGGTCTCGAGATCGAAGCGGCCATTGGCATCGACCGCAAGCTGCGCCTCAGAACCGATCTCGGTTAGAACAGCTTCGATGCGGCGCTGATCCTCTCGAATCCCTGCACCACCAATTTTCATCTTCACGACGTTGTATCCGCGATCGAGGTAGCCGCGCATTTCGGCACGCAAGGCCGTGTCGTCCTTGCCAGGATAGTAATATCCTCCCGCCGCATAGACGAACACGCGCGGGTTGGCCTCGCGGCCCTTCTCTTCCGCGAGCAAGCGAAAGAGCGGCTTTCCGGCGATCTTGGCCGTCGCGTCCCAAATCGCCATGTCGAGAGTGCCGACGGCGACCGATCTCTCGCCGTGTCCGCCCGGCTTCTCGTTGGTCATCATGGCGGCCCACAGCTTGTGCGGATCGAGATTGTCTCCCTCGTCGGAGAGAACCGACTTGGGATCAGCCTCGAGAAGCCGGTTGCGGAACCGCTCGCGGATGAGACCACCCTGACCATAGCGGCCGTTCGAATTGAAGCCATAGCCGACCACTCGCCGGCCGTCTTTCACGACATCGGTCACGACCGCGACGAGGCTCGCGGTCATCTTCGAGAAATCGATGTAGGCATTGCGGATGGGCGACGAAATCGGCTTTGTGACTTCGCAGATATCGACAATGCGCATGTGGTGTACCTCTCAGCCCTTCGAGATTTGAAAAACGGATGCAAACCTGACAGTTCCCGTTCATGCCGTCTCAAGGCGAAACTTGAGAAATCGAGCTCCCGCATGATCGACTTCGCCAGTGAACCTGGCTCCGAGACGGATAAGTGCCCTCAGGTTCTTGCGTGACGGAGGCACAAGGAATGTCACGAACGGAATTCTCGCGTCGGCCATGGCGAACGTCAGTGCCATTCGGGTGACGCGCACACCCAGCCCGAAGAACGCGGGCCTGAGCACCAATCCGAAATCCCACTCGTCTCCCTCCTTTTGAAACCCGCCCCAACCGGCATAGGCGCCTTTAAGCAGGATCGCCCAGTGCCCGAGGCCGTCGCGGTGCCAGTATGCCTCCTTCGTTGCAAGGAAGTCTGTAAGCGTGTCGCTATTCCATTCGAATGTGAGCAGAGGCATGTGCTTCCCGACGCGGGGGTCGGACATGTGCGCGATGATCTCCTCGCGCGGGATGTCCCGCAACTGGCCAAAGGCTATTCCGTCTCCTGGGTCGAACATTGCGTCGATATCCAAGCTGGCTACGGATCGAAGACAAGGCGCGACTTCATCCGAGGAGTCACGAAGTCGATGAAGGCTCTCAGCTTTTGCGGCATGGACCGTCCGGTTCGATAAACGAAGCTGACCGGTGTCGGTGAGGGCTCGAAGTCACGCAGCAACAGCTTCAGCTTCTTCGCTCGGATCGCGGGAAGCGCCTGGTAGCAAAGGAGCCGTGTGATACCGAGCCCCGCAGCGGCGGCGTCGGCCGCCGCGTCGGCCGCACTCGCTGACATGCGTGAGCGCACCGGAATGCGCTTCACGGACTTGCCGACCTTGAAGCACCATTCATGCGCCGACTCGAGTGAAGTGAATGTGATGCACGCATGACGGCGCAGGTCGTCAGGTGAGGATACGGGACTTGCACCCTTGAGATATGCCGCGCTGGCACAGACGACACGCCGGATTTCGCCAAGGTGGATCGCCTTGAGGCTGCTGTCGGGCAGATCGCTGACACGCAGAGCAATGTCGACACCCTCGTCCGCAAGGTTGATCACCTCGTCACCCAATTGCAGCGCGACATCGACCTCGGGATAGGCCCGCAGGAACTCAGTGATGATCGGCGCGAGGTAGATCCGCCCCAGACCGACGGGTGCAGCCACGCTCAGTTTGCCGCGAGGAGCCGTGTACTCGCCGGCGACCAGCCGTTCTGCTTCTTCCAGTTCTTCCAGCATCCGTCGCGCGGTCTCGAAGTACCGCTGGCCGGTCTCGGTGAGCGTGACCGAGCGAGTCGTCCGGATCAGCAGTTGCACGCGAAGGCGGCCTTCGAGTTCCGACACCCGTCGGCTCACGGTGGCTAGCGGAATGCGCAGGTGCCGGGCGGCGGCGGAGAAGCCCCCTGCTTCGACGACGGCGACGAACGCCGACATGGATTCGAGGCGGTCCATCTTGGCCTTCCATAAATGGAACAATGGTTCTCAACTTTACCGAATAGCCAGCGATTTTGGAATAGCGCATCTAGAGGGCGCTGGCCAGTCAGGCCGCGTTTCAAACCACTGGGAGACGCAAGCCCCATGCCCCGTATCAAGACCATTCCCTCTATCGCCGAAGCCCCGGAGGCGGCCAGGCCATTGCTCGAAGATGCCAAGAAAAAGCTCGGCTCGGTCCCCAATCTTTTCAGGGTCATCGCCAACAGCCCCGCTGCATTGGAAGGTTATTTCGCAGTCGTGGCGGCCCTGTCGAAGGGAAACCTCGACCCGAAGACGCATGAACGCATTGCGCTTGCCGTCGCGGAAATCAACGGCTGCAGCTACTGCCTGTCCGCACACTCCTATCTCGCGCGGAATGTTGCGAAGCTGGATGACGCGGAACTGACGGCCAACCGGAACGGATCGTCCAACGACCCCAAGGCCGAAGCCGCCGTGCGCTTCGCCGCAACTGTCGTGCGCGAACGCGGCCATGTCAGCGACGCCGATGTTGCTGCCGTAAAGGCCGCCGGTTTTGACGATTCGCAACTGGTCGAGATCGTCCTGCACGTCGCTCTCAATACGCTGACGAACTACGTCAACGAGGTTGCCCTTACCGAAATCGACTTCCCCGCTGTGACGCCGCGCAAAGCAGTGTGATCAGCGGGTCGGCGGAGCTTCCATCCTGACTAATCGGACGCTGCCGCAGGAATGATCGACCGCAGCCGAGTCAGGATCGGACGCGAACCACCAACCGCAATGAGAATTACAGACTAGGAGAACGAACATGATCAAGAAGAACGCACTGCTTGCGGCTCTCGCCGTGTCGAGCACCATCTTTGCGGGAGCGGTTGCTCCCGCTCATGCCGGCCCCGACGTCAACACGACGACGGGCCTTGTACTGGCGGACGGCAAGCCTGCCCCTGGGCTCGCCGTCCATGGCTACGATGTCGTGGCCTATCAGACGGAAGGCAAACCCGTTCGCGGAACAGCCGAGTTCGCCACGGTTCACAAAGAGGCAACGTATCGCTTCGCGAGCAAGGCCAACCTCGACACCTTCAAGTCCAATCCCGCCAAGTACGAGCCGGCCTACGGCGGCTACTGCGCTTACGGCGTTTCTGTCGGTGCCAAGTTCGATGGCGATCCGAACTTCTGGAAGGTCGTCGGCGGGAAGCTCTATCTCAACCTGGACAACGGCATTCAGCAGACTTGGCTGAAGGATGTGCCCGGGGCGATCAAGAAGGCCGAGGCGAACTGGCCGGGCCTCAAGGACAAACAGCCCTCAGAAATCAACTGAAGCATCACCCTGCGGCTGCGCCGGACGTGCGGCGCAGTCGTCGGGCCAATCGATGGAGACATCCGATGCGTTTCGTCACCAGAACCATGCATGCCTACCTGGACTATCCGGTTGCGCTGAGCCTCATGGCCTTGCCGATCATTCTCGGGCTCGGCATGTCCAACCCGCTGGCAAAATGGCTCGCGGTCGCGACCGGTGCAGCCGCCCTGATCCTGACGGTGTTCACGGACCACGAGCTGGGCGTCATCCGCGTTCTGCCCTATTGGTTCCATCTGACCGTCGACGTTCTCGTCGGCGTTGTTTTCATCGCTGCGCCGATCGTATTGGGCTTCGAAGGTATCGATGCCCTCTACTACTGGGCAAATGGGGCAGCGGTGCTGGTTGTATGCAGCCTGCACAAGCCCGATGCGGCGGCATCTCGAACGATAGCGGCCTGAGTTTGTCCCGGAGTGCGGAGCAGCGACCGCATGCGGTCGTTGCTCTCCAATCTCTGACCCCAATTCAGGCGGTCGGCCACTGCAACAGGAGTGATGCCGACCACAGCCGATCGCTCAGGCAAGAAGATCGATGCGATAGCAGTTGCTCGGGATCGATCGTGTAGACGACGCTGCAACATCGATTTACATGCTTCTGTCTCCGACACCGTTCACGCTAGGCCGATCTGATGCTGGCAGAAAAATGTCATGCAATAGGCAAAATCGGGATTCTGGTTGAGAAATGTGGGGCAGCTTGGATAGTGCAATCTGGACCGGCATTTGGGCCAAGACCGATGACGCGGGGGGCGAGCTTTGGCATCCGCTCTATCGTCACGCTCTCGATGTGGCCGCGGTCGCCGATGCCGTGATCGAGGACGACGAGCGGAGTCTTCGGCGACACGCCGTCGGGCTGAATACAAGCCCGGCAGCTCTTCGCGCCCTCACTCTTTGGCTCGTAGCCTTGCACGACATCGGAAAAGCGACTGCCGTATTCCAGATGAAGGTGCCGGCGCTGTGGCCAAACGGTATTACGCCGCCAGCGCCAGGTGCGGTGCCCCAAAGCCCTGCCTTCCATGCAGTCGGCACCTACTGGTACTTGGCAAGTGACACGTCTCCGATCAACGGCACAACGCCGGTTGCGCACCAGTTCGAAGCGAACTGTGGTGGTGCCGATCCTAACCTGCTGACCCCAATTATCGATGCGATCGCCGGACATCACGGACGGCCCGTACAGCCCCCCACCGGCCTCTTCGACATCCAAATCTGGCAGCCGCTCATTAGGGCGGCGCGAGAGCTTTCCGCCGAGATTGCAGCGCATTTCTCCGTCACGCCCGTAGTGATTGATTGGGATATGGACGGCGCCGTTACCGCTTATGCTTGGTGGCTGGCCACGCTGCTTCCGCTGTCCGACTGGGTCGGCTCCAATCAAATGTTCTTCAAGCCTGACCCTGCACCAATTCCGCTTCGGCAGGCGTGGGAGGTATCAACGCAGCAAGCGCAAGAAGCACTCGCCGCTCTGGGGCTTGTCGTGGTGCGTGCAGCAGCGGCGGATGCCATGAAACTGCTGCCCGAAATTGCGGCTGGCCTTTCACCGGTTCAGGCATGGGCCGCCTCGATCGAACTACCGGACGGCCCGTTCGTCGCGATGATCGAAGACGCTACGGGTTCCGGCAAGACAGAGGCCGCACTGATGCTTGCCCATCGTGCGATCGCGAGCGGCAAATCGAGAGGCCTCTTCGTAGCATTGCCGACAATGGCGACAGCCAATGCCATGTATGGCCGATTGGCCGAACTCACACCCCTAATCTTCGAGAGTGAGCCTGCCGCCTTGCGTGAAGCGTCACTTTCGCTAGCGCACGGTGGCGCCCGCTCTCTTCGAGAAGAAGGTCTACCGGTCGCGCACTACTGCGCACCATGGATCGCACACCAAAACCGACTGGCTTTTTTTGCGCAAGCCGGTGCGGGCACGATTGACCAGGCGGTCCTCTCTGTTCTGCCATCGAAGTACCAAACGCTGCGGCTCAGGGGACTCGCCGATAAGGTGTTGATCATCGACGAGGCGCATGCCTTCGATGCTTACGTCTCCGAAGAGGTTTCGGCACTACTCCGCTTTCATGCCGCGCAAGGTGGATCAGCGATTTTGTTGTCGGCGACGTTGCCGCAGTCCAAACGTGCAGCCTTGGCTCGCGCCTTCGCGCAAGGAGCAAATCTGTCGCCAGCATTTCTCACCAATGCATCCTATCCTCTGGCAACCCTTGTTGCCGATGGAAGTGCACGCGAATGCCCGCTTCCAACGCGGACCGGAACCGAACGGCGCGTGCGCGTCGCGCGCCTTGCGGCAGATGCTGCCCTTGACGAGGCCATCGCGGCCGCTCGGGATGGAGCCGCAGTTGCAATCATCAAGACCACGGTCGATAGCGCCATCGCCACGCGCGATAAGCTCATCGGTCTCTGCAAAGGTGATCCGAGAATCGTAGTCGATCTGTTCCACGCCAGGTTTCTCCCCAAGGACCGCAAAAAGATCGAAACGCGCGTGTTGCAGCGCTTCGGCAAGGCGGGAAGCCAAGAGGATCGCGCTGGCGAGATCCTTGTCGCGACGCAGGTTATCGAACAGTCCCTCGATATCGATTTCGACGTGCTGATCACCGACCTCGCTCCGGTCGATCTGTTGATCCAGCGTGCCGGTCGTCTGTGGCGTCATGAACGCGGTGACGCGCGTCCCAGTGTGATCAGCGAACCGGTGCTGCATGTGGTTTCGCCCATCCCACCCGAAGCTGCCGATAAAAAATGGCTCGATACCGACCTGCCCGAAGCCAGGTGGGTGTACCGCGATACGACACTTCTATGGCGAACGGCCAAAGCGATCTTTTCCGAGTGCGACGGCGCGGGGGAGATCGTGACAAGAACGCTCGGTGAGCAAGATCATTGCCCTGGCCATCCCCGCCGCCTTGTGGAGCGCGTTTATGCCGGCGACGATCAATTGCCTGAATGCTTGGAAAAGGACTGGGATAGGCAGACAGCCGAAGCCATGGGCGAGACGTGGCAAGCACGACGGGCGTGCCTCGATCCCAGCAAACCCTACAATGCTCAGATCGCTCCATGGATCGACGACGCGCGTGTTGTGACGAGGCTCGGCGACAGCGTCACGGTTCGGCTCGCACAAGCAGCAAGCGATGGCACGCTGACACCGCTTGCTTCAGCCGATGGAACCACGTCAGCGGATTGGGCCGATGCCGAGATTCGCGTGTCTCCCAGCTTCGCGCGCGAGCTCGCCCCGCCTACATCGGCCGAGTTGCAGCAGATGCGTCCCCCATGGCGCGAATTCGAGGTTGGCGTGAGGGTGTTGGTGGTCGAGCAAAACCCTGACGGCGTATGGTTTCGAACTGGCTATCACTACAGCCTGGCGGGCTTGCAGAGGGCGGAATCGACAGTCGCTAGAGAATGAGCTTGATCCCGTTTTGTTCTCATGTCATGGTTCTGATGAATTGAGGATGCCATGACATTTTGTTTGATACGCGAACGCTGGATTCCAGTGGTCGATACGGCGGGTCGTCGCCATGATATGGCGCCCGCTGACATTACGGAAATCGGCGACGTCGAATTCGCCTGGGGGCGCGCTGATCTCAACGTCGCCACCTATGAGCTGCTGATCGGGCTGCTGACCGTCGCGCTTCCGGTCTACAGCCGCGGCGATTGGCACAAGCGATGGAAGTCGCCACCGACGCGCGCGGAACTGGCCGACGCGTTCGCACCGCTCATCCCCTGGTTTCAGCTTGACGGCGACGGTCCGCGCTTCATGCAGGATCTGCAAGACCTTGCCGGCGAAGACCTGCCTCCTGACGGACTACTTATCAACGCGCCGGGCGCTAACGCCGTCCGCAATGGCACCGTCTTGTTTGTTCGCGACGATTTGCATGCGATTCTGTCACCAGCCGCAGCAGCAATAGCGCTGTTCGCATTGCAGGCCTTCGCTCCTACAGGGGGCGCAGGGCATCGGACGTCATTACGCGGCGGCGGACCTTTGACGACGTTGGTTCGTTTGCACGGAGCCGTCCCTGGTAGCGAAGCAGCCTTGTGGCGGCGCCTCTGGCTCAACACCCCCGAACTTTCTTCGCGTGACGACGAGAAACTTCCGCCGATGTCCAGCAGCGATTCCTCTGGACGCGTCTTTCCTTGGTGCCGCCCGACGCCGACTTCTGAAAGAGGCCAAGCTCCCTTCGAGATCGGGGCGGCAGGCGCTCACCCGGCTCAGGCCATGTTCGGCATGCCGCGGCGCATACGACTGCAGTTCGCCGAAAACACTGATGCAATTGCATGCCCGATCACGGGACGTATATCCCCGGTCGTGTTGGCAGGGTTTCGCACGCAAAACTACGGGATCAACTATGGCGTGAGCTGGCGTCATCCACTGACGCCTTATGAGCAGCGCGCCGGTGGTGAGGTTCTTCCAACGCATCCCAAGTCCTCGCGCTACGGTTACAAGGACTGGTCTCCAAGGCTTTATGGCATTGCATTCCACGATGCTGCAGGTGCCGGCCGCAGTCTGTCGGAGAATCTGGCGTCCATTCCTTCGCGCCTGCGCAACCAGCGTGTCACTGTAAGCGCTGCGGGCTACGTCATGGACAACATGAAGGTCCTCGACTACCTCGAAGCGCAGGTGCCGTGGATCATCATGGCGGACGAAACCCGCCAGGGGATGCTGGCGGCACTTGCCGACGAACTCGTTTCCTCAGCCGACAGGGCCGTGGCCGCAGCGCGGAGTGCGCTCAGTCAGTCGTTCAAGGCCTTGGGCGCGGACAAGCCGACATCGTTGGTTCAGACAGCGAGCGAGGCATTCTGGATCACGACCGAACAGCCGTTCCGCGACAGTCTCGATCGCTTTGCAAACCTTGCAGATGATGCTGACGCCGACGTCATCAACGCCGCACGCAACGCCATTTCGGATAGCTGGGCACTCATGTTGCGGCGGCAGGCGCTGGCGGTCTTCGACGAGACGGTCCCGCCTCAAACACTGTTCTCCCTGAAACCCGAGAAGCAGAAGTCAATCGTCGATGCCCGCGCGCGGCTCCTTCGTGCGTTGTCGCGCGACACGTCCAAACCCAAGGAGGCGGCATGACCGGAAGATTGTACGATGCTGGTGCGGTCTGCCAACGCTGGTGGCGCAGCCTCCAAAAGACACATGAAAACGACAAACGAAATCGCCAAGCCGACCCCGCAGCGCTGGCCCATCTGCGGCGCGACGCCGACGTCGTGACCGCGGCATCAGAACCGCAGACCGTGCGGCTCTACAGGGAGCTCGCCGCGACGCTGGGTTGGTCAGGCTTCGACGAAACCCGTCTCGCAGCGGTTGCGGCCACGGCACATGTATTGGCGCATGTGCGCGAGGACACGAAAGGGCGGCAGACGACGGCATACCTGCTGGGTGGCAAGGAGCCCGCGTTTTCGTCAATGCGCTTCCAACAGCTGACTCTGGCGCGAACACCAGAGGACGTCATGCGGGCATTTCGGTCTGCCGCGACCATCCTCAACGCCAAAGCGCCTGTTGCTGATTTGGCCACCGGCATTCTGGCATGGAGTGGCGCGTTCGGCGACGAGGCACGAGACAGTGTGCGTCTCAAATGGATCTACGACTACCACCACCAGGGACAGGCTCGACCCGGTACCGACGACGAGAGTGGTGCTGAGACACCCGCAGCCTCGGCCTGATTGCATTGATATTCACAAGGAGCACGTCGATGCCCGACCGGTTCATCCAACTCCATCTGCTGACATTCTACGGTCCAGCAAACCTCAATCGCGACGACACCGGCCGCCCCAAAACGGCTTTGATCGGCGGCGTCGAACGACTGCGCGTCTCATCCCAGTCCCTGAAGCGCGCCGTGCGGACGTCCGACACGTTCCAGCAGACGCTCCACGGGCATCTCGCTGCTCGCACCCAACGGCTCGGGGAACAGATCGAATCCCATCTGGTTGGCAAGCAGGTCGCGCCAGACGCGGCAGCCTCGGCATCCCGCAAGGTTGCAGAACAGTTCGGAAAGCTGAAGGGCGAGAACGACGACAACCCGACGCGCATCGAGCAACTTGCTTTCGTTTCGCCTGAAGAACAGGAGCATGCCTTCGCATTGGCCGAGCGGATTGCAAAGGGCGAGGAGATCGACTTCAAGAAGGAAGGGCTGTTGCGCAAAGTTGACGGCGCCGCGGATATTGCAATGTTCGGCCGAATGCTGGCCGACAATCCGGTCTTCAATCGCGATGCGGCAGTCCAGGTGGCGCACGCATTCTCCACGCACAATGCCACACCCGAGTCCGACTTTTACACCGCCGTCGACGACTTGAAGTCGTCGTCCGAGGATGCGGGCGCTGGCTTTATCGGGTCGACCGGCTTCGGCTCGGCCGTATTCTATCTCTATGCCTGTATCAATCGCGCGCTTCTGATCGAAAACCTCGGTGGCAACGACGCGCTTGCCAACTCCGCCATCAGCGCCCTGACGCATGCTCTTGCCACCGTTTCTCCGACAGGTAAGCAGGCAAGTTTCGCCAGTCGCGCCCGCGCGGATTACATCATGGCCGAGCGCGGTGATGATCAGCCCCGCAACCTGGCCGGTGCCTTCGTCCGCCCGGTCAGCGGCAAAGATCTCATGGAAAATTCGATCGCCGCTCTCGAAGGCTACCGAGACAAGTTGACAAAGGCTTACGCTGACAACAATCCGGCCCCTGCGATCATGAACGTGAGGACTGGAGCCGGAACGCTTGCCGATATCATCAATCATGTGTCGGCATGACGGCCATGAGCGAGTTCCTCGTCTTCACTCTCGCAGGACCGTTTGCCAGCTTCGGCGAGGTTGCCGGCAACGAACGACGCGGCACACGCGATCGCCCGGGGCATTCCATGCTCGTAGGCTTGATCGCCGCGGCCATGGGAATCAGGCGGGACGATGCCGGGCGACTTGAAGAACTCTCCCGCGGATGTCGATTTGCCGTTCGCACCGATCGCGCGGGCGGGCTTCTGGTCGATTATCACACGGTCCAATCCGCCAAGCGCCGGCGGAATTTCGCTCCGGCAACTCGCAAACAGCTTCTGGAGGAAGGTGATCGATCGACGATCATTACGCGCCGGGAGTATATGGTCGATGTGAAGTACACCGTCGCGCTGTCTCTCAACGATAGTCCGGCAGGCCTCTCAGGCATTTCGGCCGCGCTGCTGCGTCCAGTGTTTTCGCTCTATCTTGGACGTCGCGCGTGCCCGCCATCCTTGCCACTCATGGCGCTGCGCATTGAAGCGTCATCGCCTGAAGCCGCATTCGCGGACTACGACACGGCAATGGCCGTCACAATCAACGATCTCTGGCGTCAGGTTGATCGGCGAACACGGGGGCAGATAGCCGTCGACAGCAGGTTGGCGAGGCCGGATGACGATCGACCGGCCCTCCGCCCGAGCGGTCGCTTGGAGCGCCGGCGCACATTGCCAGTTGATCGCAACACCTGGCGCTTTGATACGCTCGACGAACTGGTTCTTGCCCCCGTTCCAGCCAATCGCACACGGGAGGATGGCTGATGTATCTCTCCCGTGTCTGCGTTCGGCGCGATCAGGGACTTGCGGCACTTGGGCGAGTGATCGTTCCCGACGATGACGACCGACGCCTCGACGTAGCACACAGGCTGATCTGGTCGCTTTTCGGTGATACGCCTGATACGCGGCGCGATTTCTTGTGGCGCGAAGAGGAACCCGGCCGTTTTGTCATCCTGTCCCGACGAGCGCCGGCCAATCCGGGCCTCTTCGAGATCGAAATGCGCCAATTTTCCCCGGCACTCAGCAAGGGCGACCGACTGGCCTTTCGTCTGCGCGCCAACGCGACGGTCGCGACACGCGACGGTGCGGGAAAGCAGCACCGGCACGATGTCGTGATGAATGCCATTCAGTCCTGCGAGACGGGCGCGCGCGCAGAACCTCGCAAGCGCGAGTTGGGTTGGCTCGAGACGGACGACGGAAGAATAGAGCCGCCATTGGCGCTGCGCACGTGGCTGGAGCGTCAGGGAACGCGCACCGGGTTCTCGATCGAGGCGCTTCAAGTGATATCCTACGAGAAGCGCCAAATCCCGCGCGATACTCATAAGAACCAGAGGCGAAAATCAAAGGCGGATGTCGTTTTCGGCATTGCCGACCTCGATGGCATCCTGGTGGTGCATGACCCCGAGCAGTTCGTCGCTGGGTTGTGCGCGGGTTTCGGTCGCGCCAAAGCCTTCGGCTGCGGCTTGATGCTCATCAAGCGCCCCCAAACCGCGGCGGGGAGTGCCTGATGACCGCGACGGCCCTCCCAGGAATGGTGCCCCCGCGCCCGATTCCGCTCAAAGACCGCTCATCCATCGTTTTCGTGGAAAAGGGCCAACTTGACGTTCGCGATGGCGCCTTTGTCGTTGTCGACAAAACGGGCATTCGCACACATCTGCCAGTGGGCGGTCTGGCCTGCATCATGCTCGAGCCCGGCGCACGCATCTCGCATGCGGCTGTGACACTCGCGGCACGAGCGGGAACGCTCTTGGTTTGGGTCGGCGAGGCGGGCGTGAGGCTCTACTCGGCCGGGCAGCCCGGTGGTGCACGATCAGACAAGCTGTTGTGGCAGGCACGCATGGCGTTGGATGAGGCTGCGCGCCTGAAGATCGTTCGCCGCATGTTCGAACTCCGCTTCGGTGAGCCGGCACCCGAGAGGAGATCCATTGACCAGTTGCGCGGCATCGAAGGCGTGCGCGTCCGCAAGCTCTACGAACTCCTGGCAAAGCAGCACGGCGTCTCATGGCAGCGGCGCAACTACGACCCGACCGCATGGGATGTCTCGGACCTGCCCAACCGGTGCCTGAGTGCGGCGACTTCGTGCCTCTATGGTCTCACCGAGGCGGCAGTACTGGCCGCTGGCTACGCGCCCGCGGTCGGTTTCCTTCACACCGGAAAACCGTTGTCGTTCGTCTACGACATCGCCGACATCTATAAGTTCGACACGGTCGTTCCCGTCGCATTCCGCATCGCGGGAAAAGCTCAGAAAGCCTTTGCTGCCGATCCTGTCGGCGAGGTGAGGCGAGAGTGCCGTGACGTCTTTCGGCGCACGCGCTTTCTCGAAAAAGTGATTCCAGACATCGAACAGCTGCTTTCGGCAGGTGAACTACCTCGCCCCGAACCGCCACCCGATGCCGTCGGGCCCGCTTTCGAAGATCCGGAGGCCTCTGGAGATGATGGTCATCGTGGTTGAAAATGCCCCGGCCCGCTTGCGCGGTCGTCTGGCCATCTGGCTTCTGGAAATCCGAGCCGGGGTCTACGTTGGGGTCTATTCGCGGCGCACACGCGAGATGATCTGGCAACAGGTCGTGAGCGACATTGGCGAGGGCGATGGCATCATTGCGTGGACGGCAGCCAACGACGCCGGCTTTGATTTTGACACCGTGGGAACGAACAGGCGAAGACCCGTCGACTTCGATGGATTGAAGCTGGTCTCGTTCGATCCTCCGGCTTGACCGCAAATCGCGCTGGAACAGAACCAAAACATCGGTAGGCTCTTTGACAAGTGAGTTTTCCTCATGCATTCAAGCTGTTGCTTGGAAGAGCGTTCCCCGCACACGCGGGGATGAACCGTCCGCAGGCTGCCGGGGGGGCAGCCATACTATGCGTTCCCCGCACACGCGGGGAT
>JAGRKS010000146.1 GCA_020442185.1 Hyphomicrobiaceae bacterium
CGGTGCGCGCCCAGTTGATCAGGTCGTCCGTCGTCGTGACGAGGAACCCCTTGTCGGCCAACTCGTTGTTGATCTCGGCAAAGAACTTCGGCTCGGGCGCACTCCCGACGGCGCCCGGCGCACCTTCGCGCGGCGTATCGAATGCAATGTGCGGCGGTACGATCAATCCCATTCAAGCGCCCCCTTGCGCCACTCGTAGATGAAGCCGATCGTGAGGACGGCGAGGAAGATCATCATCGACCAGAAACCGAACGCGCCGATCTCCTTGAACGCGACCGCCCACGGAAACAGGAACGCGATCTCGAGGTCGAAGATGATGAAAAGGATGGCGACGAGGTAGAAGCGGACATCGAACTTCATCCGCGCGTCGTCGAAGGCATTGAAGCCGCACTCGTAGGCCGAAACCTTTTCGGGGTCCGGATTGCGCACCGCGATCAGGAATGGGGCGGCGAGAAGTGCTGCGCCGATGAACAGGCCGACACCCAGGAACACGACGATCGGCAGATAATCCAGAAGAAGCTGGTTCATGTGTCGTCCTCCGCTCGGTCGAGGCGCGGGCGGCGAGCCCAACGGACGCCATCCGGAAAACGCTCGTGCGCCGCCCAACGCTCACTCGCCGACTGTGTTATCTCAGGCAGAACCCCGGCGCAACCAGCCCACAGGTGCCCCCACCCAAAGTGGGGTGAAGCAACACCGTGTTCGCCGGATGGCCCGCGGCCGGCCGATCGTCGGGAGGCGCGCCGTGTCGCCGTGCCCGCAAGGATGACGCGGCAGGGCGACGGGTGGCCCCGACGAATGCGCTTCGAACGGCGGCATGGTGCGGATGGCGTTCCGGGGACGGCAGGCGCAGAAATGGCGATCGGCAGCTCACGACCGGAGTTCAGCCGTTGCGACATCACCAGGCAGCAGCGTCCGATAACGGCTCGCCCCTTCCGAGGCGGCGCAAGCTGAACGGCAGCTGATGTGGAGGCACAATTTTAAGAAAATGGCGCGAGCGACGGGACTTGAACCCGCGGCCTCCGGCGTGACAGGCCGGCGCTCTAACCAACTGAGCTACGCCCGCGCAAATCGACTGTGCAGTCGAGACCGCAGCTGATACGCAAACGCCTTCGCTTCGTCAAGCAGCGATTGCAGCCCGTGAGAACAACTACGGCCGTTCCAGCGATACGGCTCATGATGTTTGCCCCGCCGACAGCGGACCAGGGCAATGCGCCGTCGGGGCAGATCAGCATCAGTCCCGGGAGCTGCTCTCCTGGAACATCATGGCGCCGAAATCGAGTTTCGAAACCTCGACGACAGCCTGTGTGCGCGACGAGACGCTGAGTTTTCGCAACACCTCGCCGACGTGCGCCTTGACGGTCGTTTCTCCGACCTCGAGTTCGTGGGCGATCTGCTTGTTCAATTTGCCGAGACACAGCATCTCGAGCACGCGCAACTGCTGGCGCGTCAGGCTTCGCACGCGCTTGGAGACGACGCGCGCATCGGGATCACGCAGGTCGGGATCGAGAGCGATCTCCCGTGCCTCTTGATTCCCGGCGACGGCTTCGACCAGCGCGGCGACGAGGCGGTCCTTGCCACACGACTTCGAGATGAAGGCGGTCGCCCCGCAAAGAAGCGTGCGGTCGATCACCGAGCGTTCCGTGAACCCTGAAACGACGACGATCGGAACGCGTGGTACGGACGAGCGAAGAGCGATCAGACCTTCCAGCCCATGGGTATCGGGCAACCACAGATCGAGCAGGATCAGGGTCGGTTGACGCCGCTCGATCTCGGCCCTTGCGGTCGCGATGGAATGGGCCGCCGCGAGCGACGCCGTTGGAAACGCATTGCGCAAAATCGCCTTGAGGGCATCCGCATAGAGCGGGTGATCTTCGACGACGAGGATATGTTCGGCCATTGCCGCCTCCTGCGATGCCTGGGGCGACGTGGCGCCCCTCCAGCGCCACCGTTCGGCATCGGATGGATGCGACGACGCTTCTAAGGATCATCAGTCACAAATTTTATATCGCACCGCAATAGAACATTGGTGCACCGCAACATCGCCGAGCGAACCGACGGAGGCCGCACGGCCGCCCTATGGCGGCGCGACGCGACGCGGCGCAGGTCGCGGCGTGCCGGCAACGGAGCGCGATGACGCAGGCGTCGCGTTGTGCCATCGCGAAGCATCAAAAGGCTTGGTGCGGCTGGGGCCATCCGCACGTGCCTTCGCATCTGACGTGAGGTAACTGGCTGGAGACCGGAGGCTCGCGGGCGCCAGAACGGGGAACGTCACGGCCAAGGCAAGCGGCGCGGGACACTGAAAAATCGTCCCGCCCCAGATATGTGCCCCGCACGAGCCGGCGAAACCGGGCCCAATAAGCGAAAGACTGGTGGGCGGTGAGAGGGTCGAACTCCCGACATCCTCGGTGTAAACGAGGCGCTCTACCACTGAGCTAACCGCCCGCCGGACCGTCTTAGTGCCGAAGCCGTCCGGTCGCAAGGGGACGCATGATCACCGCCCCCTCCGGCCGACGATTTCCAATGCGCCACGTTGTTCGAGCCTCGGCGCGGGCTCGCCTGAACCCCGACCTTGCCGGCGACCACGGCCGCTGCCGGGACGGCTGCCAGCAAGCCAGCAGCAAACGCTGGCCGCCGCCAACCCGTGTGCGAGCATCTCCTGCCGGTTGCCGTGCCCGGACGTCAGATCGCCTGAATACAAAAAAAGGGAGCCGGTGAGGCTCCCCTTGATATCAGCACGTCGTGCCGGCGATCCCGCCCGTCGAGCGTGCACGGAACACGGCGCCCCGGACGCGAGGCCGTCGCTCAGTTCAGCAGGTCCTTCAGACCCTTCGCGGGCGTGAACTTCGGTGCGCGCGACGCCGCGATCTGGATGGTCTTGCCGGTCAGCGGATTGCGACCCTCGCGCGCCTTGCGGTCTGCCACCTTGAACGTCCCGAAATCGGGAATACGAACTTCCTTGCCGTCCTTCATCGACGCCTTGATGTGATCGATGACCGCGTCGACAGCCTGGCTTGCCTTTTCCTTCGTGACCTCGAGATCACGGGCAACGGCGTCGATCAAATCCTTCTTGCTCATTCTTTCAATCCTCGTGGTTGTGATTACGACTCGCTCCGTTCCGCCAACGGTTGCAGAACACTGATCGGACAGGAGCGCAAAACTCTCGATTGCGGTCGTCGTGAATGTTTCCAGCGCGTCACGACGGACTGGGAAACCAAACCGTCCAATTGCTTGCGACTTGCTTGCGAAGCAGGGAGCCTCACCGCGACAGGCGGCAGCCGGATCGACTTGCCGAGACCTGATGGACCCCGAGCAGTGGCTGCACAGAAGCGCCCAAAGCAGGCACCGTCAAGCCCTAAATCTCGGGTTTTTCGGGGGAGAATGCGACTTGTGAGGACATCTCGTCAGACCTCGAACAAATTGACGGGCAGGATCGCGACCGACGGTCGCAGCCCTGCCCGCAAATTGAACACGTCACGTATCGCCTAAACCTCTGTCGATCACCTCGCGGTCATCCGACAGGGCCAAGTCGTTCGTTTGCCGGGGGCGCCGCGGCCCGCTCGTGCAAGCGAGCCGCCTCCGCGAACCAGCAACCCGAACGAACGGACCGCCAACCTTCAGTGGGCCGTAACCCGCGACCCGCCCTTCTTGTCGTCCTCGCCCTCGGTAACAGCGACGGCGGCATTTGCCTCCTCGTCCCAGGCGATGGGCTCGGGGACACGCACGAGTGCCGACTTCAGCACGTCGTCGAGACGGGCCACCGGTACGATCTCCAGGCGATTCTTCACCTCGTCGGGGATGTCAGCGAGATCCTTCACGTTCTCTTCCGGGATCAGAACGGTCTTGATGCCACCGCGCAACGCCGCGAGAAGTTTCTCCTTCAGCCCGCCAATCGGCAGCACCCGGCCACGAAGCGTGATCTCGCCGGTCATGGCGACATCCTTGCGGACGGGAATCTGCGTCAACACCGAGATGATGGCGGTTGCCATCGCGACACCCGCCGACGGACCGTCCTTGGGCGTGGCACCCTCGGGGACGTGGACGTGGATATCGCGGGTCTCGAACAGGGTGGGCGGAATGCCGAAGTCGATGGACCGCGAGCGCACGTAGGCGTTCGCCGCCTGGATCGATTCCTTCATCACGTCGCGCAGGTTGCCCGTGACGGTCATCTTGCCCTTGCCCGGCATACGGATGCCTTCGATCGTCAGCAACTCGCCGCCGACCTCGGTCCATGCCAGACCGGTCACGATGCCGACCTGATCCTCCTGCTCGGCCTCGCCATAACGATACTTCGGCACGCCGAGATAGTCGGAAAGGTTCTCGATCGTCACGCGCACGGTCTTGTTCGACGACGTCAGGATCTCCTTCACCGCCTTGCGGGCGAGCTTGGCAATCTCGCGCTCCAGCGATCGCACGCCCGCCTCGCGGGTGTAACGCCGGATCAGCTCCTGCAACGCCGCCTCGTCGATCGCGAACTCCGCCTCGTCGAGTCCGTGAGCCTGCTTCTGCTCCGGAATGAGATGGCGCTTTGCAATCTCGACCTTCTCGCTCTCCGTGTAACCGGCAAGCCGGATGATCTCCATGCGATCCATCAGGGCCGCAGGAATATTGAGCGTGTTTGCGGTCGTCACGAACATCACGTTCGAGAGATCGTAATCGACCTCCAGGTAGTGATCGTTGAACGTGTTGTTCTGCTCGGGATCGAGCACCTCGAGCAGCGCCGACGAGGGATCGCCACGGAAATCCGAACCCATCTTGTCGATCTCGTCGAGAAGGAACAGCGGATTTGTACGCTTCGTCTTCTTCATCGACTGGATGACCTTG
>JAGRKS010000147.1:0-144 GCA_020442185.1 Hyphomicrobiaceae bacterium
ACCGCATCGGCGGCAAGTCGAACACGGGCGAAGGCGGCGAGGAGCCGGACCGCTTCACACCGATGGCGAACGGCGACAACATGCGTTCCGCGATCAAGCAGGTTGCATCCGGACGCTTCGGCGTGACGACGGAATACCTCGTCA
>JAGRKS010000147.1:199-1499 GCA_020442185.1 Hyphomicrobiaceae bacterium
CAGCTGCCCGGCCACAAGGTCGATGCGACAATTGCCAAGGTGCGCCACTCGACGCCCGGCGTGGCGCTGATATCGCCGCCGCCGCACCATGATATCTACTCGATCGAGGACCTTGCTCAGCTGATCTTCGACCTCAAGAACACCAACCCGCGGGGCGATGTATCCGTGAAGCTCGTCTCGGAGGTCGGCGTCGGCACGGTTGCAGCCGGTGTCGCCAAGGCGCGTGCCGACCACGTCACCATTTCGGGCTTCGAAGGTGGCACCGGCGCTTCGCCGCTGACCTCGATCAAGCACGCCGGCAGTCCGTGGGAGATCGGGCTCGCCGAGACGCACCAGACGCTGGTGATGAACCGCTTGCGCGGACGCATCGCCGTGCAGGTCGACGGCGGACTTCGCACTGGGCGAGACGTCGTGGTCGGGGCGCTGCTCGGCGCCGATGAATTCGGATTCGCGACCGCGCCGCTGATCGCCGCCGGCTGTATCATGATGCGCAAGTGCCATCTCAACACCTGCCCGGTCGGCGTCGCGACGCAGGACCCGGTGCTGCGCGCCCGCTTCACCGGCAAGCCCGAACACGTCATCAACTACTTCTTCTTCGTCGCCGAAGAGGTTCGCGAACTGATGGCCGCGATGGGCTTCCGGACGCTGTCTGAAATGATTGGCCGGTCGGACCTGCTCGATAAGGATCACGCCATCAATCACTGGAAGGCGAAGGGGCTCGACTTCTCGAAGATCTTCCACAAGCCGCGCGTGCCGGCGTCGGTTGCCGTCTACAACAGCGAGCGCCAGGACCATGGGCTCGACAAGGTGCTCGACAACAAGCTGATCGAGATCGCGATGCCAGCCCTCGAGAAGCGGACGCCGGTGAAAGCAGATCTGGCGATCAAGAACACCGACCGCACCGCCGGCGCGATGCTGTCGGGCGAACTCGCACGTCGCTACGGACACGCCGGCCTGCCCGAGGACACGATCTGGCTGACCTTCAAGGGCACCGCGGGCCAGAGCTTCGGCGCCTGGGTTGCGGCCGGCATCACGCTCGATCTCGTCGGCGAAGGCAATGACTACGTCGGCAAGGGGCTGTCCGGCGGCAAGCTGATCGTCCGGCCGGACCCGGCTTCCGGAATCGTGCCCGAGGAGAGCATCATCGTCGGCAATACCGTGCTCTACGGCGCGATCTCCGGCGAGTGCTATTTCCGCGGTGTCGCGGGTGAGCGGTTCGCCGTTCGCAACTCGGGCGCCTATGCGGTCGTCGAAGGTACGGGCGACCATGGCTGCGAATACATGACCGGCGGCGTCGTCG
>JAGRKS010000147.1:1531-4103 GCA_020442185.1 Hyphomicrobiaceae bacterium
GCATGTCGGGCGGCATCGCCTACGTTCTCGACGAGGCCGGCGATTTCGAGCGCAAGTGCAACCTGTCGATGGTCGATCTCGAGCCGGTCGAAGCGGAAGAAGCGGCGATGCAGCGGCTCAACGGCCAGTCAGGCGACCTCGAGAGCCACGGCCTGGTCGACGTCATGGCCGACATGACGAGCCATGATGCCGAGCGCCTGCATGCCTTGATCACGCGCCACGCGCACTACACCAACTCGAAGAAGGCACAGACGATCCTGGCGGATTGGCGGACCTACCTGCCGAAGTTCCGCAAGGTGATGCCCGTCGAGTATCGCCGTGCGCTCGCCGAACTCGCCAAGGCGCAAGCGGCCGACACCACCGGCCTCGGCGTGCTTGAAATCGGCGTCACACGAGCGAAGGCGTGAGCCGGCCGTATTAAATGCAGCGGGCATCCGGACGCCGGATGCCCGCCCCCACAACCGCGCAACCAGCGACCAAACCTGACGGACAAGCAGATATGGGCAAGCCAACCGGTTTTCTTGAATTCGAGCGTGCCGAGCGCAAGTACGCGCCCGTCGAGGAGCGTTTGAAGACCTGGAAGGAATTCGTGAAGCCGCTGCCCGAGGGCGAGACGAAGACACAGGCGGCGCGCTGCATGGACTGCGGCATTCCCTACTGTCACACGGGCTGCCCGGTGAACAACCAGATCCNNNGACTGGAACGACCTCGTCTATCACGGCGACTGGAAGGAGGCGCTCGACAACCTCCACTCGACCAACAACTTCCCCGAGATGACCGGACGGGTTTGCCCGGCGCCGTGCGAGGCGGCCTGCACGCTCAACATCGAGGATACCCCGGTCGCCATCAAGACGATCGAGTGCGCCATTGCCGATCGCGGCTTCGAGGAAGGCTGGATCGTGCCGAAGCCGCCTGAGACGAAGTCGGGCAAGTCGGTGGCCATCATCGGCTCGGGTCCGGCGGGCCTCGCCGCGGCCCAGCAACTCGCAAGGGCGGGCCACGACGTGCATGTCTACGAGAAGAGTGCGCGCCCGGGCGGCCTGCTCGTCTATGGAATTCCCGACTTCAAGATGGAGAAGGTGGTTGTCGAACGGCGCGTCCGCCAGATGCAGGCAGAAGGCGTCACCTTCCATTGCAACGTCCACGTCGGCAAGGACATGCCCGCCGCCGCACTCGCGACGAAGCACGATGCCGTGCTGCTCGCTTGCGGCTCCGAATATCCGTTCGATTTTTTCACCAATGCGCCGGGGCGCGACCTCGACGGCATTCATTTCGCGATGGAATTCCTGCCCCAGCAGAACCGCCGCGTCGCCGGTGAGCCCATCCCGCCCGTGGTCCAGCAGATCTCGGCCAAGGACAAGCATGTCATCGTCATCGGCGGTGGCGATACCGGCTCCGACTGCATCGGCACATCCTTCCGGCAGGGTGCAAAATCCGTCACCCAACTCGAGATCATGCCGCGCCCGCCGGTGAAGGAAGACAAGGCGATGAACTGGCCGCACTGGCCGATGAAACTCCGGATATCTTCGAGCCAGGCCGAAGGCGCCAAGACGGAATACTCGATCTCCACGACGGGATTTTCCGGCGAGGACGGCAAGGTTCGCAAGCTGAAGTACACGCGCGTCGACGCGAAGCTGCAGCCGGTTCCGGGCAGCGAGGGCGAACTCGACGCCGATCTGGTGCTCCTGGCGATGGGATTTGCCGGCCCCGTCGAGAACGATATCGTCCGCGAACTCGGCTTGAAGGTCATCCCGCGCGGCCGCTTCAAAGGCCTCGAAGGTGACGAGACGAGCTACCGGCTCCCCGGCCACGACAATGTCTATGTGGCAGGCGACATGCGGCGTGGCCAGTCGCTGGTCGTATGGGCGATCCGCGAAGGGCGGCAGGCCGCGCATGCCATCGACAAGGCGCTGATGGGCAAGACGCTGCTGCCCCGCTGATCCTAATGATTATTCCGCACCAATCCGGCCGGCTTCCCTCATGAAGCCGGCCGGATTGCTTTCCAGCGCCCCTCCCTCGGCAACTTGAACGCGGCCATCGCCGCCGTGGCGCATTGCCAGATCTCGTGCCCCCGGACACAGTTGCCGCCGCGCATGCCCGAACGAAGTTTCCCACGAGGGCCGCGTGCGCAACGCTTGAGCCGCTCGCCCGACGCTCAAACTCAATTTTTTCTGATATGGGTCAGATTATCGCAGCGGCACCACGCCTCGTGCCGCCGTCGTCGCGTTGCGGATATCGATGCTCGCGATCATTCCGCAAACGCTCGCGCGTGCGAGGCCACGCTGGTTTGACCAGCAACATCCGGGAGCACCTTCATCCATGACCCACCACGCTGAAGTCCACGCCACCGGCCAAGCCGCAGCGAAGCCCGCCGACGCCTCTCAGTCCAAATCTGGCGATATCAATACTCGCTTGGTTCTCGTGCTCCTGTTGGTCGCGCTCGGCGTCTGGACGCTCGCGGTCAGCCACTTTGGATGGGCCGCGTTCATCTATCCACTGCTCGGCCTCGTCGGACTGGCTTTCGCCTTCACGCTGACGCTGACGCGCGCCTGAGCGCCTGCGGCTTGTTTTC
>JAGRKS010000148.1 GCA_020442185.1 Hyphomicrobiaceae bacterium
GCATGCCGTGAATGTCCTCGGGGCTGGTTTCCATCCGCACGAGAATGACGCTGCGGCCCTGTGCCCTGGCCTGCTCGGCCTCATCGGCGGTGAAGACGATCTCGCCGGACGCAGCGCCTGGCGATGCTGGCAGCCCGATCGTCAGGACGTTCTTCTCGGCGGTGGGATCGATTGTCGGATGCAGCAACTGGTCGAGTGCGCCCGGCTCGATCCGCAAAATGGCTTCGTCCCGGGATATGACGCCTTCCTCGGCGAAGTCGACGGCGATCGCGAGGGCCGCCTCGAGCGTCCGCTTCCCGGCACGCGTCTGCAGGACGTAGAGCCGTCCCTTCTGGATCGTGAACTCGATATCCTGCATGTCGCGATAGTGCCGCTCGAGCTGCTCGAACGCTGCGGCGAGTTCGGCATAAGCCTCCGGCATCAGCCGCTCGAGCGACGGAAGTTCTTCGCCCGCCTCGATGCGGCTCGCCTCGGTCAGCGGCTGCGGCGTGCGGATCCCGGCAACGACGTCCTCGCCTTGCGCATTGACGAGGAACTCTCCGTAGATCCGCTTGGCCCCCGTCGAGGGATTGCGCGTGAAGGCGACACCGGTGGCGGACGATTCTCCCATGTTGCCGAAAACCATCGTCTGAACCGTGACAGCCGTCCCCCAGGCCTCGGGGATGTCGTGCAGGCGGCGGTAGATCTGGGCGCGTGCGCTCTGCCAGGAGCCGAAAACCGCGCCGATCGCGCCCCACAACTGCTCCGTCGTATCCTGCGGGAAGGGAGCGTCGAGTTCGGTCTCCACGGCATCCTTGAATTCGCCGACGATCTCCTTCCACTGATCCGCGCTCAAATCGGTGTCGAGGCTCAAGCCGTTCAGGTTCTTGTAGTTCTCGAGAATGTCCTCGAACACGCCGTGATCGACGCCAAGCACGACATCGGCGTACATCTGAATGAAGCGGCGGTAGCTGTCGTAGGCGAACCGCTCGTCGTTGGCCTCGCGCGCCAACCCCTCGACGGTCACGTCGTTGAGACCGAGGTTCAAGATCGTGTCCATCATGCCCGGCATGGACGCGCGAGACCCCGAGCGCACCGAAACCAGCAATGGTCTTTCCGGATCGCCAAACACCGTGCCGGCGACGGCGCCGAGTTGCGCCAGCGCCTCTGCAACCGCGGTGCGCAGGCTTTCGGGCAGCGCGCGTCCGTTGGCGTAATAGTCCTCGCACAGGGCCGTGGTTATGGTGAAGCCCGGCGGTACAGGCAATCCCAGATTGGCCATTTCGGCGAGGTTCGCGCCTTTGCCACCGAGAAGATCGCTCATGCCGGCATGACCGTCCGTCATTCCGCGACCGAAAAGATAGACCTGCTTTTCCACCGCCATCCGGGATCTCCTGTTTCGCGTCGGTGCCCCGCCCGGCCGGGCGAAAATGCACACGGCTCCCGCAATACCAGTTGCGGCATTGGGCTCAAAGCCTCGATGTCAATTTTGACGTACCGGCCCACACGGTACGGCGCGACCGGTTAACGTGCCGGAAGACGGCTGCGATGGATTTTGCAAGGCCCCGCCGCCGCGACGGGCTTTGACGCGAAGCGTCGCTTCGCGCAACATCGCGATCGTCAACTCCAGCCGGCAACGGTTGGCTATAGAACAACCCGCGCAAGAACAGACCGCGCACGGCGCGCGACAGGGGAGCCACGATGAACGACCAACTGCCGCAGGTCCTGAAGGCGCTCGACAAGGGGTCAAGCGCCGCTCTCGACCGCCTATTCGCTCTGCTGTCGATCCCATCCATCTCGACCGATCCCGCCTACGCGAAGGATTGCCGACGCGCAGCCGATTGGTGCGCCAGCGAACTCGAGGGCATCGGCTTCAACGCCTCCGTTCGCGCCACGACGGGCCATCCGATGGTGGTGGCGCACGATCGCAAGACCGTGCCGAAGGGCATGCCGCATGTGCTCTTCTACGGCCATTACGACGTGCAGCCGCCCGATCCCCTGGAGTTGTGGTCGTCGCCGCCGTTCGAGCCGCGCATTGCAACCGAGAAGGGCAATGGCCGTGTCATCGTCGCCCGTGGTGCGGAAGACAACAAGGGCCAGCTGATGACGTTCTTCGAGGCCGCTCGTGCCTGGAAGGCCGTCGCCGGCGCTTTGCCGATCGCCGTGTCGGTGATGATCGAGGGTGAGGAGGAATGCGGTTCACCGTCGCTCCCGGGCTTCCTCGCCAAATCCGGCAAGGAGCTGAAGGCTGACGTCGTCTTGGTCTGCGACACCGGACAATGGGACAAGGACACGCCCGCGATCACGACCATGTTACGCGGCCTCGCGGCAACGGAGGTGGTCGTCACGGGGCCCTCGCGCGATCTGCACTCCGGGATCTACGGCGGTCCGGCGATGAACCCCATCCGAGCGCTGGTCGGAGCGTTGGGTTCACTGCACGACAGCCGCGGAAGGATCACCGTGCCCGGCTTCTACGACGGCGTCCGAAAACCTTCCGCCAAGCAGGTCAAGCAATGGCGCGAACTTGCCGAAAGCGCGCCCGATATGCTCGCATCCGTCGGCCTCACGACGCCAGCCGGCGAGACACGTTACAGCGCCATCGAGCAGCTCTGGTCACGACCGACCCTCGAGTTCAACGGCATCACCGGCGGCTATCAGGGTATCGGCTCGAAAACCGTCATTCCCTCGAAGGCATCCGCGAAAATCACTTGCAGGCTGGTCCCGGGCCAGGACCCGGACGCGGTGCTTGCCGCGGTACAGGACCACATCCGCTCGAAGATGCCGGCGGACTGTTCCTGCGAATTCATCGGCACGCACGGCTCGGCCGCAATCGGCTTCGACACGCGCATGCGCCAGATCGCGCTCGCGGCCGGTGCGCTCGAAGATGAGTGGGGACGGCCGGCCGTGCTGATGGGTTGCGGCGCCTCGATCCCGATCGTCACCTCGTTCAAAGATGCGCTCGGCATGGACAGTGTGCTCGTCGGCTTCGGCCTCGACGACGACCGCATCCATTCACCGAACGAAAAATACAACCTGTCGAGCTTCAAGAAGGGAGCGCGCAGCTGGGCGCGCATCCTGGCGGCGCTCGCACAGGCGTGAGTGGTCGGAGAGCAGCTCGTCGCGCCGGGCAACTCAACAGGTGCAGCCGAAACAAGAACAGGGCGGACCTTGCGATCCGCCCTGCACAGAGAGCCGCGGCCGTCGACCGCGGAACGATTTTCAGCGCCGCCTGCGACGCCGGCCTCTCCGACGGCGGCTCCGCCGCCTGATCCGGCGGCCATTGCAGAAGTATATCGGGCCGAGCCAGTAGCATCCGCGGCGGAATCTCCGGCGGCGTCTGCGCCGTGCCTCAGCCGGTTGCGCGGTCGAGGCGAGCGTCAATCCGGTCGCAACACCCGTCAGCCCGAGCGCGCCGAGACCCGCTGAACTGAGAGACGAGACCGCGTAAAGAACGACCATGGCGACGACCGCCACACCGCGAACCGCGGCGTGTCCAAGCCCTCGCATGGCGTTCAAGAGAGGTTCGATGGTCATTTCAGTTGCCATCCTTTCGGTTGGTCCGGCGGCGAACCGCTGGCAAGCGGCAGCTTCGACCGGATGAACGAAAGATGGGCGCACCGCGCGGATGAACCATTGCCGCCAAGGTGGGCCCGGATGTTCGCCAACTCGGAACGACAATCGAAAGTTCCGAGCTTGCCTCGCATGGATTCACGCAATGGTGATCATACTTCGCGAGGTGGGCGAGACGGTCATGCACCGTGCATTCGCAGCCGCAGCATGATGGATCTCGACTGCCAAGCCATCGCCACACCGACTTTGCACGCGCATTTCAGCGGGTGCTTCCCGGCGTCGTGGTGATCAATTTCGCAAAAGCGAAAACACATGCCACGTGGCAGTCACCAACCGTCACCGACGACTATAACATCACTAGCTGGCGAACGGCGCAGAAAGTGCCGCCGCGCTTGCGTTTTCGTGTCATCGCAACGAAGCGGCGCATGTTCGCCGGCTGCTTCAGCCCGTACTCCAGGCACGCGGCTGCCGCATACCGGCTATCTTGCAGGCCTGCCCGACGTATCCATAGGGAAAGAGTTCGAAGAAATGCTCGCGCCCGGACTTGTCAGGCCGCGGATATGCGTCCTCGAGAAACCTGAAAACGAACCGCGCATCGGCAGCGACGCCATGCTCGGCGAGGAATGCGCGCATGAAGTTGAATACAGCCCAATGCCGCTCCGTCAGGCGCACATCGGCAATGCGCGCGAGTTCTTTAGCGATAGTCTCGTTCCAGGCATCGGGCTCGACCATGAAACCTTGCTCGTCGACACTGAAGCGTTGATCGCCAGCGACGATCTCTCGCACGACGTCCGGACGTGTCCGCATGTCCAACCCCCAGATGCCATGGAACCATCAAATGACTCATCGGCAAGACTAGATCATAGATGTGCCACTCGTCTATCTTTGAAGGACTGTGCTCGGTTTTAAAGACGTTTCTCGGCCCCAGCGCGTAACGCGGCACGCACAGCCGCCGCCCCAATGTCCGATGAGCGACCGCAAGCGGCACTCGTGGCGCTCCGCGCCGTCGACCACGGGCGCTCTCGGACAGCTAAGCCCAGCACTCACCGGCGCCGCTTACCACTTTCAATTGTCATCTCATCATTGAAAATCTTTCGTCCGCCCGGCCTTGACGGATCATTGCGCCGAAGCCCTGCGGCTCTATGCTGGCGGACCTGCGAGGCCCCATTGCGGAACCGGCCAGCTCCTCGCATCTCGACCAGGCCGGGCCGTCCCGGCCGATATCCTCGTGGCCGCGTGCCGGCCGCCCCTTGAATTGCCCGCCCGCCATCAGCCTCCTCGGAGACCCCGTAACAATGCGCCAGCCCCGCACGATCCTCGCGGCCCTCGCCGTCGTCGCAGCCACCGTCGTCGCAATGACGTCGACGAGCGACGCCCAGCGCTGGCCGAACAACGACCGCGACACCTATGATCGCCGCGACTACGATCGCCGCGACGGCGGCAGCGGGAGCGGAGGCCGCCAATCGCGCGAGCGCAATATCCCGGGCGAATTCGATTATTACGCGCTGGTGCTCTCCTGGAGCCCGACCCACTGCGAATCGGAAGCCGGGCGCAACGACCGGGACGCCCTGCAATGCGGCCGTCGCGACGGCCGCCGATACGCCTTCGTGCTGCACGGGCTGTGGCCACAGTACGAGCGCGGTTTTCCCGGCAATTGCCGGACACGCGAGCGCCCGTTCGTGCCGAACCGCGTCATCGACGAGATGCTCGACATCATGCCGGCACGCGGCCTGGTGATCCACGAGTACAAAAAGCACGGAACCTGTTCGGGTCTCGACCCAGCCGGCTACTACGAGATGGCGCGCCGTCTTTACAACCGCATCCGCATCCCCGAGCGCTACACCAACCCGTTCGAGGCGCAATTCGTCGCCCCCGAACAATTGACGCGCGAGATCGTGGCGGCAAATCCAGGGCTCGAGCCGAACATGATGGCGGTGAGCTGCGCGGGGCCCGGCAACCGGCTTCGCGAAATTCGCATCTGTTACACCAAGAGTGGCCAGTTGCGGCCCTGCGGTAGCAACGAGAATCAGCGCCGCATGTGTTCGGCGCGCCAGATGTACGTGCCGCCGGTCCGGTCAACCTGGAAGCCGCCGGCGGGGGCCAGTCAGCGCCCCGGTGATCGCGCTGCCCCGGTGGAGCCTCGTCGTGGCGAGCCACCGCGCGGCAATGTTCCGCGCGACAGGGATTATCTGCCAGCGCCGCGCGGAATTTAGAGGATACGGTGCTGCTTGCTTCGTAGGCCGATCGGCATCGGGCTGCGATCGGCCCGGCGAGCGAATCACTTCCGCGCGTCTCGGGGTACGCTCCGCATGTGCACATCGAACCACACCCCGCCGGCCGAAACGTCCGTCGACGCTTGCCACAGATGCTGCGCCTTCGCACACTTTCCGCATAGTGATTCGCGGATGCGGGGTGGGCGGTTTTGCCGGTTGAGCACGACCAGATTGGCGGTGAAGCGGCCAACGCACGGGTCCTGACAGGCCCCGGCGCGTCGGCATCCGGCCACGTCGCGGGCCGTCGCCGGGTCGTCGTCGCGGCAGCCGCCGGCTTTATCGGTGGCGTCGTCTTCTGGCATTTCGTCGGCTTCTGGTCGGTCGTGTCCCACGCGATGCTCGGAACCGACGATGCGAAGCCGGCGCAGCGCTCCCGGCCCGCGCCGGTCGCTCAAACCGTCACAAACCGGACCGGTGCGTTCGCTTCGGGAAGTGCCCCGGCTGCCGCACCCGCGGGTGGTGCCGTTGCAAAAACGGACGAGGCAGCCGCCCCGACGCTCGCCGATCTCCTGCAATGCAGCGAGGCGCGGCGCGCGGGCGGATCTGGCCCGGCATCCGTCAAAGCGTGTCCGCCACTCCGCCAGCGCCTGCCATCGGTCGATACGGCTGTCCGCGGCGACCGCCAGCTCGATGCCCGCGAGGCCGCCGAACGGTTGGCGCGCGGGTGGGCGACGGGCGTTTCGCGGATCGAGACGGGTTCGCTGCAGGCCAGCCAGTAGCCATGAGACAATTCGGCAAGCCGCCTGCGGCTCTGATCGCCCGCGAGGACGGCCTGACCGTTGACGCATGCCTGGACAAGCGGAAGGTCTACTGATTACTGCTGCGGCACGAGATACTTCAGAGCGGCCGAGGACAGCGCGCCGCCGATCACACACGGTATCCCCACTTCCACCTGGCCGAGCGCACCCGCAGCGATGCATCCGAGCGCGAGCGCCGTCTGCCCGGCCTGCCCCCACCACACCGTGTTGCGGCTCGACTGCGGCCCTTTGGTGCGCAGTTCCTCGATCGCCTTGAGCGCTTGCCGCTTGAGCCGAGAGGTTTCGAACGTTTCCGCGGCCTCGATCACTTCGACCAGCGCGACGCGAACGTCCTTCGGTTGCGTATTCAGCTCGGCCTTCATGATATCGCGCAGCGTCTTGTCGCGCGTTGCGTTGCTCGCGAGCGTCCATTTGGCCATCGAACCGATGGTCAGCTTTTCGACGCTGTCGCGTTCGGCGGTCCAGGCGAGCACGGCGATGATCGCGCGCGCCGGATGCGCCGCTCCGGTTGCGAAATAGCGGCCCCAATGGACATCGACGGCGTAGGCGCCCGTCGCTTCCGTCATCAACCCGTCGAGCAGGGGCGTGCTGCGATAGAGATAGCGATCGATAAGCACTTTGCGCGCTGGCATCCGCTCGATGAAGGACGTCAGCAGGACTTTCCATTCCGCAAGACCTGAGAACGCGATCGCCTTGACGAGAATCACCTGATGCTCGGGCGGCATCGGAAACATCGCCGCCACCAGTTGCTCGGCCGTCTCCGGATTTTCCGCGAGCACGCCGGCAATGAACCCGACGTAGATCCCCGCCTCCTCCGGCTCACGAAGGAGACCAAGCCGTCCCATCGCCTTGACAGCACCCGGCACGCGGTCGGGCTTTTTGTTGTCGCGGTAGTCGTTGATGAACTGCAGCGCGTCCTCTGGCTTGGCGAAATCCTTGGCGGCGCGAGCCGGAACGCCATGCGACGCGCCTTTTGCCAGAGCCGGCTGGCGCGCTGAAGCGGAAGTCGGGGCAAGCAGTGTCGAACAGACCGCGAGCGCTACTGCAAGGGCCTTCGCCGTGCGGCCGAGTGATCGCAATTGCATCATGCGCAAGCCGTCCATCATCCGATCAACGCAATGCCGTCCCTCCCGACGATGCCAAGAGCACAGCGGCAAGGTTTCATTGTGGCGACAACTCGCTGCCGATGAACGCGCGCCGCCGGCCGGCGTTTCCCTGGGCCTTCGGCTGCGACAAAATGCAAGCGCTGGTCGCGCTGGACAGCGCCTTCGGGTAGATGAGGATAGTCTACTCCGACGTCATAGAGCCTGACGTCATATGGCGCAGGCCACGGTGTTCACGCAGCGCCCCGGCCGCGCCGCCAAGCGGGGTTCCGTCAATGATGCGCAACGAAGCTGACGCCGGCATGTCCGACGGTCGGGCGTGGCACGCGATCGCACCGTCCGATGTGCTTGCCGAACTCGCAAGCGCCGAGACCGGACTATCGGCGCGCGAAGCATCGCTGCGACTTGAACGGTACGGACCGAACGCTTTGCCGGAAGGCAGCCGGCCGACGCTCTTGCAGCGCATTGCCCGCCAGTTGAACAACCTGCTGATCTATGTACTGCTCGGCGCGGCGGCGATCACGTTAGTACTCGGCGAGTATATCGACATGACCGTCATCTTGATGGTCGTCGTCATCAACGCGATCTTCGGCGTCGTGCAGGAAGGCAAGGCTGAGGATGCGCTCGCTGCGATCCGCGCCATGATCGGGCCGGTTGCGTCGGTGTTCCGGGATGGGCGCCGCATCTCCATTGCCGCGGCGGATATCGTTCCCGGCGACATCGTCATTCTCGAAGCCGGCGACCGCGTCACCGCCGACGTGCGGTTGCTTTCCGCTCGCGGGCTGCGCATCGACGAGGCTGCGCTGACCGGGGAATCCGTGCCCGTCGACAAGTTGCCCGGTGCGACGGCGGCCGCCACGCCACTCGCCGAGCGGCAAGGCATGGCCTACTCCGGCACGCTCGTGACCGCCGGGCAGGGTCGCGGTGTCGCGGTCGCGACGGGACGTGCCACGGAGATCGGCCGCATCACCTCCCTGCTCGGCGCGATCGGCGATACGACAACGCCGCTGATCCGCCAGATGAACCACTTTGCGACCGTGTTGTCGGTCGCCATTCTGGCGCTCTCATCCCTCACGTTCCTGTTCGCCGTTTTCGTCCGCGGCTACGCCCTCAACGAAGCGTTCCTGGCGGTCGTGGGCATGGCTGTTGCCGCGATCCCCGAGGGACTGCCCGCCGTCATGACGATCACACTCGCGATCGGCGTCGAACGCATGTCGCGGCGGAACGCCATCATTCGCCATCTTCCCGCCGTCGAGACGCTCGGCTCCGTATCGATCATCTGCACCGACAAAACGGGCACCTTGACCCTCAATCAGATGGCGGCGCGCGATATCGCGACGGCAGATGCCGCCTACGCCGTTACGGGATCTGGCTATGCGCCGGCCGGCAGCGTGAACCTGTCGGACGGTGCGGCCGTGGTCTGCGACGATACGCAATTCGCCCATGGCACGACGGCAACGGGCTGCGACATAGGATTGACGCGCCTGATGTGCGTGGCGCTCGTCTGTAACGATGCGACCATCGAGCAGCAAGACGGCATCTGGCGCGTCGAAGGCGACCCCATGGAAGGGGCACTGGTTGCGATGGCGCGCAAGGCGGGCCTCGATACGGCGCGCATCGCGCGACGTTTCCCGCGCCGCGACATCATCCCCTTCGACGCCGCGCACAGGTTCATGGCGACGCTCAACGACGACGGCGACCCGGCACAGGCTGTCATGATGGTGAAAGGCGCGCCCGAAGTGATTATCGCGCGCTGCGGCAAGCAATTGCTGGCCAATGGCGAAACGGCGCCCATCGATGCCGGATTTTGGAGTGCGGCCGTCGCGCGCTTCGCCGAGAACGGAGAGCGGACGCTCGCCTTCGCCTACAAGGTGATGCCGTCCGATTGCCGCGATATAATACTTGCCGACGCATCGGACAATCTCGTGCTCACCGGCGTCGTCGGTTTGATTGATCCGCCCCGCGCCGAAGCCGTCGCGGCTGTAAGGCAATGCCGCGACGCCGGCATCAGCGTCAAGATGATCACCGGAGATCACGGCCTGACGGCTGCGGCGATCGCCCGCCAGCTCGGCCTCGACGGCGCCGTGCGCGTCGCGGAGGGTCGCGACATCGATGCCGCCGACGACGCTGAACTCGCGCGGCTGGCAGCCGATGCCGCCGTGTTCGCACGCACGTCACCCGAGCACAAGCTGCGGCTCGTCGGCGCACTGAAATCATCGGGCCAGATCGTCGCCATGACAGGCGACGGTGTCAACGACGCCCCCGCACTCAAGGCCGCCGACGTCGGTATCGCCATGGGCGGCAAGGGCACGGAAGCCGCGAAAGAAGCGAGCCAGATGGTTCTTGCCGACGACAACTTCGCCTCCGTCGTCGCCGCTGTCCGCGAAGGCCGAACCGTCTATGACAATCTCACCAAGGTGATCGCGTGGACGCTGCCGACGAGCTTCGGTGAGACACTCGTCGTGATGGCGGCGATCCTCGGCGGCTTTCTGCTGCCGGTCACGCCTGCGCAGATCCTGTGGATCAACATGGTGACCGCCGTTGCGCTCGGCCTGGTGCTGGCGTTCGAGCCGCCCGAGCCCGATGTGATGCGACGGCCGCCGCGCCAGGCCGGCGCATCGCTCCTGACACCGTTGCTGGTCTGGCAGGTGGTCTTCGTCTCGATCTTGTTCGTGCTCGGCGCATTCGCGATGTTCTGGAGCGCGCGCTCGCGCGGCCTCGACCTCGAAACGTCGCGCACCATCGTCGTCAACACGATTGTCGTATTCGAAATCTTCTATCTGTTTGCATTGCGCTATCTGCGCTCTGGATCGATTACCTGGACTGGCATCAAGGGCACGCCCGCCGTCCTGATCGGTGTCGGCGTAACCGCGGCGCTTCAGCTTGCACTGACATACCTGCCGGCATTGCAAGCACTCTTCGGCACGCGGGCGATTTCACTGGCGGACGGAGCGCTTGTCTTGGCCGCTGGCGTCGTGCTGCTCATCGCGATTGAAATCGAGAAGCGTGTGCGCCGGCTTTTCGGGGTGTCGCGGCCGGACGTGCCGGCTTGACTGGCCGAGCGGCCGGGCCGATGTAGATGCCATGCCCATGAACGACGACAATGGCGAGAGCCCGCCCCCTGACGGAAAGAGCGTTGCCGAAAAGGCGGCGACGCCGGCGTCTGGCGGCCGAGCAGAAGTCACGGAAACATCGCCAACCGCTGAGCCGACCGGCGGCAAAACCGGCTCACTCGTGATCTCCCGCCACCTGAAACAGCTCCCGAATTCGCCCGGCGTCTACCGCATGCTCGACGCCGCGGGCGATGTCATCTACGTCGGCAAGGCACGCAGCCTCAAGGCGCGTGTCTCGAGCTACACCCGCACCTCGGGACACACCAATCGTATCGCGCGGATGATCGCGGCGACGGCCAACATGGAGTTCGTCACGGTCCGCACGGAAGCCGAAGCGCTGCTGCTCGAGGCGAACCTCATCAAGCGCTTCCGCCCGCGCTTCAACGTGCTGATGCGCGACGACAAGTCGTTCCCCTACATCCTCATCGCCCGCGATCACGAAGCGCCGCAGATCCTCAAGCATCGCGGCGCGCGCAACCGCAAGGGCGACTACTTCGGTCCGTTCGCCTCCGCGGGCGCCGTTAACCGAACGATCAACATGCTGCAGCGCGCCTTTCTGCTGCGCTCGTGTTCCGACAGTGTCTACGAAAGCCGGTCGCGGCCCTGTCTGCTGCATCAGATCAAGCGATGCTCGGCGCCGTGCACGGGCGAAATCTCGACAGCGGACTATGCCCGGCTTGTCGACGAAGCTGTTCGCTTTCTCAAGGGCGAAAGCCAGAACGTTCGGGCGATGTACCAGAAGCTGATGCAGGAAGCATCCGAAGCGCTCGAGTTCGAACAGGCAGCCGTCTATCGCAACCGACTGTGGGCGCTCGCCCATGTCACCGCCGATCAATCGATCAATCCCGAAGGCGTCGAGGAGGCGGACGTTTTCGCCGCGCACCAGGAGGGCGGGCAGACATCGGTCCAGGTATTCTTCATCCGCACCGGACAGAACTGGGGCAATCGGGCCTACTTCCCGAAGGCGGACCGCTCACTGCCGGTCGAAGACGTGCTCGACGCCTTCATCGCCCAGTTCTACGACGACAAGCCCGCCCCGCGCCTGATCCTCTTGTCGGTCGACGTGCCGAACCGCGCGCTGCTCGCGGAAGCGCTGACGACGAAGTGCGAACGCCGCGTCGAAATCCGCGTCCCGCAACGCGGCACCAAGTCGACGCTCGTCGAGCACGCATTGTCGAATGCACGCGAGGCCCTTGGCCGAAAGCTCGCCGAATCCTCGTCGCAGAAGCGGCTGCTCGAAGCATTGGCCGAGCGTTTTGGCCTCCCGCATACGCCACGGCGCATCGAGGTCTACGACAACAGCCACATCCAGGGCACCAATGCGGTCGGCGCGATGATCGTCGCCGGAGCGGATGGCTTCATCAAGAAGGAATACCGCAAGTTCAATATCAAGTCCGACGCGGTGACGCCGGGCGACGATTACGCGATGATGCGAGAAGTCCTGACGCGCCGCTTCAAGCGGCTGGCACGGCCGGGCGCGAGCGACCCCTCGCCTGCCGGCGGCGCCAACTCCGAAACCGGGGATGGCGTCGGTGGCGAGGACGTCCGTGGCGAGGTCGGCGCGGTTGCCCGAACTCATGCCGGTCACATCACGGGGATCGAGGCGGAGGTCGATGATCCAGCGGCCTTGGGAGCCTCCCGTATCGTCGCGCCCGCTGCCTCGACACGACGCCTCGACGAACTTGCATTCTCCTCGCTCAGCGCGCCATCGAGAGCGCCATCTTCACCATCCGCGGACGCGGCGGCGCACCTCATCGAAGGCAACGCCGCCGATCCCTCTGCCGGCGCTGGCATGGGGACCGGGATCGAGGGCGATTTCGAACACGACGAGGCCGACGAGCCCGACGCTTCGAGGGATGACGACTTGGCGGACGAGCCCGTACCCCAACGGCCGGATCTGATCCTGATCGACGGCGGCCTCGGCCAACTCGCGGTTGCGGTCGAAGTGGCGCGCGATCTCGCCATTGACGATATCGCGCTCGTCGGCGTCGCCAAGGGGCCGGACCGGGATGCGGGCCGTGAGCATTTCCATCTGCCGGGCCGCGACCGCTTGTTCATGCTCGAACCGCGCGACCCCGTGCTCTATTTCGTGCAGCGCCTGCGCGACGAAGCCCATCGTTTCGCAATCGGCGCTCACCGGGCGAAGCGCTCCAAGGCCATCGGCGTCAACCCGCTGGACGACATCGCCGGCATCGGGCCGACGCGTAAGCGCGCGCTGATGACGCATTTCGGCTCGGCGAAGGCCGTATCGCGCGCCGGCATCGAGGATCTGAAGGCCGTCGAGGGCATCTCGGGTGAGATGGCGCAGAAGATCTACGATTTCTTCCACGACAGGCGCAGCTGAGGTGACGGCACGTCTTGGCCTGGGACCTCGACGCGAGGCGGTCGCCGCGGCTACGATTTGCCGCGAATTTCGGCCTCGCTGATCGCAACTCCGTGTTGCGCCAACCAGTGTTGCATGCGCTCGACCTTGAGATCGAACGAACACGTCGGCGCATCGAGCGCCAGCGCACGCTGGTATTCCTCGAGGAGCCATGCGCGCTCTTGCTCCGAGAGATCCGACCACGCCTTGAGCTTGCCGTGCCGGCTCATCGCCTGGCGCTCCTCTGACTTCGCGTTGCGGTGGGCGCACGATGGCGCACCCGGCTGCAACAGGCAATGGTCAAGCGGCGGCGCCATTCGTCTGATTCTCGTGGGCGACCAGCGCCGACGATAGCTGTGCCCCCCCACGACACGGCGAGGTCGTCCCCGGGAAGCTTGGCGCCGGCACCGGGTTCTGGCCGTTCACCGCGCTGGTCCCTCGGACGGTTGTCTCCATCAGCGTTGCGAAGACGCCCATTGACGAACGGCCGTTGCGATGGTGTACCAACGAGCCATGAGCGTCACCCCGATACGCACCCAGACCCTGAGCCTGCCCAACATATTGACGTATGGGCGGATCGCCGCCGTTCCGGCCCTCGTCGCGTGCCTTTATTTCCTGAAGGGCGATGCGGCGCGCTGGTCGGCGTTCGCGCTGTTCGTGGCCGCTGGGATCACCGACTGGCTCGACGGTTATCTGGCGCGCGCCTGGGAGCAGCAATCGACGCTCGGAGCCATGCTCGATCCGATAGCGGACAAACTGCTCGTTGGCGCGGTCTTGATGATGCTGACCCACGACGGCACCATCTCAGGCATGTCGATCTGGGCCGCGATCATCATTCTGTGCCGCGAGATCCTGGTGTCCGGCCTTCGCGAGTTCCTTGCCGGTCTGAACGTCAAGGTCCGCGTCTCGGTCCTGGCGAAGTGGAAAACCACCGTCCAGTTGGTGGCGCTGGCGGTCTTGCTCGCCGCTCCCGCACTGGCCAAAAAACTCCCGCTGGCGGAAGATCTCGGCATCGTCTTGCTCTGGATCGCGGCCATCCTTACGCTCTGGACTGGCTATGACTATCTCAAGGCTGGCATCCGTTCCGCCATCGAGCACTAGTCGAGCGCACCTGACGTTTGATCCCCGCGAGGGGATAGACTGGCAACCAAGCGTCAGGAGCAAAAAACGACGCTGAAAGCATCGGGTCGCTGGCGTAGCGCACAACCGCAATCCGACGCCGGGCCATACTCTCTGACGCGAGGGCTCGACGTCATCACCATGACGGTTCAATCACCATGACGGCACATCCTGCAAGTCCTCTGCGTATCCTCTACTTCGCATGGGTTCGCGAAAAAATGGGACGCGCCGAGGAAACCGTCGAACCGCCCGGCGATGTCGCGACGGTCGCCGACCTCGTCGCATGGCTCAAGGCGCAAGGCGGGGAATATGGCGAAGCATTCGCGCGCCCGGAAATCGTCAGGGCGGCGATCGATCAAACCCACGTCAAGCCGTCGGCTCCGATCGCTGGGGCGCGCGAGATCGCATTTTTCCCGCCCGTGACCGGAGGCTGAGGGCATGTCCGTTGCCGTCCAGGAAGCCGATTTCGATATCGGTGCGGAAGTAGCCCGTCTGACCAGCGGGCGCGACGATATCGGCGCAATCGTCACATTCACCGGCACCGTCCGTGGCCAATCCGGCGGCCGGGCGATCACCGATATGACCCTCGAGCACTACCCGGGCATGACGGAAGCAGAGCTCGAGCGCATAGAGGCGGAGGCGCACAGGCGCTGGCCGCTGCAGGCGAGCCGCATCATTCATCGTATCGGACGGCTGTCGCCGGGCGAGAATATCGTACTCGTCGTCACGGCATCGGCGCACCGGCATGCGGCCTTCGAGGCGGCAGCATTCCTGATGGATTACCTCAAATCCCGCGCGCCGTTCTGGAAGAAGGAATCGCGGCCTGACGGCAGCGGCGGCTGGGTCGATGCGCGCGACACCGATGACGAAGCCATGGCCCGCTGGGAGTCTCTCCCCGCTGGCACCACCGCCCGTTGACTTGCGCCAGCAGCCAACCCGCCTCTTCGATTGCCTGACCGGCGACCCTATGTCGGCCGTGAAACCGGGCCCCGGCCGCGGACCCGAGCACACGGTCCTTCAGCCGCAAGTGCGCTCGTCGCGTGAACCGTTGGGCACGCGCCATTAGCACTTCGTTTACCTTTCGCAAGCGATAACCTTAACACTGCCCGACATCGGCCTTCTCCTGGTCATGTTCGGCGGTCATCGTTCCCGTGCGCTGCGAAAGCGGCACTGTATTGCGTTAGACGGGGGTCGAACGTGCTAATCCGGACATCGCCACGGCGGCCGAGGCCGTGGCGCATCATGACATTCGTTGCTTCCCTGGCGCTGGCTCACACCTGCGCGGCCGGAACGCCCATGGCGCAGCAGCTTGCCGCCGCGGACGCCGCCAGCGCATCGGTGCGGGCTCAGCTGCCGCTCAGCGACGCTGCACCAACCACTCCCGGCATCGCCGCCGCCCGCCTCGCCCAGGAACCGCGCCGCACCCGCTTCGTCATCAGCCTCGATCGCCGGACGAAGTATTCGGTTTTTGCCCTGTCGAACCCGAACCGTGTCATCGTCGAACTTGGCGACGTCCGGATGGCGCTTCCGGCCCATCCCGGCGACAAGCCCGCAGGTCTTGTGCGCTCGTTCCGCGGCGGTCTTTCCGCGCCAGGCCGCAGCAGGGTGGTGATCGACGTAACGACACCGGTCGTGGTCGAATCCTCTCGCGTCGAGAAATCCGCTCAGGGCGGCTACCAGCTCTCCGTCGACATCGCGCCGCTGCAGGCGACCTTCAAGCCGACCGAAGTCGCGGCCCTCGCCGACCAGCCGATGCGCCTTGCCGTACAGCCGCCACTGCCGCGCCCGGCCGAGACGCCGAACGCGCGCGCGGCCCGTGCCTTCAAGCCGATCATCGTCATCGATCCGGGACATGGCGGCCACGATTCAGGCGCCATGAAGCACGGGACCGTGGAGAAGGACGTCGTTCTCGCCTTCTCCAAAGTTCTCCGCGAAAAGCTCGAGGCGACCGGACGCTACAAGATCCTGATGACCCGCAGCACCGATGTCTTCGTGCCGCTCGACGAGCGCCGCGCCTATGCGGAACGGCACAACGCATCGCTGTTCATCGCCGTGCACGCCGACTACGCCTCGACGCGCGCACGGGGAGCCACCATCTATTCGCTGCGGGACGGTGTTGCCGAGCGGTTGAAGAGATCCGCCAAGGCCGAGGTTCCCGACAGCGTGTTGAGCCGCGACGAAGTTTCGACGGTGCGCGGAGAACGCGCCGACGTCAATACCGTCAAGGACATCCTGGCCGACCTCGCCCGCCGCGAACTCGACGTCACGCAGGAGCGCACGAGCATGTTCGCGCGAACCATCATCGACAAGATGGGCAGCTCCACGGAAATGCGCGACGACCCGGACAAACAAGCCGCGTTCCGGGTTCTCAAGACCGCCCACTTCCCATCCGTGCTGATCGAACTCGCCTACGTTTCGAACCGTCAGGATGCGGCTTTGCTGAAGTCCGACGCATGGCGGAACAAGGTGGCCATGTCGATCAAGACCGCGGTCGACAACTACTTCAGCCATCAGCTCGCCCGCCTGCCGTTGTGATGCCGGCTGCCGGGTAAGGGCGCGGGCGGCAGGGGCCGACGCAACCTTAGTGTCACCCTCCCGCACTCCCGCACGCCTTCGACATGATCGACGAAGAAGGCCGGCCCCGAAGGACCGGCCTTGATCGTGTGGCCGGCAGCGCTGATCGCACCTGGCGCCGGCAATGTTCAATCAGACCCTACTTGGGGGATGATGGGGTATGAGACGCCAGAGCAGGAAGAACCAGTTGGGATCGTGTTTCAGCGAACCATCGAAACGCGCGAGGATGTCTCGCAGGACTGGGACCAGACTTGGAAGAAGGCGCATGGGCATGGGCCACTCCATCTTCGTGAGCTGGCCACTCACCGACAACGACGGTCACGTCGCGCCACTCGAGATGTCTGCAAGGCACGGGTCCGCGTTGCCAGGGATAGCCTCGCGGGAAACGTCCAGACATCGGGAATGACTGTGGTAAGCGGCGGTCCAAGACGGGATTTGAGGCGCATCGGCGCAATGAGAGGCAGATACTCCCTCGGGCGGCCCCATCGACATCCGCCACGTATCTGCCGTTCGTCAGGTGCCAGTAAGGCCTGGCGCCATTTGCTCTGGTCAAGGGCGGCAATCCTCCTGCCCTGACGCTTGCACCCGGTGCATTCGATCCGGCGAGCATGCTCGACAGACCGCCCCGGTGGGGTCAATCGCTGTCCCCACGGAAGAGAAGATTAAGCGATTCGCGGCCCTGCGCACGCGGGTCCACAAGCCAAAACATCAAGTTGCATCTGCGGATTAGCGCAAATCGGCACCACTATCACCGACGCAGGACCGGCTGTCGCAGACGGGATGTGTTGCGACACGCTACACCGAGACGGGATACCGAGACACGGTGCACCGAGACACCGGCCACGAAAAACGCGGCCGGAGTGAACCGGCCGCGCTGTTCGTCGCTCTTCCCGGCCCGCGCGAGGCGCGATGGCTTTGCTCAGGACGGGCGCTGTTCGACGTCAGCCGAAGATGTCACTGCCTTCTGAACCTTCTCGAAGGCGCGCACCTCGATCTGGCGGATACGCTCGCGGCTTACACCGAATTCAACCGACAAGTCCTCGAGCGTCGCCGGGTCCTCGGCGAGACGTCTTGCTTCGAAAATGCGCCGCTCACGATCGTTGAGCGTCGACAGCGCACTCGCCAGATAGCGGCGGCGCATCGAAAGCTCCTCGTTCTCGGCAAGAAGCTCCTCCTGGTCGGGCGTATCGTCGACAAGCCAATCCTGCCACTCGCCGGATTCGCTATCGGCACGGATCGGTGCGTTGAGCGAGGAATCGCC
>JAGRKS010000149.1 GCA_020442185.1 Hyphomicrobiaceae bacterium
ACGGCACATTGGCCTCGCCCGCGACGGCACGCGCGATGAGCGTCTTGCCGGTGCCGGGCGGGCCGACCAGCAGACAGCCGCGCGGAATGCGACCGCCGAGCCGCTGGAACTTCTGCGGATCGCGCAGAAACTCGACGATCTCATGCAGGTCCTGCTTGGCCTCGTCGACGCCGGCCACGTCCTCGAACGTGACGCGACCGTGACGTTCGGTCAGGAGCTTGGCGCGTGACTTGCCGAATCCCATGGCGCGGCCGGAACCGGACTGCATCTGGCGCATGAAGAAAATCCAGACGCCGATCAACAGCAGCATCGGGAACCAGGAGAGCAGCAGGCTCATGATCGAGGGCACGTCCTCCTCGTTCGGACGGGCCGTGAACTCCACGCCCTTGGCGCGCAGACGCTCGACGAGGCCCGGGTCCTCCGGCGCGTACGTCGAGAAGGTGCCCGCGCCGTCGCGCAGCTTGCCGGAAATCCGGTTGCCGGACAGCGTCACCTCCGACACCTTGCCGGCTTCGACGTCCGTCAGGAACTTCGAGTAGCTGACGTCATTGCCGCGCCGATTTGGGGCCGTGTTGTTGTTGAAGAGATTGAACAGCGCCGCGAGAAGCACCAGGGCTGCTGCCCAGATGGCCAACCTCTGAAAATTCGGGTTCATCCGTTCGTCCTATTCGAACCGGCAGCGCCGGTTACTGCGCACTTATGACAGGTGTTCTGCTGATTGGGCAGATCGGGGGCTCGATCGTCGAGCAAAACGCCAAAACGCGCACTACAGCTCATGCCGCGCTCCGGTAACATAGGAGTGCGCGCGGGCTTTGCCAAGTTGAGCCTCCAGGGCAATTCCCAACGCGCACGATTGCATCTCCCACTCGCCCGGCCCATTTTCCCGGGTCTGGCCGCTTAGTTACTGATCCGGCTTCCCGATACGCGGAATGCGGTGCCCGCGATTACCGCACACAAGCCCTAACCCGGATACAACGGCGGCATCGTGGCTGAAGCCTACTCCGGGGCCTCGCCCGATGATTAAACGTCGGCCCTGAACTTCGGATCAATGTTGCGGAAACACGCAGAAAGAGCCCCGCGCATCCACGATCGACGATTCAATTTCGATACGTCACTGCCGGTCTTCGTGTAGCAAATCCCGCGCCAATATCCGCAAATCCCGCGCCAGGCTGGCCATCCAGGGCCGATCCCGCCAAACGTGCCAGCATCCGCAACCCGCTACAGTCGGCTGTCAGGGTCCACGATTACCGCCCGTCAGCCACACTCCAGGCGGCGACATCGACGGATCCCGCCGATCCGAATTGGATCGAAACCGCGCAATCCCGGCCGCCTGCATGACGATCTACGGCTTCGAGGGCGGCGGCGGCGGCGGCGGCCGCTTTGTCGGCTTCGCCCATGGCGCGCAACGCGCTAGCCACTCCCGCATGCGCAACGATGTCGCGCCCTCGCGCCACCACGGGCAACGTCGCAGCCGCGGCCGCCGGCCACTTCAGCCGCACGAACTCGGGCACGGCCTGCTTCAGCGCCGCCCAGCCGCGCATTCCGAGCGCGCGGACTTCAAGCCCGTCCGGCGCATCGTCGCGGGCCGAAATCGTGAAGCGATCGCCGTCCCACGCGATGGTCCGGCCGGGAGAGAGGGCAGCGACGGCAAGCCCTTCGCCGGAGCCTTCCCGGTAGATTCGCATGGTGCGGCCGCTTTTGCCCGACAGCTCGATCTTGCAGCCGCCCAGCGTGTGCCCGGCGAACGTCGCGCGGCCGAGGGGCGATAGCGTGAGATTGGCGAGGTATTCAATCTGCGACAGATCCGCGGGACGCGACGCCCCTCCATATCGCCGCAGGATGTACCCGAGACAACGGGCTGCCGTATAGCGCGATACGAAATCGACGCCGACGAGATCGATTTCAGCGAAGATCGGCGTCATGCGCCGTGATGGCCGGGCCGGATCGTCGCCCATCGCGACAAGCCGCTGCAGGCCCGTCTCGGCATCGCGTAGCCGCCGGGCGCTGAGAGCGATTTTTTCGGCGGAGAGACCGAGGTCGCCGAGTGCCACCAGCGCCTTGCGGATGCGGACGCGCTCGAACCGTTCATCCTCGTTGCTCGGGTCCTCGATCCAGCCCGCGCCGATTGCCCGGAGCGTTGCCATCAGCCGAGCCTTCGGCACGTCGAGCAGTGGCCGCGCAAGCCGCACGCGGAAGTGGCTCGGCCGCTCGCGTGTCGGCTCTCGCACGACGCTATCCACGATCCGCATGCCGCTGAGGCCATCGAGCCCGCTGCCGCGCGCAAGCCGCATCAGCACCGTTTCCGCCTGATCCTCCAGGTGGTGGGCCATGACCAGCGTTCGCGGCGCGGCGACGCCGTTCCGAACCCGGCCAGCGGCCAAGAGTTCAGCCAGGAATCCGGCTTCGGCCCGCACCGCATCGCACAGCAAGTCGCGACGTGCCCGGCGCGCGGCCTCCTGGATGCCGCTTGCCGGCTTCTCGCCCTCCCAACGCAGGATCTGGCAGGGAAAGCCGAGCTTGCGCGCCTCGCTGGCAACGAAGTTCGCGTCTACGGACGAGCCTTGCCGCAAGCCGTGATCGACTGTCAGAATGACCGTTTGCGGCGGCACGATCATCGGCGCGAGGCCGTCGCCAGATCGATCCGGCAAGCCATCGAGCCAGGGGGGACTTTCGAGGCCGCGCCAATCGACCTTCGCGATGGCGCCGCAAGCCGGGTCCACGGCGCCACGAACCGGCGCATAATTCACCGCTGCCAAGGGCCGATCAGGCAGTGCCGCCCAGCGCGCCACCATGTGCATCAGCGCCATGCTGTCGGCGCCCCCCGACACGCAGAGCGCCAGGGGTGTCCGCTCCAGGTCCGCGAATAGTTCGCGTAACTCGCCGTCTGATAATGGCAGAGCGGATGTCATCGCGGCTCGCTTTGCGTGCCCGGCACGGTCATGACCGGTTGCGGCGGCCGGTATCGGATGCCGCGCTCAGCGACACGCGAGACGGCGACGTTCGGCTCCGGCGCGGCTCGTCACGTGTGGCCCGGCATCGGGAAAACGCGTCAGCAGTTCCGAGAACGAGGAGCACGCAGCCTCCTTCTGCCCCAGGCGGTCGAGCGACATGGCGAGTTTCAACAGACTGTCGGGCGCCTTGCTGCTCTTGCCGTACGTCTGGTAGCCCTTCAGGAACGCACCCGCCGCCTGCTTGTAAGCCCCGCGCACGAAATGCGTCTCACCGAGCCAGTACTGTGCATTCCCTGCAAGGGCATCCGATGGATACTGCTTCAGGAAATCCTCGAATGCGGCTTCGGCGGCACCATAGTCCTGGCGCAGCAGATATGCATAGGCGGTCTCGTAGTCCTGCTTGGCGTTGCCGCTCGATACCGGCGGCAAGGCGGCAACTTGCGTGTCCTGGCCGTAGGCCGGTGCCTGGTTGGCGTTGCCACCATCGAGCAACGTCCCGATAGGATCGCCCCCAGGCGTCACGGTTGTCGAACCGAAACCCGATGGGATTTGCTGGGGGGCCGCCCGGGCCCGCGCGGAAGACGCTGGCGAGCCGCCACCGGCATCGCCGCGATCATAAGAGCCACCACCGCGATCATAGCCGCCACCGTTGCTACGCATCTGCCCGGTCAGGCGTTGGACCTCGGCGGTCAACGCGCGGATCTGCGTTTCCATTCCCTCGAGGCGCGCAGCCTCGCTCGGGCCAAATCCGGCGCCGCCGACACTGCCGCCGGATGCCCGGCCGCCTCCACCCGAACGAGCAAGGGATTCGAGCGTTCCGATCGTCACTTGCATGTCGACCAGTTGTTCCTCGAGCTGCTCGACGTGGCGTTGCAGTCCACCGCCGACGCCTTGGCCGCCATCGCCGCCACGCGTCTTGGCGGTCGCCTGCGCCACCTGAATGCCGGTCTGATATTGCTTGCTCGTGGCTGTCTCAGCCGTGGCCGCGGGTTGCGCCGCGAGCCCTGCCAGCACGGCGGCGAGCACGGGCATGGCCATCAGTGTACCGGCTGAGCGCAACATCGCATTCATTTCACGGCACATCATCAGGCTCCGTCGCGTCCATCCGGCCATGTCGGCCTCCCCAACTTGCTGTCGAACTGCCGCACCCGACACTGCAGCACCCGGCGCGGTCCTCTGCCGGCTTCGCCAGTCGCCCGCCACCCCCACCGGGCCGGGTCGCCGGAAAATCGGAAACCGGCAGCGAGCCAACTCAGCGCCGGACCTGCCGCCGGACCACTTTGGCATCTGACGTTCGCGCGCGAATGTCAACGCCGCCCCGCGCCGACGGCCGCATCCCCCAGCCGGTTATCCAGGCCCGGCGGCGCCTTCTGCGTCGTGCGGCGGGCGTCTGGCAACACCAGCATGAGCCGCGTCACAGTGCGCCGGTTCTGCGCCTTGCAGGTCGACGAGGCGCATTGCGCGACGCGCTCGGTGTCACCGAGCGGCTCGATATCGATGCGATCGGCCGGAACGCCCGCCGCGATCAGCATGTCGCCGATGTGGCGCGCCCGGTCGGCTGAAAGTCTCAGATTGCGTTGCGCATCGCCCGGCTCATCGGCATGTCCCTCGATCACCACAAAAAGTTCCGGATACCGTTGCAACCACTGCGCCTGTCGATCGACGAGAGACCGCGCACGCGTTCCCACATCGGCACTGTCCACGCCGAAGAAAATGCGATCGCCGATCTCACCGCGCAAAATGGCCTCGAAGCGTTGCGTGCGTACCGCTTGATTCCGCCAAGGCTTGGCCTCGATCGCGGCTGGCGTGATGGCGGGATCGACCGAGGCTGGGACGAACCCGCCCTCTACACCTGGTGAACGGCGCGAGTCACCGCGTCCAACAGGTCCCTCGATAGGGGACCGGTTTTCCGTCGCCGATGTCGCAGGCAGTGCGCCAGTCGCAGCTTCGGCTCTCGCAGCGTCACCTCTCGCAGCGTCACCTCTCGGAGCGTCATCTGGCGCATCGATCGCAGGGGCGACATTGCCGCCGCCGGCATGCGGATACGTGCGCGCGTAGATCCGGCCGAGGTGTCGGCGGGCGTCGGCCGCCAGCACGCCGCGCGGATCGCTCGCGACGAGACGTTCAAACATACGCTGCGCCTCATCGATCCGGCCGGCGGCCAGTGCGGCCGCGGCTTCGTCGAAGAGGTCGCGCGACGTGTCGGCGCCCATAGCTTGCGGTAGTCGCGCCCAACCCGGTCCGGCGCCGGTGCCACGCCCGCTTTCGGCTGGCCCGCTTTCGACGGAATTGCTTTCTCGATCGGTCGGGCTGATCTCGGCGGCGTCTGGAAGCGGAAAGCGCTCGATCGTCATGCCGCTGCGGCTCGACCAGCCATCGACGCCGGTCTCGGATTGTGCGGTCCGCAATCGGGCGGAATGCGAACGGGTTTGTGCCGCGGGGCCGGTATCACGTCTGCCAGCCAGGGAGCGGCCAGTCTCGAATCGCACAGTCGCGAATTGCGGAGTCTCGAATTGCGGAGTCTCGAATTGCCACTCGGCCAGCCCATTGCCGGCTGCCACTGCTCCGGCGGCGGCTGCGCCGACGGGCAACGAGAGGGCGGCAACGAAGGCCGCTACCAAGACCCGGGCGCAGGCTGCTATCGCAGCGGCGGCGTGCTCAACCGATCTGCAGCGATGTCGAATAATGTGTTTCATGACGATTTGGGGCCGGGACGCACGAGTCGGACCAGCACGCGCAGGCGCCGGACTCGGGCCTTCCGAGATATGATTGCCGCACCAAGGCATTGCTGATCCGTTCCGCGGCGTTTCGCCCAGGTCAGCTCGGACGGTGCCCGCCCATTTTGGCCAAACTATGCTGGCGGCCGCGACAATCCACAGCCGAAAAGCGGCGATACCGTCACTTGCTCTGACGCCGGGTCAGCAGGCGCTCCGGCATCCGCCAGTCAGTCCGTCAGCTCGCTCGGCGACGCTCAGTTCGTGCTGCCGACGCGGCTGTTGAGGACGGTCTGCGCGCGCCGGTTCTGCGACCAGCACGAGATGTCGTCGCACACCGCCACCGGTCGCTCCTTGCCGTAGGAGATGGTGCGGATTCGCGAGGCGTTGATGCCGTTCTGGCCGAGGAAGCCGCGCACCGTCGTCGCGCGGCGGGCGCCGAGGGCGATGTTGTATTCCCGCGTCCCGCGCTCGTCGGCGTGGCCCTCGATCGTGATCGTGAACTGCGGATACTGACGCAGCCACTGCGCCTGCTTGGTCAGCGTCTGCTGGGCGTCAGGCGTCAGGTCGGTGCTATCGGTCGAAAAATAGACGATGTCGCCGACATTGACCGCAAAGTCGCGCTGTGTGCCCGGCACCGGGGCTCCGGCCCGCCCGCCCGGTCCAAGCGCCGTCTCGTCGGGGCGCATTTCCTTGTTGGCGCAGGCCTGCACGCTGAAAGCGACGCCGACAGCGACAAGCGCTCGCAGGGCGCGTGAGCGCCAAGCGACGGCGGGCGTATTCGAAGCGGTCATCGTGCGGAACATAGAGCAGTACCCTTCAACCATCGCGGCGCGAACGAAACATCAGCGGAGCGCCACCTTCAGCGGAATTGATCGATTCAACCGCGTATCGCAGCGGTCGTGCGGAATTATGGCCAACTTCCAATACTTCGGAACCACACCATGCACCGCACCGCAATGCCGGCGTTGTTGCAAGTGGGCCGTTCCCACAACTTTGCTCGCGTTCCCTCTGCGGTTCCGGGCACATTTGTGCTCGCGCGCAACAATCCGCGCCGCTTGCCGCAGGCTCGAAAGCCTCGTCGTTTTGCCAGTCCTCGGGCCCAGACGTACGCGTCAGATTGGCACGGCGCCGGTGTTATCGCCCGCCGGAAATGAATAAGGCCGGACTGCGGTGGGGAACACCGCGAGTCCGGCCTGAATTCCACCGCTCGACCCCGCAATACGCGAGGGCGAGCAATAGATAGGCTTGCTTAGCGAGCTGCCTGCGTAGCGACCGGAAGGTCGGCGCCGAGCTTCATGGGCTCATGCGGAACTTCCTTGCGGCACGCGCCGAGAGCAACAGCGGCAACAACCGTGGCGAGAATGATAGCGCCCTTCATTAGTCGATCTCCTGAGTTTGGTAGAATTTGTTCGAGGACGCAGTACTTATCGAGCGTGCTCGACAGTAACGTCCGCACCGAGCTTCATCGGCTCATGCGGCACCTCACGACGGCAAGCGCCAAGCGCAACAGCCGCGATGACAGCCGAAATAACGATCAGCCCCTTAACACCCTGCATGGTTCATCTCCTGATGCTTTGATCGGCACTAGCCACTTACTGGGGTAAACACGAGCCCGCTTCGGATCAAGAACAGAGGCCGTGATTGCCAGCTTTTCCAATGCCGTAGATGCGAAAATGCCACTGGCAAAAAGCGCGGAAAACACGCTTTGGCGGGCATGGGCGACACCACATCAAGCCATTGTATTTTATATATTTTTCTTGCTTTATTTGCGTCGATACTACGCAAATCCGCCTTCTGAGTATATGAATGAAGCGTTAACGCCACGTCAGTTCAGAAGTGGCGACCAGGCGGGGTCCGAAGCGAACGACGGCGTGGTGACGACCTGCTCGTTATATCCGGTGATGTCGACCGAATAGATTCGCGGTCCAGCACCCGCGCCGCGCTGCTCGCGGAAGAACATGAGGACACGCCCGTTCGGAGCCCAGGTCGGCCCCTCGTTGTGGTAGCCCTCGGACAGGATGCGCTCGCCTGAGCCGTCAGGGCGCATGACACCGATCAGAAACCGACCCGAGAACTGCTTGGTGAAGGCGATGTAGTCGCCGCGGGGTGACCACACCGGAGTCGAATAGCGGCCCTCGCCGAAGCTGATGCGGCGGGCGCCACTGCCATCGGCGTTCATCACGAAAAGCTGCTGGGTCCCCTCCCGGTCCGATTCGAACACGATCTGGCTTCCGTCCGGGGCATAGCAGGGGCCTGTGTCGATCGCATCGGACGAGGTCAGCCGCCGCGTCTGGCGCGTACGCAAATCCATCTCGAAAATGGACGAGCTGCCGCCCGACTGCAGGCTCATGATGATCCGCTGGCCATCGGGGGAAAACCGCGGCGCGAATGTCATGCCAGGAAACTCGCCGACCACCTGCCGCTGACCACTCTCAAGATCCATCAGGTACACGTGCGGCTGGTCGCCCTGATACGACATGAACGTGATCTGCTGGTTGTTCGGACTGAAGCGCGGCGTCAACACCAGTTCGCGGCCTTGGCTCAACAGCCGGATGTTGGCCCCGTCCTGATCCATGATTGCTAGGCGTTTGATGCGTTTGTCCTTGGGGCCGGTCTCGTCGATGAACACGACGCGGGTGTCGAAGTAGCCCTTTTCACCGGTCAGCCGCTCGTAGACCTGATCCGCGATGATATGGCCGACCCGCCGCCAGTTGACCGATCCGGTGGAGAACCGTTGTCCGGCGAGTTGCTTGCCGGTCGTCACGTCCCAAAGCCGGAACTCCGCCGTTACCCGTCCGTCGCCGCTCTGCACGACGCGACCGACAACAAGCGCCTGGGCACGGATCGCCCGCCAGTCGGGGAATCGCGGAGCGGCATTGACGTCCACCACCCGCTCTAGAAAGGACGCGTGATCCAGCGGCTCGAACAACCCCGAACGCGCAAGATCGTTCGAGATGACGTTCGATACGTCGGTGGCAAGTTTGGCGTCCGCGCCGGTAAAATCGACGATCGCGATCGGGATGGGCGCGATGGTGCCCTGCCGTTGCGTACCGCGCAGTTGCGCGGATGCCGGCGCCGCCGTGGCCGCAAAAAGAGCGATGACTGCCAAGGTTGCAACGACCAGCGCCCCAATTCGCGTGTCACGAGGAGTTCCGATTGGGCTCCGGCGATGGCTCATGCTCGTCCTCACTTCGTGTTGCGCATACCGCGCGGGTATTGCGCACATTTCCTGATTCGCCCGGGCGCCACAAACCGTTCACAGCATCTCGCGCGGATCGAAATCCCAGATGATCTCTTTCCAGGCTGCATATTTGTCGGGCGGCAATGTGAACGGAGCACACTGCAAAACGGCGCGCTGCGCCGCCTCGACCGCGATCTGGAACATCGGCCCGGACCCACCGCCTTCGACGACCGGAATGCCGCTCAGCGTACCGTCCGGTTTCAGCTGCCAGCGCAGCGTGACAATCGGAATCTCGCTGCCGCCACCGCCACCCGGCAGATGCCAGCAGCCGCGCAGCTGGCCGCGCACGAGGCCTCGCAAAAGATCCTGCTCGCGTGCAGAAAGGACCGTATCCGTGCCATCGCGCGTGCCGGCGGTCGGCCCCTTGTAGGTAGCATCCGGCGAAGGTGCGTTCGAGCGCTGCGGCGCGCCCTTCTTCTCGGGCGTCTTGTCGATCAAGGCCGCGATGCGATCAGGATCGAACTGCTGCTTTTTCTTGGCTTCTGCTGCTTTCCGCTTCGCCTCCGCCAGTCGCTTCTTGCGCTCGTCGTCCTTCTTTTTCTTTTCGGCTTTCTTGCGCTTCTCTTCGGCTTTTCTTGCCTCTTCCGTCTTCTTGGCGTCGGCGGCTTTCTTTGCCTCTTCCGCTGCCTTCTTCGCCTCCTCGGCCGCCTTCTTCGCCTCGATCTCCTTCAACTGCTCGGGCGTTGGTCCAGGCGCAGGTTCGGGCGGCGGCGGCAAGGCCGCGATCTTGTCGGCAATCGGATCGGGTGCTTTCGCCGGATCGGGCTTCACGGCTTCCGGCTTCGCTGGCTCGGGCGGCGGTTCCGCCTTAGCGGTCTCGTCCGGCGGCGGTGGTTCGGGTGCGGGCGGCGGCGGCGCTACGACGGGTTTCGGCTTCGGCGCTTCCTTTTTCGATATTTCCTTTTCGGGCTCGGCCTCCGCTTTCGCGACCATCTCCTTGGAATCAGGATCGCCCTGGCGCATGCGCGTCAGTTCCGAGGGCGTCACGATGGCGACCTCGAGCGGCGGCGTATCGGGCATGTCGAGCTTGTTCGCGCCGTGGATCGCAATCAGCGCCCAGGCGAGAACACCGACGTGCATCAATAGCGATATGGCGAAGCCGATGTACACGCGCCTGCCTGTCAGCCTCCGCTTTCGACCTCGCTCACGAACGAGACCTTCGTGAAGCCGCCCTCGACGATGCGCCCCATGACTCGGAGCACGGAACCATAGTTGGCGCCCTTGTCGCCACGCACGAAGATCGCATCGTCATAGCCGTTCTTGGCGATGCCCTTGAGTTTCGTCGCGACCTCATCGATCTTCACCGCGGTCTCGCCGATGAAAATTTCGCCGTCCGATTTCACGGTGATGACGAGCGGATCCTGCTTTTTCGCCGCGAGCTGTTTGCCGCGCGTTTCGGGCAACTCGACCGGCACGCCGACCTGCAGCAGCGGGGCTGCCACCATGAAGATGATGAGCAGCACGAGCATCACGTCGACCATCGGCGTGACGTTGATTTCCGACATCGGCGCGCCACGCCCGCGACGACCACGACGGCGGCGGCCGCCACCGCCAGACTGCATCTTGATACTCGCGCCCATGGCCTAAGTCCTCATGTGTCAGTCACACCGTCGCGCACACTCTTAACGTCGCTCACCGTCTCACGTCCGCACGTCGATCTGGCGCGACACGATCGCGGCGAACTCGTCGGCGAACGCCTCGAGACGTTGCGAAATCTGCGCCGCATCGGCCGAGAACTTGTTGTAGAAGATGACCGCCGGGATCGCCGCCATCAGGCCGAGAGCAGTGGCGAAAAGCGCTTCCGCGATACCCGGGGCGACGACGGCGAGCGATGTGTTCTTCGAAACGGCGATGGCCTGGAAGCTTGCCATGATGCCCCAGACGGTGCCGAACAATCCGACGAAGGGTGCCGTCGAGCCGACCGTCGCGAGGAACAGGAGACGCCGCTCGAGCCGCTCCATTTCGCGGCTGATGGTCACGTCCATGACTTTCTCGACACGCAGCTGGATGCCGCCGAGAGCGCGGATGTTGCCTTCGACCGATCGCTTCCATTCGCGCATCGCCGCAACGAACAAGGCTGCCATGGTAATGGGATTTCCGCGCGCGATTGCCCCGTAGAGCTCATCGAGAGACTGGCCGGACCAGAACTGTTGTTCGAAGTTGTCGGCCTCTCGACGCGCTCGCCGGAAGGCAAAGATCTTCTCGACGATGATGGCCCAGGACCAGACCGACGCCACCAGCAGCCCGAGCATCACCACCTTGACGACGATGTGGGCCTGAAGGAACAGTTCGAGGAAGGAAAAGCCGCCGGCTGCCGCCGGATCGAGTGTCGTCTTGAGCAAGTCCGCCGGGTTCATTGGTGTATCCGTCGCGTGGTTGTCGAGGGCGCGGCGCCAGACGGCGGGACCGCGCGCACCATACGCCGGCACGCTCGAAATCCTGACGGTCTCGGTCACGAACGGCCAAAAGGCCGTCCGAGCTTGGCCCGACGGGCCAGCACCACCCCATCTTGACGCATGTTGCCCTGCAATATGACCAAACCGAGGCCCCGATTGGTGCTCAGGAAGCCACTTATCCCCGAAAATGGATAAACTGACGTCGCCGAGACGAGACTACGGCTGTTGGCGGGCGTCGGTCCGTCACCGCCTAAGCTGGCCAAGGGCCTGCTCGATCACACCGGCATCCTCTGGCCGTGGCTCACAGCCGACCGCCCCCGGCGAGAGTTTCATCTTCGGTCGTGACGACAACAGTCGCTCCAACGGCGCGATCGCCCGCGGGTCGGCTCGGAGGCCCAGAAGGGCCACGGCCTGCGATCGCACCGGCAGGACGCCGTCACATGTTTCAACATCCCTCTTGGTGTCGAGAACACGAATGAGCACCGTCGTGCTCTGCTCCGACATGATCGTGCCGAGACATTGCACGGCCCACAGATCGCATTCATCCTCAGAGCTGACCAACAGATCGATGACGTTGAAGCCGCGTGATTGGCAACGCTCACTCTCGTACGTGAAGCGGCAGTGCGCGCCGCCCAGTTGGGCCTGCAATTGCGGAACCGTCGCTGAGCTGGGCGCATCGCCGCAGCCTGCCACGGCGAGACAAGCCGCCACGAGGCAAAGGACTTGCGCCCGGGTTGATGACGGCGCCATTGCACAACTCCTCAATTGCGGATCTCGGTCCATTGGCAGCAGCGAGCGATCGAGATGGCCACAAAGCAGCGGTGTCGCGGTGGCTGCGCTGCCTGAGCCCCGCTTATCCACCGGAAATCGATAAGATGCAGGAGCGACGGGCGTGCATCGACCCGCGCCAAGCGGCGGACGCCAGCTTACCGTTCGATGACATCGGACGTCAGCTGTCGGTTATGGGCAACTCGATATGGTCCTCTCACCCAAACGACGGGTACTCGCGAAACAAACCAAACACCAAAGAGGACACCCTCATGAAAACGATCACATTCGCCGCTCTCGCCATCGCGGCGGCCACCGCACTTGCCATGCCGGCGTTCGCCTCCGACGACGACGGTCGAGGCTACCGCGAACGCGAGCGCCACGGTGAATACTCGGATCGCCGCGACGATGACCGCGACCACGCGAGCCGCTACCGCAAGCATGGCAACGAATCCCAGAGCGACAACGATGACGATGATCGCGGGCGCCATCACCGCCGGGGCCCCCGGAGCTAAGCCAGCCTATTTTTGCGCGGACCCGTTGACGGGAGCCGGCCGGTGAGCTGCCAAGACCAGCCCCGATGCCGCCCGCCGACGGGTCCGCGGCGATCAGCTTCCTTCTCCAAGTAGGTCGCGCCACGCCCCGTCCGCCGAATCGTAGGCGAAGAGCCGCCCTTCGTGCATGTCGTAGAGCCAGCCGTGCACCGTGATACGACCCGACGCCACACCATCCGCCACGATCGCATAGGTCATCAGGTTGTCGATCTGGAATTGAACATGCGCCTTCGCCGTCTCGTCCGCCCGCTCCGGACCATCGACGCCGGCAGCGCGGATCAGGGCATGCGCCGGTCGCGTCAGATCGACCCAGCGCGCGAGATGCGTATCGTCGCCGATCGCATCACCTTCGATCAGCGCCGCAACGCCACCGCACCCGGTATGCCCGCAGACGACGATATCGTCGATGCCGAGATGCTCAATGGCATATTCGATCGCGGCGCCGACACTGTCGTCGAAACTGTCGGCAGGCGGCACCGAGTTGGCGATGTTGCGGATCTCGAACAACTCGCCGGGGTCGGCGCCTGTGATCTGAGCCGGCACGACGCGGCTGTCCGAGCAACCGATCCACAACAACCGCGGCTTCTGCTTCGTCGTCGCGAGGTCGCGGAAAAATGCCCGGTCCTTCTCGAATGCCGCCCGAAAGCGGGCGTGACCTTCGATCGCGTCCTCGATGTCGGCATCGGGATATGGCGCTGCCACGTCATGCGCTTGCGCCGGGGTTTCGCCGACGACGCAACCCTCGTCTTCCGCAGAACGCTGCGCGTCCGGAACGCCAACGCCCGCCGGATCTTTGCTGATCATTTCGCAGCTCCCCCCAAGCCCCACGCGCATCGTACTGCTGCCCGCCTCGTGCGGTGACGAGGCACACACACTTCCGGCATTTCCCGACGTGTCCCGACGGGTCGCCAACCGCGCGGCACGACGCCCTCAACTTGCCACGCCGCGGCGCGGCGCGGTAGTGGGCGGCATACGCGCCGAACGATGCCGGGGTCCGAGAACCGTACGTTGCTGTGGTGGCTCGAGCGGTTGCACCCGGTCAGGTCGAGGCGACGCATGGTTGGACTTTCTGTCGCGGTCAGCCACACCCAGACACCAGACGTCCTCTCGGATGCACTAGCCTGGCTGCCGGCCAGAGGCGAAGGCCCGGCGCAGCGTTTCGGACAAGCGCAGCGGCTTGCCCGACACCGCCACCAGTACCACTGTCACATCGGCCTCGAAAATCTCACGGCCATCGAGCGCGATCGTCTGTACCAGGGTGACGCTGGCGCCACCGAGTTCCTTGACGCGCGTCGTCACCTCGAGCACGTCGTCCATCCGCGCCGGGCGCTTGAAATCGCAACTCATCCGGCGCACCACGAAAGCCGCTGGCTCGTGATGGTCGGGTCCATCGGGCTCTGGCGAGATCATGCGCCGGGCATCTGTGCCGAGCAGCCGCAGGAAGTCGGAACGTCCGCGCTCGCACCAGCGGATGTAGCTCGCATGATAGGCGACGCCGCCTGCGTCGGTATCCTCGAAATAAACGCGAACCGGCATCACGTGATGCTGGCCCGAGCCATCCGCAACGAGCCGTCCGGCGAGGTCGGGCCAGCGGTCAGATGTGGTCATGACAATCCCGGCCTGTTGATCTCGCGCTGCATTGCATCTCGGGCTCCCTGTGCTTGCCGGTTTCATGTCGCATCTGAGCGTGCCGGGCGCAACAGCGCGGACCGTCCGCCCCGAAACGCCGTAGCGGATAACCACGGCACCCGAAGCCAAACGCGACACCAGCACGGCTCGGAGCCCTGACGTGTTTGCGGCCGCTCAGCAGGCCGAATACGTCTCGTTGCACTGTGCGATGCAACTTTTCCAGCGACCCGTGGGCTTCTGGGCCCCACAGCCGCCACGCAAACGCTCGCAACCCGGCGGGTCTCCGTTACCGCATGCATTCTCGCACAACCGCTTGCCCTCTTCGCAGGTCATTTGGCTGCGCGTCAGTATGAGCAACCTGCTCAGCGATTGCGCGGTGAGGCCATCCACCGAGCCGGCCGCGCTGGCCGGCATGAACTGGCCGGCTCGATCTGGCCGGCATGATCTGGCCGACGCCACCGATGGCGAGGACGGCGCCAACGACGAACGCGATAGCGGTTTTCGTGAACACTCCTGTTGATCGGGCTTGATCCTTCTGGTCGCGGGTCAGGTCGGGTCGTGTCGGTGCGAGCCGCCTTACGCGCGGATATTTCGCGCCGCATCTCGGCTATTCGGGCTGGTTCTGCTCCTGCAGAACTTCGAGACGCTGGCGATAGGCCGCGGCGATGCAGCCGACATCACGGCCGCAGCGATTGCGCATGTCGAGCCAGTCGCGTTGTTCGCCACGGAACCTGGCGACATCGGCGGCAGTTCCGCCCACTGCAGCCGACGTGATGTTGCTGACGGCGATGTTGAATTCTTCTGCGAGTTCCGCATCGAGCTCAGCCAGTTCTTCGTTGCCGCAGATCGCGCGTTCGGCCTCGCCGCGCGCCGTCGTGCAGTCGAAACTCGGCTGCACGGCAGCGCGACCCGGTGCATCGTTCCCCGACGCTCCGGCTTTGCCGCCGCCCTCTGGACGCCAATCACCGACCATGAAGATGGCGCCATTCTCGCCGCGGAATTGGCCCGCCGCGACGAGTAGAGCGTCGTCGTGGAACAGCAGCGCGCTCGGCGTGAATTCCCCTAGGCCGAGCGTGATCGTCCGCTTGAGATCGAGATCCACGGCAGAAAGAATCCATATCGTTCCCTTGGCACCGACGGCTACGACGTGATCGTCGTCGGCGACGATGCGCGCAATGCGTTCGGAGAGCCGCGCGCGACGCACTTCGCGACGCCCGGCCGGATCGATGGCGACGACCACTCCGGCGTCGTTGTCCTCGCCGATGCGGCCACCGGCAAACACCGATCGGCCGTTCGAGGTCACGGCCCAAAGCGAGGCACCGCGGATGTCGATCGTGGTTGCGCGCATCGTGTCTTGATCGACGATGGTGAGCGCTGGCGCGCGGACATGCGCGATCCACACTTCGGCGTCGTTCGCGGTCAGCGCCTGCGCCCATTCACCGAGCACCGCGGTTTGCCGCTGCCGGCCGTTGCCCGCATCGACTCTCGTCAACCGGCTCGCTGCCGAGCTGCAATCGGGCTCGCTCAACACCCAGAGTTGGTTGTGGCGCTCGATCATGCCGGTCGGACAGCCGCCGAGCCGCGCAAGCTGCCGGTCGCGGCCGCTTCTGCGTGCCCAAATGAGTTTGTCGGTCGCAACCAGCGCGAAGATACGGCCGTCACCGGTCGACGCCATCGCGGTCGGCAGGCGGCCGACGTTGACACGCTCGGCGATCTTTCCGGTCGTCGGATCGAGCCGCGCGACACTGCGTTGTCCGCTTTCGGCCGCCCACAGCCAGCGCCCGTCGAACGCCAGGCCCTCGAGCCACTTTCCGGCTCTTATGACCACCGGATTTCGCACCACCTCGTCGGCGCTGGCCGGATCGCCAGCAGGCGCGTCCTGCGCGCGCCCGTCGTCTCCTACGGGGGAGAAATCGCCGCAGCCTTCGCGGCACGTGCGATATCCATCCCAGCAGACATCATCGCCACGGGCGGCGCGCGCATTGTCGTCGCTGCATTCCTCGCGGACGATGCGGCAGCGATAGAGACACTTGCCCTTCTCGCTGACGCGGACAACAGTTCCGTCAACGGCGGCAGCCGTTTGCGCCGGGACGGTTGCGCCGAGCGGAGCTGCAATGACACGAGTGGTCGGCGTGACGAACACCACGGCGAAAGCCAGCACAAGGTACATTGCGCAAACATGTGCTGCGGTGCGTCGCGCCAAGGTGGCGCCCAAGGTAGCGCGGTGTCGAAGAACGGAACGCATGATCATCGGCCTCTCGATCGCAATTGACTGGCGGCGAATGAGCCGTCGGGCCCGGTCGCCACGCTGAACACTATCCTCGCAACTCCCGCTGCCATGATAGCGCATTCATCCGATAGCTCGCGCACCCGGATTGAAAGCGCGCAAGGATCGTCCTCCACGTCGAGCGGGTGGCCCTTGATGTTCGCGCCCTAGGCTGCGTACCCATAAAGG
>JAGRKS010000150.1 GCA_020442185.1 Hyphomicrobiaceae bacterium
ATCGCCACGCTCGACGGGCTGATCTGAATCACTGTCCCTTGCGGCAGAACCGGCTCGAATGCTGCGTCTTCTTGAATTTTGCAGCGAACCGCCGTCAATTCCCATCCATTTGAATGGCTAATTTCGCCTAGCGTGTGTGCTAGCTGACTGTTGGTCGACGCCTTGTCCATACAATTCCTGCAATCAACCGGATTGGCGGATTTGGCGCGAAATAGCGTGGCGGGAGTTATTCATGACCAACATTTTCGTAGATGCGAGCAATCCCACGAGCGGAACAGGTACAGCGCTTGATCCGTATCAGACTCTGGGGCAGGCCGTAGCGGATGCCGGATTCCGGCCGCTGAGTGATCCAATATCGGTTTTCGTTGCAGACGGCGTATATGTCGAAAACGTTGTTATCAGTACACGGGGCAATATCAATTTCATCGCCACCAATGGCCCAACAGGCGCAGTCATCGCCCCCTCTTCGGGAGTGGCCTTTGCGCTCAGTGGTGACTTGAACGATCCAAATCCGAGCGTGACGGCAGACGTTACAATCGACGGTTTCGGCATTACCGGCGGCAGTGTAGCCGTGTCGGTCGCCAGCAATACGATTCTCGATGTGCTGACGATCAACAACGTCCTCATCAGCGACACCTCTCAGCACGGCGTGATCATCAACGATGTCCCCGGTCTCAACGCTGTCAGCATTACGAATTCGACATTTACGGACGCCGGCAGCGGCAATGGCAACTCGAATGGTTCGGGAGCGATCGTACTGTTCGACTTCCACGGTGCAGCGACCATCTCGAACGTCGATATCGTCAGCACGGATACTGATCTGACGCCGAACGCCAATCGGGCGGACACCGCAATTCAGATTTCCGGGTTCGATCAGGCGACATATGACGTCCTCGACCCGATCGGCACCGTTTCTATCTCCGACGTCGACATCACCGGCGCGTTCCATAAGCCACCGATCATGATCCAGGGCTTCACCAACCTTACCGGGCTGACCTTTTCGAACGTCACGATCGATGCGACGACCGGGTATGCCGGTGGTGATTTCGGCGCACTCGTGTTCATCGACCCGATCGGGTCCTCTGGTCAGGATACGCAAGGCAACGGTGGCTATCCCGGCTACTTCGCAGGCAACGCACCGGGGGCCACGAATACGCTGGATCTCTCGGGCATCACGATCGTCAACAACGGCAATCCTGCGGCCACCTACGACGTTGTCGTCCGCGGGACCGATGCCGATGACATCTACACAGGTACCAACGGCCGCGACCTCCTGAACGCGCCGGCCGAGGGCAATGTCGACTACGGCGGTGACGACGAACTCCACGGTGCTGGTGGCGACGACATTCTCGTCGGCGGTTCGGGCAATGATACGCTCGACGGCGGCGCCGACAACGATACGGCTGTGTACGGAGGGGGGGTCGCGGATTTCACGATCGGCGTGACGACCAATCCGACGACCGGGTTCGTCACAGGTTTCACCAGCGTGACGGACAACAACGCCGGTGATGGCGATGAAGGAACCGACACGCTCACCGATGTCGAGATGCTGGTGTTCGGCGATGCAACTCTCGACTTGGCCGATCCGGTCCAGCTATTCGATGGCGGTGGCAACATCGTCGGCACGTTCTCGCTGATTCAGGACGCTATCGACGCGGCGCAGGACGGCTACACGATCAACATCGCGCCAGGCACCTACACAGAAGATCTTGTGATCAACCGCGCCGTGACCATTGTCGGTGCACACGCTGGCGATGCGGTTGCGGGTCGCGATGCGTCAGGCGGCACGGGAGAAACGACGATCATCGGTACTCACGACATCACCGCTGTCGGTGACGTGACGATCGATGGCATCAGGTTCGTGAACGACGGAAATGTCGGCGCAAGCTCATCCAATCCGCTGGTGCACGTGTTTACCGGCGGAAGCACGTCCGGCCACACGATCACAAATTCGATCTTCTGGTCCGACGTTGCGGGGGCCTCCGTCGACGCACGCGCGATCCAGGTATCTCCAGTCGCCAGCGGTACGGTGGTCATTTCCGATAACTTGATATCGGGTGCCTCGGAAGCCCTGTTCAGCACCGCATCCTGGGGACGAGGAATTTGGATCGACGGTGGCGGCGTCGCCATCGAGATTTCGGGCAACGTCATCGAGTGGTCGCGGACGGCGCTCAACCTCGATGCTTCGCCGCCGTCAACGATTTCCGTCATCGACAACGTGTTGCAGAACGCTGGAAGCGGTGCATCCGTCGGCTTCACCGAGGACAACATCACCGCCAGCGGAAACGAATTCTTCAACGTCGGAACGGATTTCAATTTCCGCAACCTGACCGAGGATGTCGACTTCGACGCGAGCGGCACGGTCACCGTGACCCCCGGTGCTGGGCTCAACGACATCGTTGTCATCCTGGGCGGATCAGGCAACGACGCGCTGACCGGCACTGCGGGCGCCGACTATATCGACGCCAACAATCACCCGACGCTTGGCGCGACCGCCGATGCCGACGTGTTGACCGGCCTTGGCGGTGACGACCTGCTGTTGGGCCGAAACGGCACGGATACCGCCGTCTATTCCCAGGCGATCGACGTCTCCATGCTGTCGTATAACGGCACCGAATGGACGGTAACGACAGGCGGCGCCGAAGGTACCGATACGCTGACGGGCGTCGAGATTGTCGAGAGCTCGAGTGGGCGCATCCTGTTGGTCGGGTCCGGGGCGTTCGCGACCATTCAGGACGCGGTCGCGGCAGCGCAAGCGGGCGATACGATATTGGTCGCCGATGGGAACTATTCGGGAATCGTCAATATAAGCGTGGCCAATCTGACGTTGATCGGGGCCAACGCCGGAATTGCGGGTACCGATGCAAGAGGGCTCGAATCGACCCTGACAGGCAGGATCAACGTCTTTGCGGACGGGGTGACGGTCGACGGCTTCGCGATCGCCGAGGGCGATACTGGCCTGGGTCAGCTCGCTGGCGTCTACGTGCAGGCCAATAATGCGACGGTGACCAACAACGTCATTACGCGAAGCGGTGCCGTCGACGGCGATACCTCCCGTGGCGTGTTGACGGCGATTGGTTCGGGCACTGGCACCGAAATCAGCAACAACGCGTTCTCGGGCTGGGCGACCGGCACATACATCAATCCGGGTGCCGAGAACACTTCGATCGATGGCAACAGCTTCGAAGGCAACTTCGTCGGCATGTCGATCGATGGAGTCGCCGACGGGACGACCGTCACGTCGAACGAATTCATCAACAACATCTTCGAGAGCATCGGGATCGGTGCCCTCGACCAGACCGAGGACGTCAGTGGTGTCGTTGCCCCCAGCAACACATTCACCGGAGCTGCGCCAACGGTCAGCATCTATCCGCTGTCTGGTGTCGAAGGGCAGGACATCACCGGATCTGACTTCGCCGATGTGTTCAACGGCGATCAAACCGATACGGCGCTCGGACAGACATTCTCGGGTGGCGAGGGTGGTGACACCATCAACGGCGGTGGCGGCGCCGATACGCTGAACGGTGAAGCAGGCGAAGACACGATCCAGGGCGGCGCCGGCAACGACATGATCGACGGTGGCCTCGGAGCGGACTTCATGTTCGGCGGCGCGGACGACGACGTCTATGTCGTCGACGATAGCGGTGATGCGGCGATCGAGTTCTCCAACCAGGGAACTGACCGGGTCGATTCTTCAGTGACGTACACCTTGCTGGCGAACCTCGAGAACCTGACGCTGACGGGTACCGCCGATCTCGACGGTACTGGTAACGCCCTCGACAACGTTATCTTCGGAAACAGCGGTGCCAACGTCCTGTCCGGCCGCAACGGTGCGGACACGATCAGCGGCGGTGCTGGCGATGACACGATCATCGGTGGCGCAGGTGGTGACGATCTCGACGGCGGCGATGACATCGATACGCTGAGTTATGCGGGATCGGGCGCTGGCGTCACGGTCAACCTCGGCACCGGTGCGGCGTCTGGCGGTGACGCGGCTGGTGATACGATCGCCAACTTCGAGAACCTTGTCGGCTCCAGTCTCGACGATACGCTTACCGGATCGGCGGGCGCCAATCAGGTCGGTGGCGGTGCGGGCAATGACAGCATCCAGGCTTCCGGTGGTTTCGATGCCATCGACGGCGGCGCCGATATCGACACGTTCGATCTCTCGACATCGACCGGCGTCGTATCCAACTGGGTGAACCTCGATGCCGCCGGCAGCCAGTTCCGCGTGGACAGCGGTGCGGGCTTCGTCGGTCGCGCCACACTGGCGAACATCGAGAACGTCTCCGATTCCGCCGGCAACGATTTCTTCTACGGCAACGCGGGCGACAACACGTACTACTATTCGGCGGGCTTCGACACGTTCGACGGCAACGGAGGCATCGACACGCTCGATGTTTCCGCAATGACGGCGAACCTCGTGTGGATCAACTTGACCGCGCCGTCCTCGCAACTGCGCTCCAACGACGGTTCGGGCTGGGTTGCGAACGCGGTGCTGTCCGACGTCGAGCGCTTCGTCACGACGGCGCAAACCGACTACTTCTATGGCGATGCGACCGACAGCACATACGTCTACGTCGGCGGGCGTGATTTCGTGTCGGCTGGTGCGGGTTCCGATACGCTCGACATGAGCGGCTTCGACCTCGGCACGTGGGTCAACCTCAACATCGCCTTCGATCAGTTCCGCTTCCACAATGGCGTCGGATATGTCTCAGGCGGCAACATGACGGGCGTCGAGAACGTCATTGGCTCCGACGGCAACGACTACTTCTATGCCGACGCCAACAACAACACGTACTACGGCGGCCTCGGCAACGACCGTTTCGAGGGCGGGCTCGGCGATGACACGTTCCTGCTCGACGGCACGCTCGGCGACTACACGGTTGCGCAGAGTGGCGCCAACTATGTCGTCAACGGGATCTCGGGCACCGACACGCTGGTCGGCGTCGAGTTTGTCACCCTCGGTGGCACCACCTACGACATTGCCACGCTCGACGGGCTGATCTGAAGTTTCAGTTCGCCCGTTGCTATCGCCTGTCGTCAGGCGGTTCGTAGTGTTGGTAGTGCATGTTCCGACCGGCCCGCAGCACGCGTAGAGTGGTGCGGGCCGGTCGCGCAAAGAGCGGCAAGATTGCCTCCGCGTGACACTCAATCCGGTGCGGGCGCCCGCGACGCAAATGCGGCGACGCATGCCGTCGATATCAGTGCCGACAACAGCGCGCCGGCGACGAACCAGAGTTGCCACATGGAATAGGACGGCGCGATCACGGCCGCGATCGTTGCGAAGTGAGCCAGAAGAAGTTCACGCAGATGGCGCGGCTGGCGCGCGATTGCCGTCAGTATCCTATGACCTAGCAACCACAACAGAACTGCGCCGACGGCGCCGAGGTCAAGCCAGGCTTCGAGATAGACGCTGTGGGGATGGACCTGGATACGCGCACGGTTCGTTGACGCCGCGCTCTCTTGATCGTCGGACCAATTCTGGACAACCGCGCTCGAACGCGCACCAACCCCGATGAGCGGGGCCTTCAGATACTCGGTTGCCGCACTCTCGTAGATCCGAAGCCGCTGAATCTGGTGCAGCGATTTGATCGGTTCGTGGTGCTGCAAGCCGAGGTTCAGGAACAGGAACACCGCCGGGAGCGAGAGAAGGCATGCCGTGAACCAGGTAGCCTTCACGAGCAGCAGCATCGTCCGCCAGTGCAGCATCGCACCGACAGCAACAATCGTCCCAACCGTGAGCCCGAGCTTCGATGTCTCGCTGTAAGAGCGCATGATGGTGCTCGCTGCGAACGCCCAGATGACGAGCGCCCCAGCGACCGCCCGCCAGCTTCGTGGCCGCCAGAGCAGGAACGCCAGCAGGACGGGGAACAATAGGGCCGTTGCAACCACCGTGTTGCGATTGAGCGCTCCGGCGTAGAGCCCGACGGATCGGCCGTCCTTAACGAGATGCCCCGCGGGGCCGACCCTGATGCCGAAGGGCCAGCCGAAGGAATTGTACATCGTGCGCGAGAACAGTCCGTTTCCGTAAAGCTCGAGCGCGAGATAGGCGGTGCCGAACACGACACCGAAGGCGACGCCACGCAGCACGTACACAAGTATGGAGCGGTCGGTCTGACGGATGGCGGCGTAGCTGAGTGTGAATGCCGCCAGCAGCAGAAGAAGTAGTGCCCCCTTCGAGGCCGATGCACCTGGATCGAGTGACCAGAGAGTCGATACGAGCGCGAGGACGGGGATTGCCGCCCACGCCGCGAGATCTAATCCGCTCAATCGCGACAAGGCATCCGACCAGAGATATCTCCTGGCCATGAATGATCTGGAAACCGCGATTGAAAGACACAACAGGCCGAGCAGTACCCAGCTGGCGCGTGGCACCGCGACTGCAAGTCCGCAGAGCAGGGCGAAGCTCCACTCGAGAAGCATGCCGCCGGTTGTCGGCGCTTGCGCAAGAAGGGGGTGCGAGTTCTCGGTCGGTGCTTCAAACGTCCCCATCTGCGGGCTCCTGCCGTCGCGACTTGCCAATCACCGCCGCCGGTCGATTTGGATGTCTGTCGATATCGTGGTGTTCGTCGCGTGTCCAAGAGGTTGAGCGCCGGCGACATGCCGGTAGCCTTCCAATCAAGCGTAACGTGCGTCGCCGATCGGTTTTAATGCAGCGGCGGGCTGGACCGACGCCCCTTCAAGCGGCTTGGTGGATCATGGTGTCTCGTGACCCTGGTTGCGGTAGAAGACTGCCGCCAGAACCATGAACAGCATGGCGCAGAAGGCGTTGAACAGTGCCATTGCCGGCAGCCATTGGTGCTGGTCGAGTAGCCAGACGATTGCCGCATCGCCGGCGATGAGAGCCGCCTGTATGGCAAGGACCTCGACCGTTCCCTTGCGTTGCGCCCAGACGTAATAGCGCGCCTCCATGAGAACCAGCAACGCCCCCATCAGGATCAAGGCCCAGCCGATCATCGGACCGTCGATCTTCGGAATGGATATCGGCAATGGGATCAGCAGGAGGGGGATTGCCAGCAGCACAAGCGCGGTGAAGGAGGCGGCACAGGTGATCTTCATGCGCCGCAGCCCGGCTTCGCCACGGCAATAGGCGGCATAGTTTCGCATCGAGATAACCATGCCGATCTGCCAAACGGCTTCGGCAATGCTGACCGCGAGCGCGGTTGCGTCAGAGACGACCACGCCGAGCATGAGGCCCGGCAACACGACGGGCGCGCGAGAATTCATGACGACGAGAATGTTGGATGTCGTCTTCGCCAATCCCGGCAGCAATGAATTCAGCAGCGCCGGTATCGCCGTCGTCATGCGATCGAAGCGGCCGCGCCGGAACGCGCCTGCGTTGGCCGCTATGGCGAGCTGCACCAGCAGGCCAGTTGCAAAATAGTAGAGAAACAGTTGCGAGAGAGACGTGGGTGGCCAGACGAAGCAGGCTGCGACGAAGATCACCACCGGCAGGTTGAGCAGCCGCTCGAAGACGTGCGGCGCATGGGACCGAACCAGACCGCCGAGCACCCAGCCAGCGGCGAGTTGCGCGACAACAGCCGCGATGATGAGATAAATTTCCCCCGTCGCTATGTGAGCACCGGCTGCAACAACCGCGGCCACCGAGGAGATGACGAACAGCGGCATGTAGCTTTCTGCCAGCCCTTGATCTCTGCCGACCATGATTGGCAGATGTTCCTCGGCGCCGAGCGAGAGCACGCGTGCGACGATGAGCGCCATCGTGAACAGGAAGAGGTATTGGGCATAGACCTGATCCGGCAGCATAGGCACGATCAGCATCAGGAACGCGAACTTGGCGAGCAGGGCAATGAAGCGCAGCCCGATGCCATGCACGTACTGGTGGGCAGTGCGGAAGACTGGCAACTTCATGGAATTTTACCGCTGGGCCGATGTGGTCTGGGGTGTCGTGTCACAATCTGCCCGGTGCCGCTTGTTCTCTCGGATGCATGACACACAGCAATGAGAAGAACAACAGATAGCGCGCATCCAGCATGTCGCCGCTGAACAGCTGACCAAGCAGAAGGAAGAGCGCAACGAGGAAGAAGGGCGAGCGCCAGAATGCAAGGAACATGACGAACGGGAGGAGGCCGATCGTGCCGAGGATGTATCCGGATTCGGAGAGGATTTCGAGAAACAGGTTGTGCGGATATGGCCAGGGTTGCGGCGTCGGTGTCGAAAATGCCCAGCCGCCGAGACCCACGCCCCAGACATGCCGCCCCATCGCGTCGAGACTAATGTGCATCATGTCGATCCGGCTCTCGAGGCTCGCCGGGATGGGACCATCCTCGACGAGATACCGGTAGGTTTCCGCGAGACGGGCGAACGATTCCTGTTCGAGCCTGTCCCAGTAGACGGCGGATAGCGCCGCGATGACGGCAACGAACAGCAGCAAGGGAAGCGCGAGACGTCTCCCGCCCTTGCCCAAGACGTACATGCCGACGCAGATGGCCATGATGAGCATCGGACCCTTCGAGGCGGTCCATGCGATCGCTAGAGCAAACAGCATTGTGCCGGCGGCCCGGGCCCAGCCCTTGAGCAGCACCAGCGAAAGCAACATCGCGATGCCCATCAGGCGCGCAAATACGATCGGACCGTTGATGAAGAACGGTGTGTCGCGATTGAAGAACCCGGTCTTGAGTTTTGTGATGATGGCGAGGACCAGCAGAACGAGGCTGGCGAGAACCCAGATGCGCGCCAGCGACGTGGCACCCGCGCGCTCGATCGCCGACCAGGCCAGACTGGCGGAGAGAATCGTGCACAGGAGCAGGTTGACGTACTTCCAGCTGCCGTACGCAGGATCAGGCGACCACAGCAGGGTGATTGCCAGAACATGCAGCGGAAGCAGGAGTATCATGATCGCAAGCAGATTCCGCCCGGCCTGCGGCACCGTCAATGCGGCCATCAACCCTAGTGCGAACAGCAAGGTGTTGAGGGGGACGCCGCCGACGACCAGGCGCGGTTCGGGGTCGGCCTGGCCGACGAGTAGCAAGCCAACGACGATCCCAATTCGCAGCACATCGAGGAGACTGCTGGGCTCCGAAAAAATGCGAGCACTGCGTGGCGACGCAAGCGAATTGCCCATCATGTTTCCGGGGTCGAAGGAGTCGGGGTCAACGTGGCCATTTTGCCCCTGCCGCGCGCCTAATTCGTGTTGTTTGATATCCCAATCGCATCAGGTGTTGACGTCTCGGAGATCACCGTTGACGGAATGGTAGTGTGACCTTAAACACGGACACACTCACAGATCAAGGGTACGTGGGCAACGGTGCAACGTGCCGTTTCTGGGGGCGACAAACGAATGCCTGAACAGCAGGAAAACATCGGTTCCTCGATCGATTTGGCGTGGGCGATCCGGCGGCACGCGGTCAACATGACCCATCTCGGGAAAAGTTCGCACGTCGGTTCGATTCTTTCGATCGCGGACATTCTCGCTGTCCTTTACCGCGACGTTTTGGATGTCGATCCCAAAAACCCCCGATGGAGCGATCGCGACCGCTTCATTCTGAGCAAGGGGCATGCGGGTGCCGGTCTTTACGCGGCCCTGGCCGAATCGGGTTTCTTTCCGGTCGACAATCTCGCGCGGCATTATCAGAACGGTTCGAATCTGTCGGGGCATGTTTCCCACAAGGGCATTCCTGGCGTCGAATTTTCCACGGGTTCGCTCGGTCACGGTCTGCCGGTCGCTTGCGGCATGGCACTTTCGGCCAAGCGCCGCGGGGCGCGTCATCGGATCGTTGTTCAGATGAGCGACGGCGAATGTGACGAGGGCTCCAATTGGGAGGCGTTTCTTTTCGCGGCCCATCACGGGCTCGACAACCTGCTTGCAATCATCGATTTCAACGGGCTGCAGAGCATCCGGACGACCACGGAGACGCTCAATCTCGAGCCGTTCGCGGAAAAGCTGCGCTGCTTCAACTGGTGCGTGCACGAGGTTGATGGTCACGATCACGGCGCGCTGCGGCAGGCCTTCGATCGATCCGCCGTCGAGAGCGGTAAGCCGACCGTCGTCGTGGCCCGTACGGTGAAGGGGTGCGGCGTCAGCTTCATGGAAAACAGCGTGCTCTGGCACTATCGTACCGCTCAGGGAGAAGAGTTCACCCAGGCGATGGACGAGTTGGAACGCAGGCGGCGGACCACATGAGAGACAGTTTCATTCGTTCGTTGACGCAGCTGCTTGAAAGCCGCGACGATGTGATCCTGCTGACGGCCGATCTCGGCTTCGGCATCTTCACCGACATATCCGAACGGTTTCCCGACCGCTTCGTCAATGTCGGCGTTGCCGAGCAGAACATGATCGGCGTGGCGACCGGACTTGCGCTCGACGGTTGGACCGTCTTCGCTTATTCGATCGGCAATTTCTCCACCTTGCGTTGCCTCGAGCAGATCAGGAATGATGCCGCCTACCACGAGGCGAACGTGAATGTCGTCGCCTCCGGTGGCGGTTTCACCTACGGCGCTCTTGGAATGTCGCATCACGCGACCGAGGATCTCTCGATCATGCGGGCCTTGCCGGGCGTCGAGTTGGTCGCTCCGTGCGACGCCTTCGAGTCCGCGGCGGCGACGCTCGAGCTCGCGCGCCGGCCCGGCGTCGGCTATCTCCGCATCGAGAAGAACGTGCCGTTCGACAGCTCCGCGACGGGTGGATCCTTCGAGATCGGCCGTGCACGCGTTCTGCGGCTCGGCGGGGACGTGACCTTGATTGCGACGGGTGGCATCGTGGTCGAGGCGATCAGGGCGAGCGATGCCCTTGCCAGGGCCGGCATCTCGGCGGCCGTTGTCTCCATGCATACCTTGACGCCGTTCGACGCCGAGGCTGTGCGGCGCGCTGCGCTCGAGACGCGGGCCATCGTCACGATCGAGGAAAATAACATCGTCGGCGGGCTTGGTGGCGCGGTGGCGGAGGTCCTTGCCGAGTTGGGAGCCGGCGTCAGGTTCGCACGCATCGGCATGCCCTCGATCTATTCGTCCATCGTCGGCGATCAGGACTATCTCCGGCAGCGATATTCTCTCGACAGCCCGGCGATCGAGCGCACGGTGCTCGGACTTCTCGATCAGCCCGTTCGACAAATGGCTTTCAGATGATCGGTTACCCAGGAAAACGGCTGCTGGACATTCTCGGAGCTTCGATCGGACTGCTGGTCTTCGGTCCGGTGATCGTCGTGTTCGCGATAGCGATCTGGCTGTACGACTTCCACAGCCCCTTCTATTTCGGCCGTCGGATCGGCCGTGGCGGCCGTATCTTTCATATGGTGAAGCTGCGATCCATGGTCGTCAACGCCGACAAAGCCGGTGGCAGTACGACCAAGGCAACGGATAACCGCATCACTCCGATGGGGCGGCTTGTGCGGCGGTTCAAGCTCGACGAAGTCACGCAGCTCTGGAACGTCCTGGTCGGGGATATGAGCCTGATCGGTCCACGCCCGCAGGTGGAAAGCGACGTCAAGCACTACACGGCTGAAGAGCGTCAGCTTCTCGATGTGCGCCCCGGCATCAGCGATCTTTCCTCGATCGTCTTCTCCGACGAGGGCGACATTCTCGCCGGGAGCAGCAATCCCGACCTCGACTATTGTCGTTTGATTCGACCCTGGAAACTTCGCCTCGGCCTTCTCTATGTACGCAACGCGAGTCTCACGATCGATCTGACGCTGATTTATGCGACGGTGGTTGCCATCGTGGCCAAGTCGCGTGCCCTTGCCATTGTGCAGAACGTTCTACGGCGCATCGGGGCCGACCAGGACGTGGTGCAGGTGGCGGCGCGGCGAGCGCCGCTGCAACCGCAGCCGCTGCCCAACAGTCTGGCGGAGGCGTTGAGCGTTGCTCACTAGCGTTCCGGTGCCGGCGATTTGTCGTCGCATAACCGTCACCGAGGCGTCGATTGAGTTCTGGTTCGACAATTGCCACTCGGCCGCCGCTCCGGATGCGTGTGGCCAGTTCAGCACTCGAGGCCGGTAGGATGACACCGAGGACTGAGATTGCGATGATTCTGCTGGCGGGCGCGGTTGCCGCCGTGTCGTCGTTCTTTCTCACGATCCACTTCAGCGGACGAGGCACGCAGACTGCAAGTTCCTCAGCCAAGTCCGCGGTTCGCGAGTATGCACCCATCGCTGTTCGCATCATGAACGAATGCGTCGACAAGAACGGTGCATCGGCCTGCGCGCAATCGGCAGCACGGCTGATCGAGAGTGTCAGTAAGGCTGAAAGCGGCGAGATAGATCAGGTGGTGAAGTCCAAGGCCAACATCTACATCTTTCACCAGTCGGCAATCGCGTTCGTTGCGGAAGGCTGTTCTGGCGGGTTTCTCGACTCGGACCTGATTGTCGTGAACGTTTACCCGCAGGTCAGGACCGACCTCCCCAAGGAAAGCCTGAAGTCGGGTTTCGAAGTGCTTGGGTTCAAGCCCAGCGATCGCGGCGTGAAGGTCGGGAACGTCTGCGTTGCAAGCCAGAACCTTCCTTCGTACCCGCTCGCGCGCATTCTCGTTGGTCAATACAACCGGGCGGGCAACAAGCCTGGCTTTGTCTGGAAGGAAATGCTGGCGGTCGGCGGCTGAAGTATATCCTGAGTAGCCTACTCGAAACGGCCGTCTGAGTGGCCATCTAGCAACTGAAACCGGGTTGGATCACGTTACATGAAGTGGCAAACCAAAGCGGCTGCGATCGGTCTCATCGAGAGCCTGCCGATGAGCGATACTCTTTATTACAACCTGCAGCGACGGGTGACGAAATCGTTGCCGCGGAAGTTCTCGCAAAAGTATCTGGATTATCTGGACTGGCACATCAAGAACATTGAGACCCATCTGGGTTCATGTGCCAACGCGAAGGTTTTCGAATTCGGTGCCGGCTGGGACCTGTTCTATAATGTCTGGCTGTACTGCCACGGGGTCGACAGTCAGATACTCGTCGACCTGAAGCCCAACGCAAAAATCGATCTGATCAACCATGAGATCTCGCGTTGCCAGGCGTTGACCGAGATTGACGTACCCCGTCGGCCGCAGCGGACGATAACGTCGCTGGCCGACCTTCGTTCGATCGGCGTGACGTATATCGCCCCGCGTGACGCGCGCGACACCAAACTTGATGATGGCAGCGTGAATGTCGTGCTCAGTACGAACACGATGGAGCACGTTCCTTTCGATCAACTCGAACCGATCCTGGTGGAAGCCCGTCGCATCCTGGCGCCGGGTGGCATCGTTTCCTCGCGCGTCGATTACGCCGATCACTACAGCTATGTGGATCGTTCCATCGGGCCGTACAACTACATGCGGTTTTCCGACGAGGAATGGAAACGCTTCAATCCTTCCAATCACTTTCAGAACCGGCGTCGGCATTGCGAGTACGTGGCCTTGTTCAAGAAGGCCGGGTTCGAGATCGTCGCCGACGAGCGGCTTATCGAGTATCCGGATGCGCGCGTGCCAGATGCGAGCGAACTCGCCGATCGTTTCAAGGGGTTTTCAAACGAGGATCTGAGGACGACCGGCGGTTTGTTCTGCGCACGCAAGTCGTCATAGCGTTGGTAATCGGCAAATGAGTTGTGCGCCAATCCATGTGGAGGGCATGGGCGCGTCGCGTTCCAAGTAGGTCGCGGCCATGGGGAATTTCCGGTCACTTTGCCCGTCGCGGAAATGTCGCGCAGATCGCATTCGGCCACAATGTCTGTGGAGAGATCGTTTGGCGAAATGGTGTGCCCCTGACGCTACTTGTCTGAACCGCATTATCGTGTATGTGACGCGAGCGAGTGGGAGCGGGTCCCATTCGCGCTGCGCGCAAAAATTGCGAAATCTTCTGGTGCGATTTCACAATGCCTGCGCCGTTCACGTTTGCGGGCTGCGGAATGACTGGCAACACAATGCAGGCAACGCACATCATGGATGCGGTGGACGCCATGCACACCGCGGATGATGCTGACGCCTTCAACCCCGGGGACCATTCGGCGGCAGGGCCGGTCCCACGGCAGGTGCGGGCCTATTCCGGCGATCCGACGGCGACAGTCATAATTCCATGTTTCAACGAAGAGCGCTTCATCGAGCGCTGCCTGATGTCGGTGCTCGCAACCGAGTATCCGCTCGACAAGCTCGAGATCCTCGTGATCGACGGGATGAGCACGGATAATACGCGAGAGATACTGGCGCGCCTGGCGGCGTCGCATCCGCAGATCCGCGTCGTCGACAACCCGCGGCGCATCAAGCCGGTTGCACTCAATCTCGGTATCGAGGAGGCAAAGGGCGAGATCGTCATCCGCCTCGACGCGCATGCGTCCTATCCCCCGAACTACATCTCGCGGCTGATCTGGTATCTCATCTGCTACGACGTCGACAACGTCGGCGGGGTGCGCCGGAATTTGCCGGCGTCCCAGTCGTTCACGGCGCGCACACTGGCGCGGCTGCTGACGCACTGGTTCGGGGTCGGCGATGCGAAGCATTACACCGGCGTGCCGCGGCCGTCGTACACCAACATCGTCTTCCTGTTCTGCGTGCGCCGCGCGCTGTTCGACGAGGTGGGCGGATTTCACGAGGCGCTGATCCGAGGGCAGGACCGCGAGTTCAATCTTCGCATGGCGTCGCTCGGCAAGCGGATGATGCTGGTGCCTGACGTCACATCCGACTACTACGCGCGTGACAGCCTCGCGAAATTCGCGGGATGGGCGATCGAGGGCGGCGCGACGCCGTTCCGCATCAATCGCTATGCTTCGGTGCAGACCGTTTCATTCCGCAACCTCATTCCGCCGGCGTTCGTCGTTGCCCTGGCGGGCACCGCGCTTCTCGGCTTCGTCCAGCCGATTTTCTGGTGGCTGGCGGCCTTGATCCTCGCAGCCTACGCAAGCGTTGCCGTCTATTCCGCCGCACAGATTGCGCTGCGCGAAAAGGACGTCCGTTTTCTCTTCGCCATGCCGGTCGCTTTTTTCGCCTGGCACGTATTCTACGGATTGGGTGCGCTGAAGGCGATTGTCGAGCCAATGCTTGGCGCGCGGAGCAAGTCAGCATGATCGATCAGTTCGCTTTCGACTTCACGTTCTTCCGAGGTCGCGTGGCGCTTGCCAGCGTGCTGAAGGCGATGGGAATCGGACGAGGCGACGAGGTTGCGCTGCAGGCCTATACGTGTGTCGCCGTTCCAGAAGGCGTCATGGCGTCGGGAGCGCGTCCTATTTATGTGGACGTCGAAGCTGGCGGTGTCACGATGTCGCCCGCATCCCTCGAAGAGCGGATCACAGAGCGCACGCGTGCCATCGTCGTGCAGCACACGTTTGGCTATCCCGCGAACATGACCGAGATCATGCGCATTGCGCAGAATCACGGCCTGCCTGTCATCGAGGATTGCGCGCACACGTATTGGTCGGAGCACGACGGCAGAAGAGTGGGCACATTCGGCGCGGCTGCATACTATTCGCTCGAGTGGGCCAAGCCGCTGGTGCTCGGTGTCGGTGGTGGCCTCGTGGTCAACGACCCATCGCTCAACCCGGCGATTTCCGCGATCCATGCAAGCCTGTCGCAGCCTTCGGCGGCTCGTGATGCGCGTCTACGACTGCAGTACATCGCCTTCACCTCGCTTTACGGACCGACACGGTTCTGGGCAATCAAGAAGACGTATGCGGCACTCTCTTCCGCCGGTGTCGCGGAAAAGAGCTTCAACGACATGGAGCGGGAGCCGGCGAGTGATTTCGGGCTGACACTTGCGCCATCCGTGGAAGCGCGCCTGCGCCGCAAGCTGCCGGGGTTCCGGGCCGATTGGGGCCGCAACAAAAGTATCGTCGATGCCTATCTGCGAGGGCTGGCCGGCTGCTCGGGCGTCCAACAGATCGCTGCACCGGATGTGGACAGGATCATGTTCGCGCGCCTGCCGTTATGGGCTGCCGACAAGCCGAGAATGCTGAGTGTTGCGCAGGACATCGGTTTCGAGCTTTCGGATTGGTTCGAGTCCGCGGTCGATCCGCTGCAAGGGGCTGGATTCGCAAGCGTCGGCTATGTGCCGGGTTCCTGCCCGAACGCCGAGACATCGGCCGAACACATCGTGTCGCTTCCCTGCAACGACAAGGTATCACCCGCCATGGCCGAGCGCGCGGGCCGCCAATTTGCTTCGATGCTGTCGGCGGAGGCGGCGTGAGCGAGGACCCAGCCGAGCACTGTCGAATCGTGCGATTATCCGGCGATGCGGGCGCTCGCGTGTTCGAACAGTGTGCGGCGCTCCACATGGCTGCGATCACCGATGGCTTCATGACGCGTCTCGGGACGGGTTTCTTGACGGAGTTCTACCGTTCGCTGGCAAGCCTGCCCGATTCCTTCGTTCTCGTTTCCATGGACAACGGCGCTATCGACGGCTTGATCGCGGGATCGACCAATAGCCGGTCCCTGATGCGCAGAGCGGTGCTGCGGCGATCCTGGCGGTTCGCGCCGCATCTTTTGCGGTTCATGGTACGGCGTGAGTTCTTGAAGAAGATCACCGAGACCATTGCATACCCGTCGAAGTCCGGTTTCGACGATCTGCCCGATGCGGAGATCTTGAATTTCGCTGTCAGCAGCGGTAAGCGCGGCAAGGGGCTTGGCCGGCAACTGTTTGCGGCCCTGGTCGATGAATTCAAGGCGCGGGGCACACGACGCATTAGGATCGTGACGGGTGCGCTGCAGGACGAGGCCAACGCGTTCTATCACCGCGTCGGTGCCGGACGGGTCGGTGACGTCAGCGTGCACGCAAACAGCAAATCACTTGTTTACATCTACGAGATCCAGTGATGGCAAACGCCTGCTAGTGTTGCGTCACTAACGCTTGGTCCCCGCTTGCTGCAAGCTGGCCTGCCAAGCGTTTGTGACAAGAGCAACACTAGAATCATAGAGTGGCTAGTGTTCCCTATGTCTCCGACACTTGGTCGATCGGGTGCTGCAAGTGGAGCCAAGTGTCGGAGACGGAACACGAGTGTCGGGCACCCGACGTTTGGTCCCTGCGTTGGGCCGGCCTCGCAACCAAACGTCAGGTGCAAAAGCCATGCGAGAATAATGAAGTTGCCAGTGTTCCTACTGGTTCTGACAGACGTTCGGAACCTAGCAGCGGTGGGCAAGCAAATGTCGGAACCGGAGCACTAGAGAGGATGCAACGCGTGCAAACGATCCCGTTTTTCGATTACCCCTATCACTACGCTTCGCGGGGGGAAGAATTCATGGAGGCGATCCGCAGCGCATTGCAGCGGGGCGCTTTCATTATGCAGCAGGACCTCTTCGATTTTGAGAAGGGACTTTCCGATCTGCTCGGTATCAAGCACGTCATAGGCGTCGCGGATGGAACGATGGCGCTCATCATGTCGCTACGCGCTGCCGGTGTCGGCGCTGGCGACGAGGTGATCGTGCCGTCGCACACGTTCGTCGCGTCGGCGGCCTCGATCCATCATGTCGGCGCCACGCCCGTCCTGGTCGAATGCGGCGCGGACCACCTGATGGACCCTGCTTCGGCGCGCGCTGCGGTGACGGCGAAGACGAAGGCCATCATGCCCGTGCAGCTCAACGGTCGCGTCTGCGACATGGATGCGATCGTGGCGATCGCCGATGAATTCAGCCTCAAGATCGTGGAGGATTCCTGCCAGGCCGTCGGTGCAAGGTTCCGCGGGCATGCAGCCGGCAGCTTCGGTGTCGCAGGAACGGCATCGTTCTTTCCCGCCAAGACTTTGGGTTGCTTCGGTGACGGTGGTGCGGTGTTCACCAATCACGACGACGTCGCCGAAACGGTGCGCGTCTTGCGGGATCACGGCCGGGCGAAGTCGGGCAAGGTCGAGATGTGGGGATACAATTCGCGGCTCGACAACATCCAGGCGGCGATCCTCAACGTCAAACTGAAGTACTACGTCGAGGACATCGACAAGCGCCGCGCGCTGGCCCGCATCTATCAGGATCTGCTCGGCGACCTCGACACGCTGGTGCTGCCGCCGGCGCCGGATTCGGATGCGCGTCACTTCGATATCTTCCAGAACTACGAGATCGAAGCAGACAGGCGCGATGAGCTGCAGGCCCATTTGTCGAAGCACGGCATCGGGACCATCCGCCAATGGGGCGGCCACATGGTCCATCAGTTCGAGAAGCTCGGCTTCGCCAGCACTCTGCCGTTCACCGACCGCGTTTCCGAGCGCTACCTGTTGCTGCCGATGCACGCCGGCTTGAAGGACGAACAGGTGGCGGTGATCTGCAAATCGATCCGCGAATTCTACACGGGCGCGTGACGTACGCGCGTTGCCGACGACGGGAAAAGTCAGATAGGGGGTGCCATGAGCGCCAAGCCGACCAATGTTTCAGGTGGACTGAGGACCGAGGCCGAATCGCTCGAGGCGCCGCGCAACCGGGAGCAGTTCGACCGCAATCCGCTGTCCTGGGAAAAGAAGATGGAGAACTTTCCCAAGTACGTGCGGCGCCAGAACCTGACCCGCTTCCTCGTTCTCTACGAGATCTTCAAGCGCATCATCGACGTGAAGGGCTCGATCGTCGAATGCGGCGTTCACCAGGGTTTCGGAGTGATGAGCTGGGCCAAGTTCTCGGCAATCATGGAGCCCGTGAACCTGACGCGGCGAATCTACGGGTTCGATACGTTCGAGGGCTTCCCGAGCCTTTCCGACGCTGACCGCTCGAGTTCCAGCATGCACGTGCGCGAGGGGGATCTGGCCGCGGACGTCCAGGAAGAGCTCGAACAGCTCGCCCAGATCCACGATTCGACTCGCTTCATCGGCCATGTTCCGAAAGTTAAGCTGATCAAGGGCGACGCGGTGAAAACCATACCGGAATTCATCAACGAGCATCCGCATCTGGTCGTCAGCCTGTTGTTCCTGGATTTCGATCTCTACGAGCCGACCAAGGTTGCGCTGGAAAACTTCTACCCACGCATGCCGAAGGGGTCCGTGATCGCGTTCGACGAACTGGATAACCCGCTGTGGCCCGGCGAAACGGTGGCGATGGTCGAATTCTGCCGCTTGCACAAGTTGCGGATCGAGCGTCTGCCCTTCGATCCCTATGTCGGATTTGCGGTGGTCGAATGAGATTTCGGGCGGCGGCATCGGTGGAGGAACCGGTGCCGTGCCCCGGCAGCTGATGCGCTCTTCAGCGGGCAGCACTGGCGGCCGCCGCTTTCGCTTTCGGGGGGGCTTGCTTCCCAGGCGCCGCGGCGGTCCCTGGCGTGATCCTGCTCCGGCGAACGGCCAAATCGCCCTTGTTGTTGAGCTGGATGGCGGGTTCGCACTATAACTCCGGGGCACCGGCGATCGCCTTGCCCATTTCCGGGCAGGATGCCGGGCAGGCGGTAGGCAGGACAACGACAGCACGGCTCGTCGCCGACGCATTGTTGCACGGCGGCTTTAACGGTGGGAACTGGTCGAGGTTGGTGGCGGTCCGACCGGCAGTGTGACGGATATTCTGGGAATGAACGAGATCATGAACCGATCTTCCGCCGAGGGTGATGCTGGCGTCGCAACGACGCGCGGGCAATTCTTTCCAGTCCTCATCGATGCCGTCGGGCGCAATCTCGCAACCGTCGTCATCGTCACGCTCGCGACCGCGATACTTCTGGGCGGGCTTCTGGGCGTCGTGCGCCTTCTCGAGCCGAGTGACCAGATTTTCAAGCACACGATCGAACTGACATTCCGCAATTCGGACGTCAGCAAATACCCGAACGAGGCGCCCTTTTCTTCGGCCGACATCATCGAGCCGAGCATTCTATCGACCGTCTACAACGAGAATGGGGTGGAAGCGCTCGGGTTGACGTTCAGTGATTTCACAAGTGGCGTCTCGATCCAGCAGTACGCACCGACTGTGGAAGAGGTCGCCGAGAGATACCGTGTTCGGTTGTCGGATCGCAACCTGACGTTCACGGAGAAGGCGGCCATCGAACTCGAGATGCGCGAGGAGATGGCCAAGCTCAGCCGCCAGAACGTGATGCTGACATTGATCGTCGAGCGACGTATCCCGATGCCGCGCGCGGTGGGCCAGAAGATACTGGCTGATATCGTCCGCGAGTGGTCGAAGGACAGCATCGAGCGTCGCGGCGTATTGAAGGCGCCGGAGAGCCTCGATTCCGCGGAACTGATCGATAGCAGCGTTGTCGACACACTCGACTACACGCTGGCGGTCGATCTCATTCAGGATGCTGTCGGTCGGCTCCGCAAGCGTATCGAGACGTTGATGAGTTTCCCGACCTCCCTGACGCTGGTCGACGAAAAAACGGGACTTAACGTTCTCTCCTTGGCGCGACGGCTCGACGTCACCGAGAAGTTTCTTGTTCAGCAGATCGGCGTGCAGATCGAGCAGTTCGGTTTATCGCGCGACAAGGACTATGGCGTTCTGTTGCTAGAGGCGCGGATCGGACGCATCGAGCAGCTGACGGCGAAATTCGATCTTGAACGAGCGGCCGTGAATTCGCTTCGCGAAGGCTATCGGTCATTCGCGACGGGGCGCGACGGACTTGTCGCGGTGCCCGGCCGCGATGCGGGTGGTGGACAGACATCTTCTCCAGGGATGGCGAGCGCTCCTGCCAGTACGGTCATCCCTCAGCTTTCGAGCGATTTTCTGGATAAGCTACTCGCGCTGCGCGACGAAAAGAGCGATACCGAATTCCTGCAGAATCTGGCCGGCAAGGAGTTGAAGCTGAAGACGCAGGCCATCGAACTCGAGGCAGAGCGCCAGCGGTTGCAAAAGACCCTTGCGGCGATGGGACAGCAGTCGGATCGATATGCACCCGTCACCAAGAAGCTGGTTGGGGACCTGGCGAAATCCATCGAGATCCTCAATGAGCAATGGCAGACGTCGGGCCGCATTTTCGATCAGCTCAATCGCTTCAGATATACGGCCGCCTCGTCGCTTTATCGCGATCTGGCGCTCCCTCGTGAAGAGCGAGTCCGTCATCCGCTGGAGCGCGCATTGACGTTGGGCGTCTTCCTGGCGGCGCTGTTCATTGTTGCAGCGTTGACGTTGCTCGTGTCGGTGTTCAAGGAGCTCTACGTGCGTCGCGACTGATTGGGGGCGAGATTGGCGTCGTCGCGACGGATTATCCATAGGTGCGATGCGGCGCTGCCGATCTGTTGCGTGACTTTCGCGGGTGCCTCTCAAGCTCAGTGCCGATCGAGTGCAGCTGGACCGACAGACCTCGGAGCTCGCCCATGGATGCAAGTCTCCAACGCGGATCGATCGGTCGCAACGGTTCGCAAGAGCTGACAGACAGTCGCTTCCGGGCTGATATCGAGGGATTGCGTGCGATCGCTGTGGTCGTGGTCGTCTGCTACCACGCCAAGGTCGCGGGCTTCAGCGGGGGCTTTGTCGGCGTCGACGTTTTCTTCGTCATTTCCGGCTTTCTCATCGTCGGACTTCTGCTGCGCGAAATCGAGGCCGGCGGTTCGATCGCGCTGCGCCGCTTCTGGGCGCGGCGGGCACGGCGATTACTGCCGAATGCCACGCTGGTCCTCGCGTCGTGCGCGGTGGCGGCACAGCTCTATTATCCCGCGCACCTGCACGACAAGCTCTCTGGCGACCTCGTTGCCGCGGCGACCTACTGGTCGAACTACAGATTTGCAAGTGCCTCAGTCGACTATTTCCAACTCGACGATGCCTTGTCGCCGGTGCTGCATTTCTGGTCGCTCTCGGTCGAGGAGCAGTTCTACGTCGCGGTCCCGCTTCTGCTGGTCGCGGTTGCAGCACTGGCGCGCGGTCGTCGCCGCGGCTTGACACTTGCGCTCGCGGCCGTCGTGCTCGCGGTCATGACACTCGCCTCATTCTTTACCGCCATGCACTATCTATCCTTCGATCAGGCGCGCGCCTTCTTCCACACCGAGGCGCGAATATGGCAACTCGGAGTGGGCGGGCTCCTCGCCGTCCTGACGCTGACGTCATTCGGTGTGACGGCGCAATCCATGGGACGCCACCGCCCGTTCATCGACACGTGTCTCCGTGCGCTAGGTCTCGTTGCGATCGTCGCGAGTGTCGTGGGGTTCGACGACGACATGCAGTATTCAGGCGTCCATGCGTTGCTCCCGACGATGGGGGCGGCACTGGTCATACTTGCGGGCGTCGGGCAGGCGGGCGATCACAAGCTCGAATTGGATCACCCGGCGCTCTGCTGGATAGGGCAACGCTCCTATAGCTGGTATCTGTGGCACTGGCCCATCATGGTGTTCGCGCCGGTCGCCTTTCCCGATACGCCTGCTGTGGTTTATGCCGCGATTCCCGCGTCGCTCATCGTCGCGGCCCTCGCTTATCGCTATGTCGAAGTTCCGATCCGCTATGGCGGCACTTCGAGGCTCGCTCCATCGACGGTGCTGTCGGCATCAGCCGCTGCCGTCATCTTCATTTGCGCGGCGGCCTACGCGGCACCGCTCCTCATTCAATCCGACGCGCCGCTTGCGAAGGACATGAGACAGAAGCTGAAGTTGGCGCGACAGGACTTCGGGGCGAACTATCGAGACAAATGCCATCTCGGCTACGATGCAATCGACACGCCGGCCTGCACTTATGGCGCGGCGCAAGCGACACGCCATGTCGTCCTGGTCGGCGATAGTCATGCCGCACAGTGGTTCAGTCCGCTCGAAGCTGCTGCCAGCGCTCTTGGATGGAAAGTGACGTCGTTGACCAAATCGACGTGCCCGCTGACAGATGTGTCGATCTACTACCGTCCCAAGAAATCGAACTACCGCGAGTGCGACGCATGGCGCAGAACGGTGATCGACAGGATCGCCTACGATCTGAAACCGGATCTCGTCATCACCGCCAACCAATCACACTATGGCGGCTGGATACTGGATCGCAATACCGGCGAGGTTCTGTCCGGCCGCCGTGCGCGCAATGCGTGGACGTCGGGCATGATTGCTTCGATGGAGAAGCTGCGTTCGAGCGGGATCGACGTTGTCATGATCCGGGATACGCCGCGGACGTTTCAGTCCATAGCGCAGTGCATCTCCGCTGGCGGCGGGACGAAATGCGATCGTCCGCGCGCGCAGGCGGTTCGGCGGGATGTGCCGGAACGAGATGTCGTCGAGCGGCTTTCACACGTCCGGCTCTACGATTTCACCGATCGGATCTGTGATCGCGAGAGTTGCCCGGCGACCAGGGACGGCATGTTCGTATTCCGCGATCCTCATCATCTGACGGCGACGTTCGCAAGAACGCTCAGCGGCGAATTCGAAGGCATCCTGCGCGATGTCCGATGACTTTGGAGCGATGCCGCGGCCCCTTCTACCGCGACATCCGGCTTCATAACGTCATGACCACTGCGTGAGGCTCGGGATGACGCCGATGTTGGGATCGACGCGCGTCAGTCCGGGCATCATCGCAAGGCAGCAGATGAGAGCTTCATCTCCCGCACTCTCCTGGTAGGCATTGAGGTGCGACGGTGTGTAGCCCCAGCTGCTATAGGGATCGACCTGATCGCTGATGCGGATTGATCGCCAGCCTTCAGCGGGCGTCAGTACCAGATTGCCTTCGGGCTGCAACACGTCATCGATGTAGTATCGCTGGCCCGGAAAGGAGCGCAGCAGGAGATTGCCTGTTTTCGCTTTGGCATAGAAGTGGACCGTGGCGACGGCAAGTCGGGCAACCTGCGCAAACGCCAGTGACAGGTGATAGGTTGCGCCGGAGACGGTGGTCGCAAAGCTGGTTCCGCTCCCCTTCGTCAGGCGCGCGACATTGAATTCAAGGCTGTTGCGCCGATAAGAGCTGTTCCGGATCTTGTCGATCAGAAGCCTAACGTCGGCGTTCAGCGTGCCGGCAGTGCCGCCATAATCGGTGTTGTTGTTGATGAACTTGGCATAGTGGGCGAACGTCGAGCTGTTGAATTCCTGGATGTAGGAGGGCTTCGAAAATGTTCCGATTCCAATGCCAGACGCTGCGCCGCCGAAGCGGCCGGAGTCCTGCAGAAGGTTGAACGCGGCCTGCGCGAGGTAGTTGCTCGACGGCATCGTCACCAGACCCGTTGCGGCGTCGATCAGAATTGCCTCTTTGAAGGTCGATCCGTCGCTGCTCGTCTTGAAGTGAAAATTGTCGTCGCCGGTCAGTCCGATTTCGGCGCGACCACCGAAGCCGGTCTGATAGAGGATGCTCGCAGTGGCGGCTGGGATCGCCTTGTTGATCTTGACGCGATGGTCGTCGCCGTCGTGGTTGAACAGCGTCGCTGACGCGCTGACGGCGAGGCGGTTCGTCGTATCGGCCGTTGCGCGGATTCCAATCAAGCTCATATTCTGAAGTTCGTCGCTCGATGAGCCGGAGAACGTGTTCCAGGTGCCGCCGCTGAAGATGGCGAGTGTCTGTTCGTCGACGATCCAGGCCCTCCATCCCTCGAGTGGCGTAATGAAGCGCCATGCCCCGTCGAGCCAGGCGGCAATCTCCAGTTCCCGTCCGGCCCAGCCGCCGCCACTCGGACTGGCAACGATGTAGACGTCTCCCGGGGCCGGTGATGCTGGCGGGTCGGTGAGGTCCCTGTCGACGACCGTAAGCTGAACGATCGTGTCGAGTGTCTGCAGCGCTTCATTGTGCGTGACGTGCTTTTGTGATTGCGCGGCCGCGAGATAGGGGAGCGTCAGTCTCGGGGTATTGTCCATTGTCCGTCCTGTCGAGAACCGGTGAGCGTCGGAGGAAGTATCGACGGGCGCGGGGAGGACGGGGATAACGAGAGTGGCTGTTCCTTCACTGTAGCAAAGATAAGCACGCCCACTCCTGCGCGACGTCGCGCACTGGACGAAGAGGATCGGACCTTGGGCGAAGATTGTCTGACCGGCACGGGTGTAATTCGCTGGCGCGCCGCAACTAGTCGCCCGGGCGGCCGTCATCCCGGCGCGACACGATGCCGAACAGACGCGCCAACAGCCAGACCGGAACGACGACCATGGCGCCGAGAAGCAGATACTGCAGTACGCCGTCGAAAGCGTTGAGTCCCAGGTCGTAGATCCGTCGCAGCATGACTTCGAAATGGTAGAGGAAGTTCCTGGGCGTTATGCCGAGGGCGGAAAGCACGACGCCGACCACGATCGACAGAAGCACCAGACGCACGATCACGGTGATGGGGCTGCCACCGAAGATTGTTCTGCGATCCATCGTGCGATGCTCCTCGTGCTGCTCAGGTGACGGCTGGGGTGGTTCAACCAACCGGATGTCTTGCCTCGCCCGATCTAGCACAATGGCCTGCTGCGGGCGACCGCTGCCGGAAGGCGGCATGCGTGCGGTGCTGTTCTTGCTTACGCCGGCCGCATTCGTGGGTCGTCGTGCGCTATGGTGATCCTTGAACAACGGCGCAATTGCGAAGAATTAACCGAGCTCTCAGCCGGGCGGGAGTCGCAGCCAGACCTGGCGGCTTGTCGCGCCAAAAAGCGAACCATGGCCCCACACACGTCGGATTTTTGCGCGACATATGAGCCACTGGAAATATCATGCGCTGAGTGTGGCGCTTATCGCACCACGGTTGACACCGATCTTGCCGCACCATCGGCCGACTATGGCGCGACGCCATACGAGTGCCGCCATAGACGAGAGTGTCCGAGTGCCAAGCCGGCTAAACGACAAGCGATCGGCCAAGCCCTGGCCGGCCAACAAGCCCCGGCCAGCAAGGGAGGCGGCACACCGCCGTCCGGCTGACGCGTCGGCCGCACCGTCGAGAGGCGACGAATTACTGCCCGATGGTTTTGCCGCCTGGTTTGCAGAACGCGACTGGGCGCCTCGTCCGCACCAGTTAGGCCTGCTCCGAGCCGCGCGAGATCGTCGCTCGACGTTACTCATAGCCCCGACCGGCGCCGGCAAGACCCTCGCGGGGTTTCTACCGAGCCTCGTCGCGCTGAGTGCTCGCAACTCCGGAAAGCGGAAGGAGCCGCGACGCCTGCGGACACTCTACATCTCGCCGTTGAAGGCGCTTGCCGTCGACGTTGCCCGCAATCTGACGACACCGATCACGGAAATGGCGCTGCCGATCCGCACCGAGATCCGGACCGGTGACACCAGTCCGGCGCGCCGACAGCGCCAGCGTGTCAGTCCGCCCGATATTCTGCTGACGACACCGGAACAGATCGCCCTGCTCTTGAGCCATCCGGATGCCGGCCACGTATTCGGCGATGTCGAGACAGTCATCCTCGACGAATTGCATGCGCTCGCCGCATCGAAGCGTGGCGATCTTCTCGCGCTCGGCCTTTCGCGCCTCCACACTCTGGCGCCACGGATGACGACGATCGGCCTCTCGGCGACCGTTGCTCAACCGAGTGAGTTGCGTGCGTTTCTCGTGCCGCAGCGCCTGAGCGGATCGGCAACCGAGCTGGCCGACGTCATCGTCGCGCCGGGTGGTGCCAGACCAGAGGTTTCGATCCTCGAAATGGAAGAGCCGGTGCCGTGGTCTGGGCATTCGGCGCGCTATGCCATGCACGAAATCTATCGGGCCATAGCGCAGGCCCGCCTCACGATCGTGTTCGTCAACACGCGCATGCAGGCCGAACTGGTCTTCCAGGAACTATGGCGCATCAACGAACTGTCGCTGCCGATCGGCCTGCACCACGGCTCGCTCGAAGCGACACGACGGCGCAAGGTCGAGGCCGCCATGGCGGCGGGCACGCTGCGCGCGGTGGTCGCGACGTCGACGCTCGACCTCGGCATCGACTGGGGCGACATCGACCTCGTCATCCACGTCGGCGCACCGAAGGGCGCCAGCCGGTTCACGCAGCGCATCGGCCGAGCCAACCATCGTTGGGACGAACCGTCGCGTGCAATCCTGGTGCCGTCCAATCGCTTCGAGGTCCTTGAGTGCCGCGCCGCACTCGAAGCCGCTGAGGCAGGCGAGCAGGATGCGGTGTTGTCACGCACCGGAACGCTCGACGTGCTGGCGCAACACGTGCTCGGCACATCCGCTGCAGGTCCATTCGAGCCGAGCGCGTTGTTCGAGGAGGTGCGACGCGCAGCACCCTACTCGGGTCTCCAGCGGGCAACATTCGACCGCGTCGTGGACTTCGTCGCAACGGGGGGGTACGCGCTCAGGGCCTACGAGCGGTTCGCGAAGTTGAAGCCTACGCCGGATGGCCTGCTGCGCATCGCCAATCCGCGCTTTGCGCAGCAGTACCGTCTGAATGCCGGGACCATTGTCGAAAGCCCCGTGATCCGCGTGCGGCTCGTCGGTGCGCGAGGCCTGCGGTCGTCCGCAAGCGCGTCGTCAGGCGTTCGTGGCCGCGCTGGTCGTCCGGCCGGCGGTGCCTCACGCATTTCCGGCGGCCGTCTCCTCGGCGAGGTCGACGAGTACTTCGTCGAGCAGCTGAAGCCCGGAGACACGTTTGTCTTCGCCGGCGAGGTCGTTCGCTTCGAGGGCCTGCGTGAAACGGAGGCGTTCGTATCGCGTGCCAGCGGCGCCGATCCGATGATCCCGAGTTACGGTGGCGGTCGCTTCCCGCTCTCGACGCATCTCGCAATCCGTGTTCGCCGCATGCTGGCCGATCGTGCGCAGTGGCAAGCGTTGCCCGCTCAGGTCGCCGAATGGCTCGCGATGCAGTGCGAGCGGTCCGTGGTGCCGCGCGAAGACGAAGTTCTCGTCGAGACATTCCCGCGGAGGAAGCGGCACTATCTCGTCGCCTATCCGTTCGAGGGACGGCTCGCCCACCAGACGCTCGGCATGCTGCTGACGCGGCGGCTCGAGCGCTGTGGCGCCCAACCGCTCGGCTTCGTCGCCACCGACTATGGCCTGTCGATATGGGGCGCGCGCGACATGTCGGCGATGATCGCGGACGGGCGCCTCGACCTGGCCAACCTTTTCGATGTCGACATGCTTGGCGACGACCTCGACGCGTGGCTTGCGCAATCGAGCCTGATGAAGCGCACGTTTCGACATGCCGCTGTCATTGCCGGCCTGATCGAGCGCCGTCATCCCGGGCGGGAGAAGAGCGGCCGGCAGGTCACGATGTCGACGGATCTCGTCTACGACGTGCTGCGCAAGCACGAACCGGGGCATATTCTGCTGGAAGCGGCGTGGGCGGATGCCGCAACCGGGTTGCTCGACGTTGCGCGGCTCGGCGACTTCCTGCATCGGATTCAGGGCCGAATCAGGCATCAATCGCTGGATCGCGTTTCGCCGCTTTCGGTGCCGATCCTGTTGGAGATCGGCGTCGAACAGGTGGCCAGGGCCTCGGGCGAGGATATGCTGCGCGAGGCGGCCATGGAGCTCTTGCGGGAAGCCGACGGCGCCGACGACGCCTGAGTGTCTTGGCTGTTGAGCCTGGACTGGGCCACGGCTCCGAACACGACCGGGGGAGGGTTTGATGCTGCAATTGAAGCCTGACAGGCTCGGACACGAAGAGTTCCGCTCCCAGCCCGTCGCCGTCTGCGGCAAGGCATTTCTCGCCGACATGTCAGGTGCGCTTTTCTGGCCGGCGGAACGGGCGCTGATCGTCGCGGACCTGCACCTCGAGAAAGGCTCGGCATTCGCGTCACGCGGCCAGATGCTGCCGCCCTACGATACGCGCGAGACGCTGCAGCGGCTGACCGAGGTGATCGACTTCTACCGCGCGGAAACGGTTATCGCGCTGGGTGACAGCTTCCACGACGTTGGCGGACCTGGGCGGATGCAGCCGGACGACCTTGCCATGCTGCGGCTGATGCAGGACCACTGCGAGTGGATCTGGATTGCCGGCAACCACGATCCGCACATCGACGTCAGCAGTCTTGGCGGTCATGTCCGGCCGTCGCTCGATGTCGAAGGCCTCACGCTCCGGCACGAACCGGGGCCTGGGCGCACGACGCACGAGATCGCCGGGCATTTGCATCCGGCGGCACGCGTTGCGCTCAATGGCTACGCGATGCGCCGTCCCTGCTTTATCGGCAACGGCCTGCGGCTGGTGTTGCCGGCGTTCGGCAGCTACGCCGGTGGCTTGAACGTTCTCGACGCAGCGTTTGCGCCGCTGTTCGACGGCGAAGGCATGGCCGTGTGGCTCCTCGGACAGGAAGGCCTCTATCCGGTCGCAACGCGCCTTCTGCGCGAGGATTGATCTGGCGCGGATTGTCCCGAGCGGGCGTTTCCCTTGGCTGTCCGTCGGGCCGTGACGCGGCGAGCGTTTTCTTTTTCCTTCTCCCTTGGGGAGAAGGTGGCGCGAAGCGCCGGATGAGGGGGCCAACGTTCCACCCTAGCGGCTGCAATTTCGGCACGTCCCTCACCCGCCCTTCGGGCACCCTCTCCCGTCCCGGGATAGGGCCGCGCGTATCGCGCGCAGGTCCATACCGTACGAGGGGGAGGCGGCGGTCGTCCGGGCGGCGTTATCTTAGTGGCTGCCGCGTCGGAAGAGCGCGGATGCGATCAGGCCCGCTGCGACGGCGGTTAGAACCGCGAAGATCCCGTAGAGCAGCGGATAGTCGAAAGCAAACGAGTGCAGCAGCCGCTCGATCCCTTCGCGCTGCAGTGACACCTTCGAGGTGTGGCTGCTCAATAGCTTTCCGTCCTTGAACAGGAACGTACGCGCGCTGAGCGGTCCGACTGGAACATTTGCCGGCAGCGTGATGGTCGAGCGAAAGAGGCTGCGGCCGATGAAGACGACGCCATAGTCGCGCTTCTGATAGAGGTTGTCCGCCTGCTTGCGACGCACGACAGCCTTCTTGAACTCATCGAGCTCGGCCGCGCTCAATTTCGTCTCGGGCGACGGCGTCATGCCAACGTGCTCGAAACCAATGGCGTTATCGGACAGGACCTGCGTCTCCGCGATCTCCTCGATGGGCCGGGTCGATGTGATGGTGTAGTAGCTCGGCACGCCGCTGAAATTCGCCGACTGGGTGTTGATCCAGAGGCCGGCGATGTTGCTCTTCTTGCGCGCAACGACGGGCGTCTCCGTGCCCTCGACAATGATTGCGATGTCGTAGAGGCCCGACTCCGCCGTCTGCTGGCGGCTGTTGTCGACAGAGCCGAAAATTACGATCTCGGTGCCGGTGAAGCTCGAGGTAACCGCGACGCTGCGCGTCGACACGTCGGCCTCGACCGATTCCTTGCGATCGAGCGCAGGCGGGCTAGGGCGGCCGCTCCGTTGAGCTGGTTGGGCCTGTGGGACAGGCGCGGCCTGCTGCGGCGCGAGTTGTTGCGGTGCTGCCTGCTGCGGCGCCCTTTGTTGCGGCGTTGCGGGTATTGCTTGTTGCGGCGGCTGCATGGCGGGCGGCGGCACTTGCGTCATCGGTGCCGCCGGGCGTGGCTGCGGATAGCCGCCCTGCGGACCCTGCCACTGCTGCGCCCCCGGACCCGGCCAGAGCTGCGCCGGTTGAGCGGTGGTCGAGACGAGTGGATAGGCCGCCACGGCGAGCACGAGAGCGGTCGTGATCAGGGCAGCCACCGCGCGCGGCGTGGCGACGGGTCGGTTCAGGGCGAGCGCCACGTTCAGTGTCCTCCCATGACCGAGCTGATCGAATAGAGATCGCTCGGAGTTATGATGAGGCCATAGCCGATCCTGAGGCAGACGAGGAGAACGAGGCCAGCGAGCAAGGCGCGCAACTGCTCACCCTTCAGTTTTTCACCTGCTACGGCGCCGAACTGCGCGCCGACGACGCCGCCGATCATGAGCAGCATGGCGAGCACGATGTCGACGGTGTGGTTCTGGGTGGCGTGAAGAATCGTGGTCGCGGCGGTAACGAACACGATCTGGAACAGGGACGTGCCGACGACGACGTTGGTTGGCACGCGCAACAGATAGATCATCGCCGGCACCATGATGAATCCTCCGCCGACGCCCATGATGGCGCCAAGAAAACCGACGAAGGCGCCGATCATCAAAACAGGTATCGCGCTGATATAGAGCTTCGAGCGGTGGAAGCGCATCTTGAGTGGCAGGCCGTGGATCCAGCTGTGCTGCCCCGGCCGCCGGGACGAGACCACCTTGCCGCCTTGCGTCTTGCGGATCGTGTTGAGCGATTCGATCAGCATCAAGACGCCGATGATGCCGAGGAACGTCACGTAGGTCAGCGAAACGAACAACTCGAACTGGCCGATCTGTCGCAGCAGTTTGACGACCTGGACGCCGATGATGGAGCCAAAAATACCGCCGACCAGCAGCACGACGCCCATCTTGATGTCGACGTTCTTGCGCCGGTATTGGGCAACAGCGCCCGAAACCGAAGATGCGACGATTTGCGCCGCCTCCGTACCAACGGCAACCGCCGCGGGCACGCCCGAGAAGATCAGCAGCGGCGTCATCAAGAAGCCGCCGCCGACGCCGAACATTCCCGACAGGAAGCCAACAGCCGCGCCCATTCCGAGGAAAAGGAAGATGCTGGCGGACATCTCGGCAATCGGGAGATAGAAGGACATCGGCTATTCCAAATCGCACGCCCCAAGGGGAGCGTGTTCTCACTTCTGATTTGCTCGAGTGTGTCTGCTTGCGAGACGACTTGTCAGGCGACCTGATCGAAGATTTGCCAGATGTCTTACGAGACGACTTGCGAGACGACGAGCGGATCCGCCGGCGCTCAAAATCCCCCTCGAGTGCCCGCCAACCGATCATCTACCTTTGTACTGTGCATCACCGCTGGTCAATGCGACGTTCTGCATCTGCCGATAGAAGGGACCATCGGAACTTGTGGCCGGCGCGCGACAATTCGCGCGAATCGAAACGGGGGCCTTCCGGATTGGAAAGCCCCCGTCGAGATTGGTCTAGATGGTGGCGCCGCGCCTGCCTTGGTCAGATCTCGCCGTTCGCCTGGGCGCGCTTCTTCCAGTCTTCGCCCGCCGCGAGAGCATCATTGGCGAGGCGGTCGGTCGCTTTCGCGCGGAACCTTGAAACCTCGCGCTGGGCTGCCGCCAGATCCTTCGGCCCGAATTCGCGTTCCAGTTCCTTGGTGCGGCGGATGGCTTCCTCGTCACCCGATTTTGCCGCGATCGCGAACCACTTGTAGGCCGCCACCATATCCCGACCGACGCCGAGGCCGCCTTCATAAAGCACCGCCAGATTGAACTGGCTGTCGGCGAGACCGCGCTCCGCCGCGGCTTCGAAGTATTTAGCCGCCGTCTGATAATCAGGCGTCTTGGCGGTGCGGCCGGCGCTCAGCACGGCAAGATTGTGCATCGCCTTGACGTTGCCACCGTTGGCCGCTCGCTGGTACCAAACCTTGGCGCGGTTCATGTCCTGCTTCACGCCGAGACCGCGCTCGTAAAGTGTCGCCAGGCGATATTGCGATTGCACGAACCCCTGTGTGGCCGACTTCTTGTACCAGCGCGACGCCTGTTCGAAACTCTGGTCGATACCCTTGCCCTCGGCGAAGCGCGCACCAACTTCGAATTCCGCCGACGGATCGCCCTTCGCCGCCGCCATACGCAGCGACAGCGGTCCGACGGTTGCGGGCGGCAGGTCGAGAGCTCTGCTGGTGCTGATCGCCGGATTGGGCGAGGGGAGTGCCGCGATACTCGGTGCGACGGCGCCGCTACGAGAGGTGCCGGCGTGCGGCTCGGCGGGACCCACGGCCCCGATGCCGTTGCGCATGAACTCCGGGATCAATGCGGCCGGCGTGGCGCCGACCTGAGCTGCGCCGAGCCTGCTCGACATTTCCGCCATCGATTGGCGCTGCCGCAGGCGCATGATCTGCTCGGGCGTCGGCCGCTTCGACGGCTGCACGACAGCGATGCCGTGGGGGATACCGTCGGTGGAGGTCAACGCGGCACGTTGTGGCGCGATAGCGGGCGCTGTTTGCGACGGCGCCGCGCCGGAGCTGTGGAAGTTGGTCTGCGGCGCGGGGCCTTCCTTGAGGTTTTCGCCGGCCGGTTCCGGTGCCTCGTTCATGGTGTCCTGCAAGGTGCCGGCTGCCGGCGGGCGCATCGGGACGCCCTGGTCCTCGGTGCCCGGCTCGGAGGCCGTCGGCTGAGCGTCCGGCGTCGTTGCGATCGCTTCACCCTTGGCGAATCCGGCGGCCGGATTCGCCGGCGTTTCGATCTGTGATGCGTTCGGTGCCGCGATCTGGCGCGCATTCTTTTTTTGCACCAGAAGCATCAAGCCGGGGATGGCGACGAGCAGCACGAGTGCCGTCACCAGCAGCTTGCGCGAGGGGGCGCGTCCGCCCATCAGGCGCTGAAGTCCGGAACCGGCCGCGGCCGAATTTCCCAGCTTCCCCTTGGATGCGGGTTCTGTCTCGGCGAGACGTGGCTTGCCGAGCGGGACGCCTGCCGACGCCGCTTCCATGATGGGCGCGCGAGGACGGCGCGGTGGCATCTGGTCTGCGGCAGGCTGAACCGATTCGCCGATTTCACCGGATGCGGCCGATGCCGCCGCCGCGGCCGCCGCCTTCTGTTTGGCACGCTGGGCGTCTGCGATGAAGTCCTGGCGAAGTCGCTCGATCGAGGCACCGACCGGGGCCCGGTCTTGTGCCGGTCTATACGTGTTACTTGACGCGAAGCCCTCGCGGGCCGCGTCCCTGGCCGCCGCCGCGAAAGGGCGGTCCGAGCTTTCATCCTCCGCTTCGCCCGTTGACATCGGCTCGGAGGACCGTGCGGTTTCGTGGCCGCCAACCTTGGTTCGAGCCTGATGTGCGAGTGCCTCGGCGGCATCGGCTGCCTTGTGCGCGCCGGTTGCGGCACCGGCCGCCCCTTCGACACCGAAGCGCACCTGTTCGCGCACATATTCCTGCGGGCTCGAACGCTGGCTCGATTGCTCCATGGCGTCGACGCGGTCGAGCACGCGGATCATCGCCTGCTGCATCGTGTCGAGCATCGCGGCGGTGTGCTCGTCGCCCTCGCGGCGCTCGTTGATGAATTGCTCGAGCAGCTGGCGCACGACGTTCATGTCGTCCGATGAGGCTTCCGGCTGGGCGATATCGGCAAAGCGCGTCGCGACCCGCTCGGCGGCGGCGTCGGCCAGTCCAGCGAAATCGGGAGCGGCGGCTTCCCCGCCCGTCTTCAGGCGGCTGGCGATCTGCTCGACGGCGGCGGAAATCATCGGCTCGAGGTCGGTCTCGCCGGAATTGCCGCGCGCCAGGAAGTCGTCGATCCGCGGGTCGGTGAGCCGGTCGACAACGGCGGCGAGCGTCTGTTCGATGCCGTCGAGGCGGTCCAACTGCAGGCGGGTGTCGTCGAACTGGCGGGCCAGTTCGCTCAAATGGTTCTCGAGCTGGCCGAGGCCGACGGCATCGGAGCGGTTGGCGACGGCGTCGAGAGCCGAGCTGAAGCGATGCTCGAGCTGCTCGAAGCGCTCGCCGAGACCTGTCAGCGAGCGGTCGGGCTCGATCCGCGATACCTGTTGCTCGATCAGTTGGGCGATGTCGGCGAAGCGGCGGTCCAGCCATTCGGGCTCGACGGGATATCCGCGCGCTGCTGCGTCGGCGCGTGCGGCGGACTCGGGCGACCACGCCTCCGCCCGCTCGTCGTTGCTGTCGGGATCGGGCATGGGGCCGGAAAAGCCGGCGGCGCCGGATTCATAGTGCTGGTAAAGAGCGTCGGCGGCTTCGACGTCCCAGGATGCATCGTCGAGCGGCAAGACGGTGTCGGCGTTGGCGGTCTGGGTGTCTGCCTGCTGCGGGTTGCCACCAGGACCGGCGCCAGTCGCCTCGCGGATGCCGGTCGAAACGTCGGCTTGTGCCGCGTGTGCTTCGCGGGTCGCCGCGATGCGATCTGCCAGCAGTGCGACGCCGTCCTCGATGCGCTCGAAGGCCGGCAGGAATTCAGCGGGAATCTTGCTCTTGTAGCTCCGCGTTTCATTGCCGAGCGCGTCGAGACGGGCCAGCATCTCGCCGAGCGCGTCCGTCTGGCGCTGCTCGGAATGCGCGATCTGGCTCGCGATCTGCTCCAGCAGGCCTTTGAGGTCTTCGGCGGCGCAAACGGTTGCACGCTCGTCCGTCTGCTGGCCTTTGGCACCGCCCGGCGGCGTACCCCCGAAATCGTTCGACATGCTGTTCCCCATCGCCAGCCGTTTTTATCGCCATGACGGAGCGGCGGCTCCCGAGGGGAGTTGGAGCGGGGCGACCCGCTACGAAAATGCCGCGTCATGAACGTTGCCGGTTCGGACGCGACACAAGCCAAGAACCACCGTGGACGAAGCTGGCAGCGGCCGGTAAATGTTCGGTTAAGTGTTGCCCCACGATCGGTGGGAGCCCCCAAATCCTGGCATTTCGGGCTTGTCTGAGGGTTTTGAGACAACCATTTGACGGGTCTGGGTTGCCGCCGGGACCGCTGGCATTGCGGTGATTCGCATCACTGTGGTCTTCCGCTCGCTGGGCTGGCGTGCGAACAGTCGCCATGCGAGGTTTCGGCCTCGGTGATCGAGCGGCAGGAAATGGAGCTGCAACTGAACCCGGATGTCGCATCGGAACCTGGTTTCGATGGCGCATCCGGCATCGCGTTCAGACATCCGGTCCTGACACCCGGTTGCACCAGCATGGGACCGTCGTTCGGTAACGTTGGAGGTAGGCATGACGAGCAATAGGCAGGGTAAGGCCTCGGCGACGGGCAAGGTGGTCGTCGCGTTCGCGGGCATGGCATTCGCCGTTATGGCGGTCGTCGCCTCGACAGCGACAGCGCAGGAGCCTGTCCCCCGCTTCCAGATGAAGCCGACCGACGACGGCTTCGTGCGCCTCGACACGCAGACCGGGGCGGTCTCGCTCTGCGCTCGCGCCAATGGCGATTGGGCGTGTCGTGCGATGGCCGACGACCAGAAGACGTTGCAGGACAAGATCGCCCGGCTCGAGGACGAGAACCGCTCTCTGCGTGAAGAGAACCGACGCCTCGAGGACGTCATGGGGCTCAACCCTGGCAGTCCGGACGCCAAACCCGGCGGACCTGATGGGGCGCCGGGAGCGCCAGGCAACAAGTTCTCGATCCCGAGCGAGAAGGACATCGACAAGGCGTTCGACTATTTCGAGGGCATGCTGAAGAAATTCCGCGAGCGCCTCGAAAAGCTGGAAGAGCCCGCCAAGAAGAAGAACGAGGGCGTGCCGTTGTGAGGCCTGGGGCGGCAACGCGCAACGCCGTCAGGGCGGAGGTGCTCGGCGCCCTCGCCGGTGGTGCGCGGCCGATCCGTCAGCACTCGGCGACGCTCGTTGTCGAGACCCGCGGCGCCGGCTTTTACGATGTGACGGCGGATATCGCCCGCTGGCTCCAGGACATTGGCGCAAACGAAGGGGTTGTGACGCTCTTCATTCGTCATACCTCGGCATCACTGGTGATCCAGGAGAATGCAGACCCCGATGTGCGGCGCGATCTTGCCGACGCGCTCGCCCGGCTCGCGCCCGAAGGAGCGGGCTACCGTCACACCATGGAAGGTCCGGACGACATGCCGGCGCATATCAAGTCGATGGTGACGCCGGTCTCGATTGCCATTCCCCTGCTCGACGGCGCCATGCGGCTCGGCACGTGGCAGGGGATTTTCGTGGTCGAGCACCGGAGCGCACGATGCGTGCGCGAGGTCGCACTGAATTATACGGGCAGCGACAATCGAGGCAGCGAAAATTGACATCCCGGCCGACCGTGCGCGGCGATGTGAGGCCCGGCTCCCACGCCCGCCCGGCCCCCAGTTCTGTAAGAACGGTCGTCTAGGCCGCACTGCGCCGCTGCTTCAAGCGCAGCCGCTGCATTTCCCGGTCATATAGGATCTCGCCACCCGGCACCCGGATGTCGCGCACGAGCTCCAGCGCGTGACGGCTCGGCGCTGGGGTCAGAGCGGATACAACCATCGCGACAATCGTGCCGAGCGGTATCCCTGCCGCCGCGGCGAGCGGCCCCGCGATCGGCAGCAGTCCAACCTCCCCGCCAACGATCGATCCGACGGCGACGGCGAAGCCGACGGCCATGCCTGCCGCCGCGCCATAGCCGTTCGACCGCTTCCACCATATTGAAAGGACGAGGACCGGAAACGACGTCGCCGCCGTGATGACCAGCGCCCAATGCAGCAGCTTCAAAGGGTCGGTCGGAGCCAGAAGCGATACACCGGCGCCGCCCGCGATGACGACGGCGAGCAGAACGCGGGCCAACAGCAGACGAAGCGTATCGCTCGGCGGTTCCCACGTCAGTCCGCCGACGACATCCTCGGCGATCAGGTTGGCAAGGCCGTTCGCCGCGGCGCCGGCCCCCGTCAGCGATGCTGCGACGACCGCCGCGGCGACGAGATAGATCAGCGTATGCGGCAGCGATTGCGAGACCGGCAACGCCAGCAGGACGAAATCCCTGCTGTAGGCGGTACCGAGGATGCCCGCGGGGTCCATCGTGTCGCTCGTCTGGACCAGTCCGGCGGACTTCAGCCGCACCAGCCAGTCGGGCAACGCTGTCAGATTTTCCTGCAACGCCAGATCCATGAGCGGCGCCCGGAGAAATGCTGCAACCGACGTCATCGTCAAAAACAAGAGGCCGAAGAACAGCGTTGCCCAGCCGAGCGACTTGCGCGCGTCGTAGACGCCCGGCGTCGCGGAGACCCGCGGCAGCAGCCAAGGCGCCGAGGCAAATCCCGCCATCACGGTCAAGACGGTGACGACGAACGCGCCCGGCCCGACGGTTGCAAACGGGCTGACGAAACGCTTCATCATCGTGACGTAGCCGTCGCCCGGCAGCACCATCGCGAACGGCGATGCCAGCGCATCCGGCATCGCGAGCGCGGCTTCTTCGCGGATCAGGGAGCGCACGATCGGTCCGTAGCTCAACTGCGGGATCGGGATCTTGGTCATCAGCAGGGCGACGATCGCCACCGCCACGATGATCGTGATCAACACCGCGATCGCTTGGGCGGCGCTGGACCAGGACAGCGAGCGCAACCCGCCGGGCACTGTTGCCAGCAGCACGCAGACCGAGAGCAGAGCAAGCATCGGCGGCACCGGTGCGCCCGAAAGCCAGGACGCGAACCGGGCGCCGATCAACAGTTCCGCTGATATGATCAGCAGCATCGGCACCGCGATGACACCCGCCGCCAGCAGCCGCAGTGCGCGGCTTTCAAAACGGCGGCCAAGATAGGTCGGCAGCGTATAGGCTCCGAACTTGCGCAGGAACGGCGCGAGAAGAACGGCCATGACGACGAAGCCAGCAAGACCGCCGATCATGAAGGCGAGCCCGTCGAAGCCAGCGACGAACAGGACGCCCGTCAACGCGGCGAGACCGCTGGCGCCGAGCGCCGAAACGGCCAGGATTAGACCGGTATAGACCGATGGAACACGACGGCCTGCCGCGAAGTAGTCGAGCGAGTGCGATGTGGACGCCAAGACGGCTATCGTGCTGTAGAGCGCGATCGGGCCGAGCAGCATCGTCCATCGGAGCGTCGCGTCGGACATGCCGAGGTTCTCGAAGATGATCGCGAGCACCACAAGCGCCGCAAGCGAGCTCGTGAAAATGCCGAAATACGTGCCGAGGCGTGGATTGACCTGGCGGGTGCGAGCCGAGATTGTCATCGGATACTCTGTACGGCGAACGGGTATGGGTATTTGTTAGCGCCAACCGGGGCGCCAACCGGGGCACCGGTTCCGGCAGACGTCACCGCCGCAAGGTTTCGGTTGGGGCATGCGTTAAGGCTGTACGCAGCAAGCGCGCGAACATCGCCGTTCGGTGCCGTGCGCCGATAAGCCATTGGCCAGCGCTTGGTGCCAATCGATCGCCCGTTCGACGCGAACCACGGCACGCCGTCAGGTATCCTCATGCGCGCCATGCCAGTGATCGATTGCGTCCTGACGATTGACGAAGCTCGCGACGGTGGCGAGCGCGATGACGAAGATGCCGTGCGAAACCAGCAGGAATCCGATCGGGAAGCCGATGAACCGCTCGACATTCAACGGCTCGTGGTAGAGCGGCAGGATGATGAGCACCGTCAGAAACGGAATGAGGCTAGCCGCCATCTGAAGTTTGGTATGCCGCCAATAGGGCTTTCGCTCTTTCCGTTCGATCATCGCCGCCTGCTCTTTTTCTCTCGAGTTGCCGTGAAGGTTAAGATGCCGGACGGTCGAAGGAAAGCGATAGGTGACGGACTGGCGTTCAATCGCCTGGGCCGCAATTGTTCAGCACAAAAGCCGGGCTTTCCCACTCGCTCGCCGTCACCACAGAGATTATTGGCGATGCAACTTGGTGCGTCGTGATCGCGACGGGCGCCTCAGGTACACCAAACGCCACGAGGCTCTGCTTGCAACATGATGCAAGGTCTTGCTTATATTTGCTCTTGTGTCAGAAGTGCGACGCTCGGTCGCAACGGCGACGCGAGCTGGCCGCGTCGCCAAAAACAGCTTTCATTGCCAACGGTGTGCGGCAGGCGCCGCAGAACGCCGGACCGCCAGGGGAGGTATTATGCTGACCTATCGCATCGTCATCGTCGATGATCACCCGTTGTTTCGCGGCGCGCTCCGGCAGGCGCTGTCGGCCACGCTCGAGAACTCGGAGATTGTCGAGGCCGGATCAATGGACGAGTTGACGGCGCGCCTGGCGGACGGCTTGGAAGTGGATCTGATCCTCCTCGACCTCACCATGCCGGGTGTGCAGGGGCTGTCCGGTCTGGTTTTTTTACGCGGTCAGCACCCCGAAATACCGGTCATGGTGGTTTCGGCAAACGACGATCCGGTCACGATCCGCCGTTGCATGGACTGCGGTGCGTCGGGGTTCGTACCTAAATCTCAACCGGTCGACGATATTCGCGGCGCGGTGCGAAGCGTCCTCGACGGCGACGTGTGGACACCGCCCGGCGTCGACCTTTCGAGCAGTGGCGATACCGAGACGAGCGCGTTGCTGTCGCGGCTTTCGTCGCTGACACCGCAACAGATCCGCGTACTCATGATGCTGGGCGAGGGCCTTTTGAACAAGCAGATCGCCTACAAGCTCGGGGTCTCGGAGGCGACGATCAAGGCGCACGTCTCGGCCATTCTCCAGAAGCTCGGTGTCGACAGCCGCACGCAAGCCGTGATCGCGGTCAACAAGATCGACGGCACGTCCTGGCAGAAGGCCGTCGAATAGCCAGCCGCGCGGCACGTGGCCCTCTGCCCTGCTGGAGACGGTCGATCGGATCGAAAGCCAGAAATTTCGCGTGCCCTCGTGCTGGGCATGAGCGGAGGCAAGGGACCGGCCAGCGTTCCGTCCTGGTGGCTATTCGGCTGCGGCCGATCGAGAGATCGTCACCTTGTTCAGGATCGCGCGCAGGGCTGCTGCCTTGAGTGGCTTTCTCAGCATCGGTAGATCGTGGGATCGCACTTCGCGCTGCACTTCGAGGGAATGATCTGCCGTGATGATGACGGCTGTAACCTGCCGGTTCAGCGCCTTGCGGATGCGCAGGACGGCATCGACGCCGGTGCCGTTGTCGAGATGGTAATCGGCGAGGATGATATCGGGTTTCTCGCCGGCGGCCGCGACGACATCGAGCGCATTCGCGATGCTGCTGGCGGTCTTCACCGCGCAGCCCCAGCCGCTCAACAGCGCCTCCATGCCCGAGACGACGGCGGGCTCGTTGTCGATGCATAGCACGTTGAGGCCGGAGAGGACCCCGATGGTCGCCGGCGGCGGGGCGATGGTCGACGGCACGGTTTGAGGTGGGGCATAGGGGATGCGCACCGAAAAGGTAGAGCCGCGCCGGGGCAACGTGTCGACGCCGATCGGGTGCTCGAGAACCCGGCCGATGCGCTCGACGATGCTGAGCCCGAGGCCGAGCCCGCGAACGTTGCTGCCAGGGCCCTCGAGGCGCTGGAATTCCTTGAAGATGACTTCCTTCTTGTCGTGAGGAATACCCGGCCCCGTGTCGGAGACCTGGACGATGACCGTGTTGTCAGCTTTGCGCGCGCCGAGCAGAACACCGCCCGAACGCGTATACTTGATGGCATTCGACACGAGGTTCTGCAGGATGCGGCGCAGAAGCCGGCGGTCGGAACGGACCCATAGGCCCGATCGGAATGTGCGCAGGTTCAACGCCTTCTCGCGCGCCATCGGCTCGAATTCCAATGCCAGCTGATCGAAGATTTCGGACAGCGGGAATTCGGTGATCTCGGGGTCCAAGCGGCCGGCGTCGATCCTCGATATTTCGATCAGCGCCGAAAAAATCTCTTCCACCGCCGAGAGCGACGCGTCGACGTTGCGTGCCAGCACGGCGTCGGCGGAGGCGAGCGGCCGTTCGCGCAGGCTCGTGGCGTAGAGGCGGGCGGCATTTAGCGGCTGCAGGATGTCGTGGCTCGCGGCAGCGAGAAAACGTGTCTTGTCGAGGTTCGCCTCGTCCGCATGTGCCTTGGCGACGGCTAGCGCGGCGTTGACCTCGAGCAGTTCGGCCGTCCGCTCGCGAACACGCCGCTCAAGTGTTTCGTTGGCACGGGCCAGCGCATTCGCCGCCGCGACACGATCCGTGATGTCGGAGAACGTCGCGACGATGCCGCCCTGCGGCATGGCGCTGGTGCGGACTTCGATGTGGCGTGCGCCCTGAAGGAGGCGCTCCTGGAACGTTTCCTTGCGGACGGCGAGCTTGTAGAGCCGCGCTTCGATCAGCTCGTCGATCTGGCCTTCGCCGAAATCACCGCGTTCGGCGAGAACCCGCAGGATGCGGTCCAGCGGCGTGCCGACGCGGCCGAGTTCTGCCGGAATATCGAGTAATTCACGAAACTGCCGGTTCCAGCAGATGAGGCGCATGTCCTTGTCGAAAACGCTGAGGCCATGACGCACCTGATCGAGGGCCGATTGCAGCAGGTCGCGGTTGTACTGCAGGGCTTCCGACGCATCGTCCAGCAGCTTGATGGCCGATTGTCCGGTGACGCTGCCGCGCCTGAGCAGTAGCGACAGCACGAGCCGTGCTGAAGCCGAGCCGATCGCGCTCGACAACAGGTGTTCGGCAAAGCGGATCGCCTGAATATCGGCTTCGGCATCGCGTACCGCCGAAGAGCCGCGGCTTGCGATGTATTCCCCGAACGACCGCGCCGCCCGGTCGCTGCCGACATAGCGCCCGACCGATGCCTCCAGGTCTTTCATCGTGATGGTGGTGCGCCAGAGGCGAAAGGTGGGCGCGCCGGGCAGGGGGCGAACCGGCTCGTCCTGTACGAACAGCTGTGCCTGCAGCCGCTCGATCGGCTCCGGTGCGCGCAGCATCGATACCGTGATGTAGGTAACGAGGTTGATCGACAGGCTCCAGAGGACGCCATGTGTCAGCGGCTCGAACTGGAAATAGAACAATGCCTGTGGCCGGAGAAGGCCGAGGCCGAACGGTCCGTCGACGAGGATCGACTGCGCCAACCACTCCGACTGGACGAGCCATGGCAGCACCAGGGTGTAGGCCCACACCGCCGAGCCCGCCAGGATGCCGGCCATGGCGCCACGCGCCGTACCGTTGCGCCACCACAGGCCGATGAAGAACGCCGGGGCAAACTGCGCGATCGCTGCAAAAGCCAGCAGGCCAATCGCCGCCAGCCCGTGCGATCGGCCGACGGTCGTGTAGACGAAATATCCGAGCAGCAGCAGCACGGCGATCGCCAACCGGCGGATCAGCACCAGCGTGCTCGCCATATCCATCTGTTGGGCCGCTTCCGCGGAATCCTGACGCAGCAACAGCGGGACCACCAGCCCATTGCAGATCATGATGGCGAGCGCGACGGATTCGACGATCACCATCGCCGTCGCGGCCGACAACCCGCCGATGAACGCGATCAGCGTCATCAATTTGTTGTCGGCGAGCATCGGCAGGGTCAGCACGAAGAAATCCGGATCGCTTTCGCCCGGGCGAAAACTCATGAGGCCGGCAGCGGCGATCGGTACGACGAAGATGTTGATCAAGACGAGATAGAGGGGGAACAGCCAGCGCGCGCGCCGAACCTCGGTCTCCGAGTTGTTCTCGACGACGGCGACATGGAATTGGCGGGGCAGCAGAACAACGCAAACGAAACTCAGGATCGTCACAGACAGCCAGGTGCCGCCGTTGAGACCCTGGGAAAATGTCTTGTTGACGAGTTCGTTCTGGTAGGCCTGCGCGATGAAATCGGCCGGGCCCCCGTAGACGCTGAAAACCGTGAAGAGGCCGACGGCGCAGAAGGCTACGAGCTTCACGACGGATTCGGCCGAAATCGCCATCATCAAGCCGTCCTGGTGTTCGGTCGCGTCGATCTGGCGGGTGCCGAACAGCATGGCGAACACGGCGAGCACGATGGTGATGATCAGCGCCGTGTCGATGAAGCCGATACGTGGAATGTCGATGTGGGCGGGGCGTGGGCCGCCGAGCAGGATCTCGATCGAGACGCTGATCGCCTTCAATTGCAGCGCGATGTAGGGCAGCGTGCCGATGATGGCGATGATCGTCACGATGGCGGCGACGGATTGGCTCTTGCCGTAACGGGCGGCCATGAAGTCCGCGATGGACGTGAGGTTCTGGCTCTTGGCGATCCGCACGATGCGCAGCATCAAGGGTGCGCCGAGCGAGAACATCAGGATCGGGCCGAGGTAGACCGGTATGAAATCGTAGCCCGTCGTGGCGGCGAGCCCGACGCTTCCAAAGAATGTCCAGGAGGTGCAATAGACTGCGAGCGACAGGGAATAGACGAAGGGCCTGCCGATATGCGAATCGGCGAGGCGGACATTACGATCGCCGAACCACGCGAAAGCAAAAAGGCCGCCGAGGTAGAGCAGCGCGACGGTGACGACAACCCAGCCTTCGATCATGGAAACTCGTTTCGGTCTGTCGGGCGCGAGAATTGGCAGGCGCGAGGATCAATCTGCTGGGACATCATAGACTGCGGATTTCCGCGAAAAAAGCGGTCGATTTGCTTCTGGGCAGGTGCGATTGGACGAGATTCAGCAAAAGTGCCGTTCTGTTTCGTTGGGCTCTAGTCAATTGTTGCAGAGGCCGACTCTCAATAGATTACGCTCGCGCTGAGGGTTGATCCGGTATCGGACATCTCCAGGCGAGGATGGCGCGTGCCGTGTGCTATGGGCGTGCCAATCAAACCTAGAATGCGAAGGGATCACTCATGGGCATGCTTCAGGAATTCAAGGAGTTCGCCGTCAAGGGCAACATGATCGACATGGCCGTCGGCATCATCATCGGTGGAGCGTTCGGCACGATCGTCTCATCGCTCGTCAAGGATATCATCATGCCGCCGATTGGCATGATGCTCGGCGGCGTCGATTTCTCCGATATCAAGCTGACCCTCGCCGAGGCCGCCGCGGGCAAGGACCCGGTGACGATGAATATCGGTCTGTTCATCAACAACGTCATCAGCTTTCTGGTCGTCGCCTTTGCCGTTTTCATGCTGGTGAAGGCCATCAACGAACTGAAGCGCCGTTTCGAAGAGGAAAAGGCGGCCCCGGCGGCCGCACCCGAGCCGACGCTGCAGGAAAAGTTGCTGATGGATATCCGCGATTCGCTCAAGCGGTAACGCTGAAGCCGATTATCGCCGCCATCGATGTGACACCCCCGCCGGGCATGGCTCCGGCGGGGGTGTTGTTTTTTACCGATGGTGATCGAGGCGCTTGCCGCACATCGCGCCGACGCCGGTGGCGCAACACTAGGAACAGCTGCCGCCGCCCAGAACGCAGAATTTGGCGCAATGCGGATGGCAGAGCTTGACGGCACCTCGGTCGAACATACCGCCGTCGACGGTCGCGGCGTCGGCAAGCGTCGGCCCCATGTCGAAGGCGGGCTCGTAGGGCAAGAGGGTACACGGCACCACGGTCGGGCCGGCCGCGCCCTTGCGCTTCACCACCATGCGCGATGTCGCGCACATCATGTCGCTTGGGCTTTTGCCGAGGATCGACCAGCAGCGGGTCGTGATCTCGGGTACGTCGTGCGAACCGTCCATCTCCGGGAAAAGCACCACAGAGGCGTGATTGGACGCGTCGAGCTTCCAGCCGCGCTCGGCGATCAGCCGGGCATACCCCTGGCGTGCCGCCGCTTCGCTTTCCCCCCAGCAGGTGCGCCCGGCGATCGTGATGTTGAAGCCGCGTGACGTGAGCCAGTCGATGCCTTCGAGTGCCTTGGCCCAGGTATCGGCGCCGCGCTCCTTCTCGTGCAGGGCGGCGGTGTGATGATCGAGACTGACACGCAGCGTGAGGCGCTCGGGGCCGAAGCGGGCGAGGATCTCCTCGAGGCCGGCCCGGACGCGCGGGCGCAGCATCGGCTGCATGGCGTTCGTCAGCACCAGCGTCTCGAAGCCGCCGTCCAGCGAATCCGTGATCATCGCCAGGATGTCCGGGTTGAGGAATGGCTCGCCGCCGGTGAAGCCGATTTCACGCGTGCCGGCATGACGGGCTTCCTCGATCAGCGCCCGCACCTCGGCCGCCGTCATGTAGACGAGCCGGTCGTTCGACGGACTCGATTCGATGTAGCAGTTGACGCACGTGATGTTGCACAGCGTGCCGGTGTTGATCCACAACGTGTCCAGCCGGTCCAATGCAACCCTGGCCCGCGTTTCGCCCTTGAGGGTGACGTCGGGATCGCTGAATTTCTGCAGTTCCGGCGCAGCGGGCCGTTCGTCGATGTCCTGGAGGGGGGAGAGCCGCATGTGATCCCTTCGAGGGTTTGGGAGGGCAAATGCCGCCCGCGGTTGCTTCGAAGCGCCGTCGGCCCGCCTGAATGCACAAAGTGCCGTCGCATCGCTCCTGCGTCGTAGGGAGGTGCGCCACACTAGAGTGGCCAACGCATAGCACGGCATTGGCGATCACTCGAAGTCACATTGGATTTATAGGGCGGCATCAAGGCGATGCGGGCTGGCGTCCCACCGGCAACTCCGGTCGGCCGGTTCGCTCCCGCTCCCGCGTTCCGAAAATGATGCTGCCGAGCGTTGCGCCCCGGGACGCCGCGTGTTGTATCGCCGCGCCTGCCGTACCCGGCCGCTTTGCGGCTGTTGCGGCTTGTGCTAGAGGGAAACGGCGGCGGGTGTAGCTCAATGGCAGAGCAGGAGCTTCCCAAACATACAAGTTCAGTACCGGCCTGTTCGAGAACCTCCCAAAGTGGTTGAATTTGCTGCATAAAGCGCCGCAACGTCGTCCCGACGTGTTATACCGCGTTGCAATGCGCTGCCTACA
>JAGRKS010000151.1:0-3075 GCA_020442185.1 Hyphomicrobiaceae bacterium
AGGGAACACTAGCAACTCAATGATTCTAGTGTTGCTTTTGTCACCAACGCTTGGCAGGCCAGCTTGCAGCAAACGGGGGCCAAGCGTTAGTGACGCAACACTAGCACAACATCACGCCGACAAGCGTCGCTCCCCAAACGTTCCCCCACAAGCGTCCACCAATGTGATCCTGCCACGGTTACGACACGTTCGATTGCATGACATAAAGCATTCGTGTGCGGATATTGGCGGCACGATTTGCTAATACCTCGAACGTGCCGAGACCCCGAGCTTGCCGAGATTTGGAACTTGCCGAGATCCTGAACGAGTTTCCTCGCCTGGAACCAGCGACCAGCGCTCCCACATCCCCGTTCCAACACAAGAGGTCATCATGAAAGCAACGATGCTCGTAGCCCTCCTCGTCGCCGTTTCGGCGGTTTCCGCCAGTTCGGCAGCGGTGGCGCAGAACCTCGAGATAATCAAGGAACGCAAGGCACTTCTGAAGGAAATGGGCAAGGCAACGAAGAACCCCGGCGGCATGCTGAAACAGGAGATCCCGTTCGATCTGGCTGCTGTGCAGGCGGCCCTCAAGACCTATCAGGCCAACGCCCCCAAGATCGCCAAGCTGTTTCCAGACGATGCCAAGACGGGTGGAGAAACCGAGGCGCTTCCCGCGCTGTGGGAGAACAAGGACGACGTGATGCAGCGCTTCGAGAAGCTGGCGAGCGCCGCCAAGGCCGCCGAAGCGGCAATCACGGACGAATTCACGTTCATGGACGAGTTCCCGAAAGTTGTCGGCAACTGCGGCGGGTGCCACAAGAAGTATCGCAAGGACAAGTGACGGGCCGACCCAAACGTAATCCGGCCGCGCCCGTCCGGGCGGTAGCGTGAAGAAGCGGGCCCCAAGTCGAACTGGGCATGACTGCCCGATTGGTCGCGATGACTGGTCGCTTTAGCAGCGAACGGGTCCCGAGGCTGAGCCACGGAACCCGTTTTCCTGTTGCTCGACACCTCGCCGATGCTTCGATTTTGCTCGCAAGGGCGATGCGAACCCACGAAGCCGCCGGCCAGAACCCGCTATGTCAGCCCGCTATGTCAGGTTGCCACAGAAGCGCTGTATGCGCTTGCATGCCTCTTCGAGCGCTTCCGTCGAGGTCGCATAGGAAATGCGGAATGCAGGCGAGCCCTCGAATGCCGCGCCATGCACGCAAGCAACGCCCTCCTCTTCGAGCAGCGCCGTCACGAAGTCTTCGTCGTTGCCGATTTTTGTCCCCTTGGCCGTCGTCTTGCCGATGGCGCCGGCGCATGAGGGATAGACATAGAACGCACCTTGCGGCTTCGGACAGGCGATACCCTTTGCCTGATTGAGCATCGAGACGACGAGGTCACGGCGCTTGGCAAACTCGGTGTTGTGCTCGGCGATGAAGTCCTGCGGCCCGTTGAGCGCCTCGACGGCGCCCCACTGGATCACCGACGTCGGGTTGGACGTCGATTGCGACTGCAGCTTGCGCATGGCGTTGATCAGCGGCTCGGGGCCACCGGCGTAGCCGATCCTGAGACCCGTCATGCAGTAGGCCTTGGACAAACCGTTGACAGTCAGTGTGCGCTCATAAAGCCGCGGCTCGACCTGCGCCGGCGTGTAGAACTTCAAGCCGTCGAAGATCAGATGTTCGTACATGTCGTCGGTCATCACCCAAACGTGCGGGTGACGGACGAGAACATCCGTCAGCTTCTTGATGTCCTCGAGACCGTAGGCCGCGCCAGTCGGGTTCGACGGCGAATTGAACATGAACCACTTTGTCTTCGGCGTGATCGCTTTCTCGAGCGCTTCGGGCTGCAGGCGGAAACCATCTTCCATGGTCGTCGCGACGAACACCGGCGTCGCGCCGCCGAGCAGCACGATGTCAGCATACGAAACCCAGCAAGGTGCCGGGATAATCACTTCGTCGCCTGGGTTCAGCGTCGCCAACAGCGCGTTGTAGAGAACCTGCTTGCCACCGGTGCCGACGGATATCTGGCTCGGCTTGTAGGCCAGATCGTTGTCGCGCGCGAACTTGGCGACGATCGCGGCCTTGAGCTCGGGGATGCCGTCGACGTCGGTATACTTCGTTGCCCCCTTGTCGAGCGCCGCTTTGATCGCGTTCTTGACGTTTTCGGGCGTGTCGAAATCGGGTTCTCCCGCCCCGAGCGAGATGATGTCACGGCCGGCTGCCTTGAGCTGCCGCGCCTTCATGGAGACGGCAATCGTGGCGGACGGCTGAATGCGGTTGAGGCTCTCGGCAAGGAAGCCCATCGGGTTGACCTTTCGATTTCGAGGTCGCGGCAGGCGGTTCGGCCGCGAATGCTGACGCTTCAAGCGGCGCGGAAGCTACGCGCTCAGGGCCTCATCCGCAAGCTGGTCGAACGGCAAATGGCGTCCATGACCGCCATTGCGGCGCGTGGCTCCAGCCGTTGCGCATCGACAACATGCCGCCGCGGAAGTGCTGAGCCCCCCAGCATCGCGCCGACGTTGCCACATTCGAGGCCAACCCCTGCCACATCGCAGCGCTCTTATGTCGGCAGGGCGTGGGCACACATTTGGGCGAGGGAATTATCATGAACACGAACCAGAACGTCATTCAAAGCAGTATTCGGCGTGCGAGCGACCGCATCGGAGGCAGGTACACACGCATCGGACGCGACGCAGCCCTCGCATTTCTCGCGTTCGCTCTGGTTGCAGCGACAATCAACAGCAGCGATACGCCCGCGCCGCCGCCACGCGCCGCCGACGTTCTGGTCGAGAGCATCGACACCGCCGGCCTGTCACAAGGCACCGACACGGCCGGTGCCATGGCCGCCGCTGTCAGGGCGATGATACCCGTCCCCGGCAATGCGTCCGCCAGCGTCGCGACGGCGCCGGACCGCGGCCTGGCCATTATTATGCTGGCGGCCGTATTTTCCGCCGCTATCGCCTTCAACCTCGCGTTTCTGAGACATCTCGGCCGCGTTTACGCCTCCCCGCGCCGAGCTGGCGGAGGGAGGAGCTAGTGTTGCGTCACTAACGCTTGGCCCCCGTTTGCGGCAAGCTGGCCTGCCAAGCGTTGGTGACAAAAGCAA
>JAGRKS010000151.1:3134-7741 GCA_020442185.1 Hyphomicrobiaceae bacterium
GCAAGGGGAACCAAGTGTCGGAGACGGACCACTAGCGGCCTATTCGGCCCGTACTCCTTACTCATGACGCCATTTCCGGCGATGTGGGGGCTAGGCGTCGACTGATCCGCTTTCTATATTCGAGCCTACAAGTTGCGTCGGCGTTGCTTGGGACTGACCATGGAAGGGACCGAAATCATGCCGCACACGACACACGCGCCGGCCCGCTCACCGCGGATTGCGCTCGCTGCCATCGCTGCGGGTTTGGCCGGTCTTGCGGCGTACACGATGGCTGGAGACCGCCTCCTCGCCGAGAGCCTCGAAGGCGCACTCGCGGCGGCGGCACCGGGCGGAGCGTTGCGACAGCCGTCCGCGCAGACGGCCCTTGCGCCCGTTGCCGGTAGCGAAGCGTTCTGGCTGGATGTCGGCAAGAAGCCGCTCAATGCCGCCGGCCTGAAGCGGGCGAACTGGGCGGGCAGCGTTTCAATTGGCGACCGCTACGAATTTGGCGGCGGCAATTCAAAGCGGGTGCTCGAGGTGACAGATGTCCGCCCGATCGACGTGGCGGGACTTCGCGCACCGGCGGCCACCGGCTCCGAGCAAGAGGGGCATTCTGCACGGCTGTTGGTGAGCTTACGCGATATCCTGGACGAGCAGCGCCAGCCGATCGAGATGTTAATCGCGGCCGATGCGCCGCTCGCCGGCATGACGCCGCTGGCGAAACGCGGCGCCCACGACCTGTGATCCAGCGCGTTCCACGTCGAGGCGACGAGGCGCGCGGCCGTTGCGTGCAAGCTATTCCATCGATTGATCCCTGCAACCGCCCAGGCATTTTTCATTTGCGCGACAGGTGCCAGACCCACCGGCCTTAACGTGCGGCGTGAGGATATGCTAACGTCGCCGCCGAGGTTCCGGCCTTCGAACGTCATCGACGATCTGTCATGGGCGTTCTGTCTCGTTTCCGTTGTTTTTTCAGCGTGCCCGCGGAGGCCCCCGCCATGCGGCTCAACCCGCCCACAATCGTCGTCTTCCTGATCTCGTTGGTTATCGCGGTACTCGCGCTCGTGACCAAGCTCGGTATTTTTCACATGCCGCGGTATCTGCCGCACCAGGAATACTGGCTCGCAATTATCGCCTATCTGATCTTGATGACGGGAACCGTCGTGCGCGGCCTGTGAGATTGCTGTCCAAGTGAGAAAGCCTTTCGGGCCCGGTCGCGGCAGGATGATGCGCAACGGCATCCCCATCATGGGCGCCTGAAACATTGGGCTCCAGCCGCGGCCCCTACCAGGCGATCGGCTTCATGTCCTCGAAGAAGCCACCGGTCGGCCCGTCATCGCCCAGCATTGCCAGCCACACAGCCGTTTCGGCACCCTTCTCGACCGGGCGCGGCGCATCGGGACCGCCCATTTCGGTGCGCACCCATCCCGGGCTCATTGCATTGACCTTGATGTTCAGGGCGGCAAGTTCTGCGGCGGCCACGCGCGTCAGAGCGTTCATCGCCGTCTTCGACATGCGGTAAGCCGGCCTTCCGCCCTGCATGTCGTCGAGTTGCCCCAGCATCGACGACATGTTGACGATCCGGCCATAGCCATTGCGCTGCATGACCGGCACGACCGCTTGCGTCAGCGTCAGCGCGCCGATGGTGTTGACGTCAAACGTCCGGCGCAGGACATCCGGCGATACCGTCAGAATGCTCTCATTGCCGTCATCCATGATGCCGGCATTGTTGACGAGGATGTCGATCCGCCCGACCATCCTGTCGAGTTCAGCGACAGCCGCCCGGCAACTCGCATCGTCAGCAACGTCGACGACGACGACTGGAACCTCGAGGCCCTCGGCCAGCAGGCTGTCCGCGGCCGCCTGACCCTTTGCCGGATCGCGAGAACCGATGGCGGCGATGATCCCGTTGCGCGCGAGCTGTCGCACGATTTCGAGGCCGATGCCACGATTGGCACCGGTGACGAGTGCGACGCGCGTTTCAGACATTCGAGGGTACTCCGGCTGTTCCGTGGACCGCCAACACCATAGCGCCATCACCGGTCAGAGCAACCGAAGGCCAGATCCAACTATCTGATCTCCATCCGGGCGAAGCTGTGTGTCGCAGGTGCGACTTCGCTCAATGCGTCATGGCCGATCGGACGGATGGTGCCGGCGTCGGGTGGGCTCGCAAGAACGTTGAAATCAGCCTCGTGTGCGTCGCCCGCGACGACCCCGGCTTCATCGAGTGCGAGCTTGAAATAAAGACCGTTCCAGGCGTCGATGCCATAGCCGCCCGGCCGCTTGAAGATGAACATCAATCGGTATTCGAGATCCACGAGGTCTGTTGCCGTGACACGATCGGCGATGTCGTAGGGATACTCGAGATGACACCATTGCTCCTTCCCCTTCACGAGGCAGCGGAATGGGCGCATCGACAAGAACTCGTTCGAGAAATCCGCGCCATCGAGCGACACCGCGATCTTCGACGCATCGCCATCCGGCGTGAACGTCACGTGGCCGATCTCGGTGCGGGTGCCGTCGGCCGCGATGAGGCTGATGATCCTGCGGCCCTCGGGCAGATCGGCGGCGCGGCTACGTTCGGGATATGACATCGAGACCGCAACGGCGAGGATGAACGCCACCACGCGCGCACGACGACCGAGTGTCGCGCATGACGTCCCGCCAAACCGACCCGAAGCATCCATCGGCATATCTCCCGCATGATCTCACAGCAGGAACGGTAGGCGCGGCGACGGGAGTACTCGACACGACTTTTGGTCGTGCGGCATCAAAATCTTGTGACACATGCGCGGCAAACCGTCGTGGCGCTATTCGAATGCCATCTGCGAGAGGGCACGCTCGCGCAACACTCGACCTTCGATCTCGGCATCGTCGAGCCGCACCTTGACAAGGTCGCCGATGCTGACGAGCCCCATCATCTGGCCGTCCTCGACGACGATCAGATGCCGAACGCGCTTGTCGGTCATGGTGCGCAGGACATCCGAAACCGTGTCGTCAGGGCTGCATACCGGGGCCGGCGACTTCATCGCGACGGAAACGGGCTCGTCGAGGCATTCGATGCCGCGCCGGGCAATCGTGTGGATGACATCGCGATCCGTGACAATTCCCATGGGCTTTCCCTGCGGATCGGCAACGATCAGCGACGCGATATTCTGCGCATCGAGCGTGGCGATGACATCCTTGAGCAGCCGGCTCGGCCAGACGCTGAAGATCCGCTGTCCCTTCTGGGCCAGTACGTCTTTCATTCTCATGTCGAGCACCTTTCACCTTGCGTGTTGCGGCACCCCCCAAGTCTGAACGCCCCATGATCGCGCAAAGCCCGGCCCAGGGGAAGGCGTTTCCGACGACGCCGCAATTTCGCGAAACAGGCGCATTCGCGACAATTCGTGTGGATGATCGGCAGTGCGCCACATGCGGCGTTCTTCATCACTTCCATCGACGCCGCCGGCACGCCATATTCGCCCGCATGGCACGCACCCCGAAATCGACGACCGACGCCAGGACACCACGCCCACGCGCCTCGCGTGGCAAGTCCGGCAAACCAGCGCCACCGCCCATGGAAACAGCAGCGGGGACGCCGGCGCCGCGTGGGTTCTCCGAAGCGCCACAAGCCGCCTTCGACGGCGGCACCGCGCCCGCGTTCTCCGCGGGCGGCCGCGACCAGTTGCCCGCGCTGCGCCAGTCGGGGCCGCGCCCAGTCGCCTCCGCGGCCAGCACCTCGGCATTTCTCGATGCCTTGCTGGCAAAGCCGCAGGAGCGCAGCGACAACGCGCGTCAGATCCTCGGGACCCAGCCGCTGATGGCGAGCCATCCGATCGTCGCCGGAACCGCTCCCGCATTCGTTCCGCACCGCCCCGATCGGCCAGAAAAATCCGAAGGCGGCATTCGCTTCAATCTCGTTTCCGAGTACACGCCGAAAGGCGACCAGCCGCAGGCGATCGAGGAACTGGTCGCAAGTATTGCCGCGCAGGAGCGTAACCAGGTTCTGCTTGGCGTCACCGGATCGGGCAAGACGTTCACGATGGCGAACATTATCGCCCGAACCCAGCGCCCGGCTCTGATCCTCGCACCCAACAAGACGTTGGCCGCCCAGCTCTACGGCGAGTTCAAGAGCTTTTTCCCGGAGAACGCGGTCGAGTATTTCGTGTCCTACTACGACTACTATCAGCCCGAAGCCTACGTTCCGCGCACCGACACCTACATCGAGAAGGAAGCCTCGATCAACGAACAGATCGACCGCATGCGCCACGCCGCCACGCGATCCCTGCTCGAACGCGACGATGTCGTGATCGTGGCGTCCGTGTCCTGCATCTACGGCATCGGATCGGTCGAGACGTACACCGCGATGACGTTCGCCGTGACCGTCGGCGAGCGGCTGTCGCGCGACCAGTTGCTCGCGGATCTCGTCGCACTCCATTACCGCCGCAACGATCAGGCCTTCCAGCGTGGAACGTTCCGGGTGCGCGGCGACACGGTCGAGCTCTACCCGGCGCATCTCGAGGATCGCGCCTGGCGCTTCTCGATGTTCGGCGACGAAATCGAGAGCATCACCGAGTTCGATCCACTGACCGGGCAGAAGATGGACGACCTGAGCCTCGTCAAGATCTACGCGAACTCGCATTACG
>JAGRKS010000152.1 GCA_020442185.1 Hyphomicrobiaceae bacterium
TCGGTCAGGCGCTCGTGCACCGACTTCATCTGATCGGGGCCGACGTTGGCATGGGCCGAGACGGCTCCGGTCGTTGCGACGACAACACCGAGGAGGGCGGTGAGGATGATGCTCTTCATGGGTTGGGTCCTTTGCTCTTGCTCGAGGCGGTTTTGCGAGGCTCCGGGCGCTTTTCCAAGGGCCGGATCGCTGGTGCCCGGTGTGGGCTGGCGATGACGTGAAGGTAGCTGCGCGACGACGCGGCGTAAATACGAAACGGAGCGTCTCTTAATCAAACAACGGCGATGTCGGCGTGATCGGATCAGCGAATTCCGGTGGCGCATGGCGGTTGCGTGATGCGTCGTCGCCGGTTCTGCAGCCTAGAAACAGCCTCTTTCCTGCAGTTGTCGTCTCGGTGACGCACGCGTGATTGACGCGGGCGTGATGAAGTGGCGCTGGAGGCGACGACACGGCGGCTTGCGCTAGGCGGGCTGTCCCGAGCGATAAACGAAACCATAAGTTCTAAAAATGTGCGGTCGGCGGTCGCCCATGCCCCAAGATGGAGCGTGCGTTAGGGCGATCTTAAGAGGTCACGTGTTTGATCGGTGGGAGTTCGCGTTTGTTGAAAGGCGTATCCCATGTTGTTGCGTACCTGCGTGCCGCGGTGGTTCCCTGCGTGGGGCCCCGGCGTGACGGTTGCCGTGATCGTATCGATGGCGATCGGCGGCTGTAGCTCGCGTTCGGCCGAACGGGCCGAGCCCGATGTCCGCGTTGCAGCGCCCTATGCCGGCCCCGCCGCGCGCTCCGCATCAGTTGAGCCCCCCAGCGAAGAAATGGAAGCCGATGGCTTGCCGGCACAGCGACCGCCGCTGTTGCGGCCGCGCCGGGGCCAGGACGATCCATCGGAGCCGTTCAGCCCCAACTACGGGCGTGTGGCCGAGGGATCGGGAACGTCGTCATGGGTGGCGCGGGCATCCTATAGCGAGCCAGTTGGCGGTTCGGCCGGCGCCAGCACGGCCCGGCTGCGTGACGACCGTTATGCACCCGACGACAACTATATCCCGGACGATCTGCCGCCCGACGTCCGTCGCCGTCTCGTCTCGTCCGCCCGAGCCGAGTAGTGGAATTCTCGAGCATTGCGCCGGAACCGCAGGCCGAGACGTCCTCGACCGCGGTTGCGCGCTATCTCGGCAACGATCGCGACATGCTGCGCGCCAATGCAAATTGCTCGTCGTGAACACACTGTTTTCGTCGACAAGCAGGCAATGAACCCCTTGATCCAGGTGGACACAGGCCCGATCTTATAGAGGGAACTTCGACACATCGACGTTCCCCGAGGTGCCGACCGCCGCCCGCCCAGGTGGATGCCCGTTTTCTGGGCGATCGACGCGCGTTCTGAAGACTGGCGCCCGCGAAACGAAATGCGTTTTCGTGCGTTATCCGGGCTAAAGCGGCGGTCCGTGTCGTTGCTCTGAGATGGTTCAGCCGGACGATCCGTTGTGATGATGCGTACCGCGAGACCGGAGTGTCTCTCGACAATGGCGTAGCCGAAGATCGTGGTGCGCCTACGTGAGCGCGAGTCGAAACATGATAAAGTGAAATGACGAGATCCTTTGGAGCGTACGCGCTGTCTCGCGAGGGGCATGCGTGACTTGACGCCGCTCGACGGTGGAGGAACTTTAGAAATGAAGAAATCAACTTTACTGGCGGTCCTTTTTGCCAGCGTTGTCGCCTGGACTGCGACGCCGGCATCCGCGAACGTCTCCGGCGGGCTGCAGGGTGCGAAGCCTGAAACACGTGGTGTTATCGACGTTCGCGGACGTGGCGGTTTTGGAGGCGGCGCGTTCCGCGGCGGTGGTGGCGGGTTCAGAGGCGGTGTTTTCGGTGGCGGAGCGCGCAGCTTCGGCGGCGGTGGCTTCCGCGGTATCAATCGCGGCTTCGGCGGCGGTGGCTTCCGCGGCATCAATCGCGGCTTCCGCGGCGGGATCAATCGCGGCTGGAGACGTCACGGCGGGCATTGGCGCGGACACCGGCGTTATCGTCGCGGTGGCATCTATCTCGGTCTGCCTTTTGCAGCCTATGGCGCCTATTACTACAATGGGAATAGCTGCGGCTGGCTGTATCGCAAGGCCGTGCGCACCGGCAGCAAATACTGGTGGCGCCGATATCGCCGCTGCGTTGCCTATTACTATTGATTGCCGCAGGTCGAGCCAGTGCGTTCGATCATGGAGGCTGCCATGACAACAGTGGCGGGACCAGCGAGCCTGGACCCGCCATTCGTGCATTTGGTACCACCGGCGATATTCGCTGGGGCGGGGGGCGGATGCAGTCGTTTTGGAGGACTGCGGTGTTGAAGAACCGTCTGGCCCGAAGCCGCTGGCGAGCGTCGCTAGATTCGCTGCGGGTATCGTTCGTCTCGATGACGGATCGGACGTCCGCTGTCGGTTGGGCCTGTTCGGCACTTGCGAGGTGTAATGACGTCCAGCGATCTCTCGAACAGTGATCTCGGGACCGGTGTTCGCGGGCCATCGATTATCCGCTACACCGACGCCGCGGTGGCAATGGATGCCGCGGAACTGCAACTGGCACTCGATCGCATTTTCTTCGCAGCGAGTTTGACCAAGGCGTTCACATCCGACACGGCGCGGGCCGCCTTTCGCGATCGATGGCTTGGGCGCTTCCTGAGGATCGAGCCCGAGCGCGCCTTCCTCGCTGTCTCTGGCACTTCGCAAAAGCCGGGTGCCATCCTCGGATACGTCGCGGGCTCTTTCGACGACCCGGCACAGGCAGCACGCTTCGCCGACATCGGCTATTTTCCGAGCCTCGCGCACCTGACCGCGCGGTATCCGGCGCATCTGCACATCAATCTCGCCGAAGACGCGCGCGGCGCCGGCCTCGGCAGCCGGCTGATCGGACGGTTTGTGGAGGACGCGCGCCGCGCCGGGTGCCAGGGCGTACATGTCGTCACCGGCGCCGCCGCGCGCAACGTCGGCTTCTACCGGCGCAACGGCTTCGTCGATGCATTCCCCTTCGCGTGGTCCGGGACGCCTCTGGTCATGCTGGGTCAGGCTCTCGCGCCCCCGTGATCGAGGTGGTGGTTGCCGTCGCGAACCCTCACGCGGCCGGCCGCGTGCGAGGGCGACGGTTGCCTCGCATCATGACGTAGGCCATAGTCCTGCGAGCCCTGATGAAGGGGGACGACGTTCAGGCACGGCTATCTGGAGGCCTCATGGACCCTGCCGCTGCGGTTGTTGAGCCGAGTGCCGCCCGCTCTGCCGCACTTGCGGTCGAGATGCGCAAGGTCAACAAGTGGTATGGCGAGTTTCACGTCCTGAGGGACATCGACCTCGAGGTGTCGAAGGGGGAGCGCATCGTTGTCTGTGGTCCGTCGGGTTCGGGCAAGTCGACGATGATCCGCTGCATCAATCGCCTCGAGGAGCATCAGGCGGGTCATATCTTCGTCGAGGGCGAGGAACTGACCAGCGATCTCAGACAGATCGAAAAGATCCGCTCCGAAGTCGGCATGGTGTTCCAGTCGTTCAATCTGTTTCCTCATCTCACCATTCTCGACAACCTGTGCCTCGCACCGCAGTGGGTGCGCAAGATGCCGCGCGCGGAGGCCGAGAAGGTGGCGATGAGTTATCTCGAGCGCGTCAAGATTCCGGATCAGGCTTTGAAATTCCCAGGCCAACTGTCCGGTGGGCAGCAGCAGCGCGTCGCAATCGCGCGGGCCTTGTGCATGAACCCGCGCATCATGCTGTTCGACGAGCCGACGTCGGCGCTCGATCCGGAAATGGTGAAGGAAGTTCTCGACGTCATGACAGGTCTTGCCCAACAGGGCATGACGATGCTGGTGGTGACGCACGAAATGGGTTTTGCGCGCGCCGTCGCCGACCGCGTCATCTTCATGGATCGTGGCGAAATCGTCGAGCAGGCAGCCCCCGAGGTTTTCTTCAACGCGCCGAAGTCGGAGCGGACGCAGGCGTTCCTTGCTCAAATTCTAAACCATTGACGGCATCGGTACTGACGGCGTGGCAAACGGAGAAGGCAGCGAACGAGGCAGCGGAAATCCCGATCGAGCACATGGCGCTGCTGACGAGGCCGCGGACGATTCAGGCGCTGGCGGTCAGCGGAATACAAATGACAATTCGACAACCCTCAGGAGACAATAGATGACTTCGAGACTGAGAACCGGCCTTCTGGCGGTCACGATGCTGGCCGTTGGCGCATCCGCCGCGTCGGCGCAGGCCACGCTTCAGAAAGTGCGCGACAAGGGCGAACTGACGTGTGGCGTCAACACCGGACTCGCCGGCTTCAGTGCGCCGGACGACAAGGGCAACTGGACCGGCCTCGATGTCGACGTGTGTCGTGCCGTAGCGGCGGCAATCTTCAAGGACCCGGCCAAGGTCAAGTTCGTGCCATTGACCGCGAAGGAGCGATTTACCGCGCTGCAATCGGGTGAGATCGACGTGCTTTCGCGCAACACGACGTGGACCATGAGCCGCGACACGTCCGCCGGAATGTCATTCACCGGTGTCACCTACTACGATGGCCAGGGCTTCATGGTGAAGAAGTCGCTTGGTCTCAAGTCGGCGAAGGAACTTTCGGGCGCCAGTGTCTGCGTTCAGACCGGCACCACGACAGAGCTCAACGTCGCCGACTATTTCCGCAAGAACAAGATGGACTACAAGCCGGTGGTCTTCGAAAAGCTGCCGGAAACGCTCGCGGCCTATAATGCCGGTCGCTGCGACGTCTATACGTCGGATGCCTCCCAGCTCTATGCGACACGCCTGACACTCGGCGACCCGGCGGAACATGTCGTACTGCCGGACGTGATTTCCAAGGAGCCGCTCGGCCCAGCAGTTCGCCAGGGTGATGCGCAGTGGGGCAACATCGTGCGCTGGGTGTTCTTCGCGCTCGTGAATGCTGAAGAGCTCGGCGTCACGGCGAAAAACATCGACGAGATGGCCCAAGGCCAGAACCCCGAGATCAAGCGTCTGCTCGGCAAGGAGGGCGAGTTCGGCAAGGGCATCGGCCTCGACGTCGACTGGGGCTATCAGGCCATCAAGAGCGTCGGCAACTACGGCGAGATGTTCGAGCGCAACGTCGGTGAGGGCTCGCGTCTCAAGATCGCCCGTGGCCAGAACGCCTTGTGGACGGACGGCGGACTGCAATACGCGCCGCCGGTTCGCTGAGGCGCCTTACGCATATTGAATCGCGGCGGGTCAGGAGGCGATAGCCGGCCGCGATGCACGAGGAACGGCCGGGGTGGGCGGGCATTCAGCGAACCGCCCCCTCGGCAATCGTCGGCCGCGCGCGGACAGGACGATGTTGCAGCCGCGCTTGCGGCAATCGGTGACGATCTCAATCCGCCCGGCGGTTCCGGGGAATGCGCGAAGGTCCGGCCATGACCACAGATGCACCGTCGCTCCCTGCAAAACGCAAGTCGATGTCATTGATCGATCACATCTACGATCCGCGGTCCCGCGGCATCATCCTGCAGGTTCTGCTGGCCGTCGCACTGATCTGGTTCACGGCTGAAATCGTCAACAACGCAATCACCAACCTGAAGAAGCAATCCATCGCATCGGGGTTCGACTTTCTCGGCCGGACATCCGGGTTCGACATCTCGCAGTCGCTGATTTCGTATTCGAACACCATGACCTACGCCCGAGCCTTCTGGGTCGGGCTGTTGAACACGCTGCTGGTCGCGGGCCTCGGTATCGTCTTGGCGACCATCATCGGTTTCATCGTCGGCATCGGACGGCTATCGACCAACTGGATCATCGCCAAGCTCGCCTCCGTCTACGTCGAGGTGCTGCGCAACATTCCGCCGCTGCTGATGCTTTTCGCCATCTATTTCGCGGTGCTGAAATCTCTGCCGGCGCCGCGTGACAGCATCGAGCTGCCCTTCTACTCCTACCTCAACGTGCGCGGCCTCACCGTTCCGATGCCGACCTGGCTCGACGGTATCGGATATGTGGTTGCCGCATTCTTCATCGCGATCGTCGCCGCGGTGCTCATTGCCCGCTGGGCGCGCATTCGTCAGGAAGCAACCGGTGAGCGGTTCCCCGGAGTACTCGTCGGGATCGGGCTCGTTGTCCTCGCGCCGCTGCTGACGTTCCTGCTGGCAGGGCGTCCGGTCAGCTTCGAATATCCGACGCCCGGCCGCTTCAATCTGTCGGGCGGCGTGACCATGCTCCCCGAGTTCGTCGCGCTGCTGACCGGCCTCACGCTCTACACCGCCGCCTTCATCGCCGAGATCGTCCGCAGCGGTATTCTCGGTGTGAGCAAGGGGCAGAAGGAGGCGGCTGCCGCGCTCGGTCTCAGACCCGGACAATCGATGCGCCTCGTCGTCATTCCGCAGGCGCTGCGCATCATCATTCCGCCGCTGACCAACCAGTATCTCAACCTGACAAAGAACTCCTCGCTCGCGGTTGCCATCGGCTATCCCGATCTCGTTTCGGTATTCGCCGGCACGGTTCTCAACCAGACCAACCAGGCGATCGAGGTCATTCTCATCACCATGGCGGTCTATCTGGTGGTGAGCCTGCTGACGTCGTTCTTCATGAACTGGTTCAACTCGCGTATGGCACTGGTGGAGCGCTAGACGATGTCGACGAACACCAATGTCGCGGAACAAGAGGTGCGTCGACCGCCGGCTGGCGCCGGCCCCGTCGCCTGGCTGCACAAAAATCTGTTCTCCTCAATCCCGAATACGATCCTGACGTTCGTTGGTCTGTGGATCAGCTACAAGCTGATTGCCGGCGTCGTCGACTGGGCCATCATCCGCGCGGTATTCACGGGGAGCGACGGCGATGCCTGCAAAGTGCCCGATGTCGGCGCCTGCTGGCCGTTCATCACCCACAAATTCGATCTCTTCATCTACGGCCGCTATCCCGAGGCCGAGATCTGGCGCGCCAATCTCACGTTTCTGCTCGGCGCCATTGGTCTTGCCGGCCTGATGATACCGGCCGTCCCCGGCAAACCGGCGTTCGCCGTCTTCACGTTGCTGGTCTATCCGATCATCGCGTACTACCTGCTGACGGGTGGCATCTTCGGTATGCCGATCGTTGCGACCGAGCGCTGGGGCGGCCTGCTTGTCACGCTCGTCGTGGCCGTCGTCGGCATCGTCGCGTCGTTCCCCATCGCGATCCTGTTGGCGCTCGGCCGGCGCTCGAAATTGCCGATCGTCCGCTATTCATCGATCGGCTTTATCGAGTTCGTGCGCGGTGTGCCGCTCATCACCATGCTGTTCATGGCGTCGGTCATGCTGCCGCTCTTCCTTCCCGAGGGTGTGACATTCGACAAGCTGTTGCGCGCCCTGATCGGCGTTGCCCTGTTCTCGGGTGCCTATCTCGCCGAAGTGATCCGCGGCGGGTTGCAGGCGATCCCGCGCGGCCAGATCGAGGCGGGCGACGCGCTCGGCCTTTCCTATCCACAGAAGATGGGGCTGATCGTTCTGCCCCAAGCCTTGAAACTGGTGATCCCCGGGATCGTCAACTCGTTCATCGCGCTCTTCAAGGATACGAGCCTCGTGCTCATCATCGGCTTGTTCGACCTGCTCGGCATCGTGCAGCAGTCGATCTCGTCGGACCCGAAGTGGTTCTCACCGTCGACGCCAACGACCGGATATGTCTTCGCGGGCTTCATCTTCTGGATCTTCTGTTTCGGCATGTCGCGCTACTCACAGATGATCGAGCGGCGCTTGTCGGCTGGTGACAAGCGGTAGCTTGTTGGGAGTGGGTAGCCTGTTTGGAGTGACTGGCCGTGTCATCCGGCCGATTTCCGGCGAGTGCTGGAACGCCTGCCGATTCGGACGATTGCGACGCCCGATGTTCTTGGCGCGCGTTGTGCGTGGTGCCGCCATACGGGCAGGTCCCTCAGCGGTCGCGTGACGCGCGATAGATCCTCCCCGATTGCGGCGAGCTTTCTGTCCTTCAGATCACCGTGCCTCCAGCTTGCCGCGAATTCCCGATTCACAACGAAAACGGCCGGGGTTCGAGGCCCCGGCCGTGTAATCTCGTTTGGGTAAACGGACCCTTGGTCCCGGCTTCTGGCCACCGCCTTCGAGGGCGGTGGCCAGCTTTTCGCGGTGTCTCCGGCGACCACCCGTGCGGGCGGTCGCCGGTTCGCTTCAATCAGTTGCGGAAGCCCGGCCGGTTGAACCTCTGGGCCTTGTTGATCCCGAGGCCGTTCGGCTTGAACAACTGGTTCGGGTTGGCCCCGCCGCGGTTCGGCGGAGCGCCGACCCGCTTGCAGTTCGGCTGCACGCCGATGAAGCCAGGTGGGCAGGGCCGCACGACCCGCTTGCAGTTCGGCGGCACGCCGACGAAGCCAGGTGGGCAGGGCGGCCGCACGATCCGCTTGCAGTTCGGCTGCACGCCGATGAAGCCAGGTGGGCAAGGCCGCACGATCCGCTTGCAGTTCGGCTGCACGCCAGTGAAGCCAGGTGGGCAGGGCCTTACGATCGGCGTGCAGTTCGGCTGCACGCCAGTGAAACCACGCGGGCAGGGTTTCACGATCGGCTTGCAGTTCGGCTGCACGCCAGTGAAACCACGCGGGCAGGGTTTCACGATCGGCTTGCAGTTCGGCTGCACGCCAGTGAAACCACGCGGGCAGGGCTTCACGATCGGCTTGCAGTTCGGCTGCACACCAGTGAAGCCAGGTGGGCAGGGTTTCACGATCGGCTTGCAGTTCGGCTGCACGCCAGTGAAGCCAGGTGGGCAGGGCCTTACGATCGGCGTGCAGTTCGGCTGCACGCCAGTGAA
>JAGRKS010000019.1 GCA_020442185.1 Hyphomicrobiaceae bacterium
GTCGGCCAGCAGTTCTCGGTGACGCGCGAACGCATCCGCCAGATCGAAGCCAAGGCGCTCCGCAAGTTGAAGCACCCGAGCCGCAGCCGCAAGCTGCGCAGCTTTCTGGATAATTGATGGCGGTGGCGTTCTTTTCCATGCTTTTCTTTGCAACCGGGCGACCGAATAAATTTGCAACGGCTGCGATAAAGGAACGCTTCGGTGATACAAAGAAATTCCTATATTCGGCGAGCATGGACGAAGCTCTCGAAAATGACAGCGCCCTTCAAGACAATGTGGGGCATCGTCGCTGCATCTCTTTTCGTATATATCACACAAACGCACATCTTGGGCGCTGTGCCAATACCCGAAATATTTCATACTATGCTGGCAGGAGTTTCAAATTTCATAGCCTCCTTGCCTGGCTTGCTACTTATTTGGACATCGGCGATCTTCATGCTGATTCAGGCAGGCAACTCCGTTGAAGCGGAAGAAAATAGACAAGGCCAGCTACAAAGAGAATTGATTAAGAATATCGCGGACGACTTCCTTCGTTGTTATAAAACCCAGTTAAATCATCAACACGAAGCTCTGGAGAGCCTACTCGCTAAGCATAAGCAGCAAACGCAGCTGCAAGAAGAGGCCACTGTAAATTTACTCGCACAACATCAATCGACCATAGGAAAATACGAACCGATAATCAAAGCTCAGCTCCGCATTGCAATCCACCAAGCTCGCTTGAAATCGCTTGAGCAACAAAAAGAGCGTTTTAGGTCCGAGAGGGATCGCGCAATTGAGTGGTTTTCGAATTGGCAAGCCGGGCACCTCGACGCGGGTGGCGGCACCCGCGCCGAGAACATAGAATCCGCCAAGATTCGGCTCAAGTTTGCATTTGATCAAGCATGGGGAAAGGGGCTAATATCCGAAGACAAATTAAGCGCTGCCCGTAAACATTTTGGCGACGACATCGCCGCAAGGAACAGCCCTCAACTGCGTCAGATTGCGGCCGACGACCCCGACTTGGCCGATCATTATAACATTTGGTATTGCATTTCGAACCGGATCCTTCGAGCATTTGGCGAAGAAATTGGAGATACACACAATATCTTAAGGCAGGCCGAGCAAGTGCTGCAAGCGAACGAACATCAAGTGGCCTAGGACGTGTAGTATGGCGCAAATACGCACCTCCCATTCCAGCCGGAAGCGCTCGCTATTCGCCGTCGGGGCCGTCACCAGCACCGGCCACCGGCCAGCCGCCGCGCGATGCGGCGCGACGACGCCTTCTTCGCCCCCCTACCCCTCGAGCGCCTTCTGTACGGCCTTGGCAATCTCGGGCACGGGCATTTTGACATAGTCGGCGGCGATTTCCTTGACGATCAAGCCGGCGAGCTTGCCGCCGATCTCTTTCCTCATAACGCCCAAGGCAACTGGCGGCGCGACGATCACGATCTTGTCGAAGGCGCCGTCGGCGGCGTCCTCGGCGAGTTCGGCGATGATGCCGGTGACGAAGCGGTCTTCCACCTTCTGGTGCGGATCGGGAATCTCGACGGACGAGCGGTGGGCGCCCGAGGCGTCATTGAAGCGGCCGGGGCGGTCGCGCCCCTGTTCGTGCGACATCGGGTTGTCGATGGCGTAAGAGCGCAGCACCGTCAGCTGCGGCGCCATGGCGGTCCCCTCGTTCTTGAGGATCAATCCGCGCGCACCGTCGACGACGGCGACCCACATGTTCGACGCGAGCTTCATATTCGGGTTCTCCCAGGGGTAACGATTGACAAGGACGGCGGCTGCCACAGGGATCATATGGGGTATCCGACGGGAAATCACATGGGGGCGGCGAGCTGTGCGCCGGTGCGCCGCAGAATGCGCGAGGGTCACGCCGTCAGCGCCGGGCCGCGAGCCGCGCCGCAATGTGTTCCGCCACAGCACCGATGACGCCATCGTCGCGCATGTAGGCGTTGTGGTAGAGCGCATCCGACAAGAGCTTCCACATCTTGTCGGGGTCGCCGAAGCTGCCGTCCGACGGTTCGCCCGCCAGCAGCCGTTCGTAGATGCCCTGCGCGCTCTCGAAAATCGCCTTGTCGTCGATGCCGCCGAGGTTCAACGCGTCGATCCTCGCCTCGAGGACAGCATCGAGTGCCGGCGGCGTCCGTTCGACGCGGGCCAGATGGTCGGGCCCATCACCGCCGTAAGCGGCGCCAATCAATCCGCCCGAGATGAAGTGGTTGACGCCATACGCATAGAGCCAGCCGCCGCCGAGCCGCGCAAACAACCAGAGCACGAGCCAGCCGGCCGCATAGACGACGGGCACAATAAGCAGGAACGTCAGATCCGCGGCGGTGCCGAGGTCATATTGGCCGGCCTTCACCTTGTCGATGAGCGGCGCCAGCAGATAGCCGCCGAGCAGCCACAGGAAGACCGCGACGGCGATGAGCCCCGCGAACGTTGCCAGGCGCGAGAGCGAACGCACGCCCCACGCCGATGTCACATAGTTCGGCTTCAGGATGGCCGCTGTTTCGAGGAGGCGCATGGCTTCATCGCGCGGACTATGGACGACGAGCCAGTCCGCGGGCCGGATCGACCGGCGAAGCTCGCGCGCGGCGCGGCGATGGCGCGTCAGCGTCGCAAGCCCGCGCCAGAGCGCGAAGAGCGAGAGCGCGCCGAGGCCGCCGAACAACACGACCGGCTCGACCAATTTCTCGTAGAGGCCGTTGCGGTAGAGATAGCCCCAGTACATCCAGAAATAGACGGCCATCAGTGGCGTCATGGCGAGGCCGAGCAACACCTGGAACAGCGCGATCAGCATCGGCACGAGCTTCAGACGGCGGATGAAAAACGGCGTGCCGAACGTCACGACGCCGCTCAGCGCCTTGGCCGCACCACGCGCGCCGAGGCCTTCGAGTGCGACGTTGCCGCCGTGGCTGTGGCCGATGACGGCATAGCGACGGCTGTCACGCGCGAGCTGCTTCAGCGTTCGCGCCAGTTCAGTCGCACCCTCGAGGCGATCGAAATCGGAATTGGCACCGGACCAGTGCACCGGCATGATCTCGAGCGGGGCGACACCGCGGACCGCGAGTTCGTCGCCGAGGCGCGTCACGAAGCGCGAACCGCGTTGCCACCAGCGTTCGCCGTCGGTCGCGACGTCGGCGTCATTGGTGCCATGCACGGTAACAATGACGATGCCGGACGAGACGTTGCCGATGGCTGGCGAGTCGCTGCCCTCGATCAATCGCGGCGCCGGCGCGACGGGCCTGAGCGCGTCTTGCGCGGTTGGTCCGTTTGGCGTCCTGTCGCCTGTCGCAATATCGCTCACGCGCCGTCTCGTCCGCTGCAACCGAGCTGTACCTCGGTGCGGACGTTATGACAGGATCGGCTGCATTGGAAAACGATGCTGCGCGCGCTGAGCGCTGTTGCTCCGCTGAACTCCGCCGGTGCGACAGCGGGAGCCCGCGTGTGCGGCTGCCGCCAGCACGCTTATGATCACGACACAGACTGAAACGACCGACACGCGGTCAATCTGGCAACCCGCGGGCAACCGCTGGCGCGAGCGGGCGGCGCCTTTTGCCTTACAGCTCTCTCGATGCGGCGGGGGCTCGATAGCCCCTGCGCCGCAGTTCTTCTGTTTGGTCATTCTTGCGGTTGAATGCGCTATGCTACGCGAGCCGCCGTCCGCGGGGCGGCTTCGGCGTATCGTCTCAGCGCCCCTGCGACTGCGCGTTACACTCGGCGATCAGGCTGCGCTCGAGCCGCAAGGCATCCTCCGAGACGCCCTCGCCCCGCTCACGGCAGCGACGGATGCTCTCACTCAATATGCGATAGCATTCTCGCGGGTCTTCGTCCCGTTCGAGACGGGCATTGATCTCAGCGATGTCGATCGATCGCTCGCTGGATACCTGCATGGACATTCGTCCCTCTCCTTAGACGTTTCTGCTTGCGGCCGACGCTCGCACTCGGCGTGTCGGCAGTTGTCGCGACGATACCGTCAGGCCCGGTTGACCAAGAGCGGCAATGGAACACGTGAACCAAATCGGCAAAGTGTCCAACGGCGAGCCGGTCGGCGTTCGGCGAACCGTTACCGCGATATTTGCGGTTCTTCGGACGATGCCAAGTACCAAGGACACAGCAATCCAGCGCGGATTGCCGCAGCCAAGCGCATCGCAACGCAACAAAAACGGGCGCAAACAGGCAATTCGTGCGAGAACTCAGAGTCTTGAAGCGGCATCGCAACGCGGTTCCGTCCCGATCAAAATCGCTTGCCTGTTTGCAATCAAAATCACGAGATTGCGACGGTTTCCGCCAATGACTACGAAACGGGCTGATGACAAGACGACGTCAAAATTTAATCACCGATGTGCCGGGTCTGCGGGTCGGCAACGCGCATGACGAGACGCTCATGTCGGGCGTGACGGTGTTGATCGGCGAGCAGGCTTTGGTTGCGGCCGCCGACCCGCGCGGTGGCGGCCTCGGCACGCGGGAAACGGATGCGCTGTCGCCGGCGGGGACCGTTGGCGCCGCGCATGCGATTACGCTTTCCGGTGGCTCGGCATTCGGGCTTGGCGCGGCGACCGGCGTGCAGTCCTGGCTCGCCGAGCAGGGCATTGGCTACGCGGTTCGCACCGCGCGCGTTCCGATCGTGCCGGGAGCGATCCTGTTCGATTTGTTGAATGGCGGCAACAAGGTGTGGGGCGAGACCCCCCCCTATGAAGCGCTCGCGCGTCGGGCCGCTGCGAGCGCCGCGACGACGTTCGCGACCGGCAGTGTCGGCGCCGGCTTCGGCGCGACGACGGCCCTGCTCCGAGGCGGTCTCGGCAGCGCGTCGGAAACCCTCGAGGATGGCACGGTCGTCGGCGCGCTGGCAGCGGTCAATCCGGCAGGCAGCGTGACGATTGGCGAGAGCGGCCATTTCTGGGCGGCGGCCTTCGAGCACGGCACCGAGTTCGGAGGCCTGGGGCTACCGGCCCGGCCCGGCGCGGATGCGCTTCGCCCCCGGCTCAAGGGGGCTGCCGGCGAAAGCACGGTGCTCGCGATCGTCGCGACAAGCGCCGCCTTGACCCGGGGCCAGGCGCTGCGGCTCGCCATCATGGCCCAGACAGGCCTCGCACGCGCCGTCTACCCCGTTCACACACCGCTCGACGGCGACATCGTCTATGCCGTCGCAACCGGCGTCGATGCGCCGCCCGATCCGGTCGCCGGCCTCGCTCGGCTCGGAACCGCGGCCGCCAATACGCTCGCCCGCGCGGTTGCACGTGGTGTCTACGACGCCGCCCCCGTGCCCCGCGGATGGGTCGGCCCTCCTGCGTGGCGCGAGACGTTTTCAGCCGCCCAAGGAATTGATTCCATTGGCGGCGGGGCCAAGCCATGACGCCGCAACGCATGATCGCTATAGCTGCCGTTCTCGTCACCGTGCTGGGGCTGAGCTACATGGCGCGGACATACCTCGCACGCCAGCGCTGCGCGAACCTCGGCATGGACTACGTCGCGGGCAAGGGTTGCATCGCGCCGCCAGCGCCGCCGGCCATCATCCTCGAGCGCGGCTTGAAACGCACGTAAGTGCGGGGAGCTCTGGCAGGGGCCCGGTTTCAGGGCCGCGCTGGCCAGAAGCACTGCGCCTGCCCGCTCCTCAATTCCGCCAGCTGACGACCGGCCACCGTCTGAACCCATAAGCCCGAGCCGCGACGAACGCTATTCGATCGCTGCGGCAATAGCGCGGGTTGAAGTGGCGGCCTAGCGGAACTACGCAGTCTCATCTTCCCCGCGACGGATGCGGACCAACGCGCGTCCGCCACCTATTCGCACGCCGGTGTCTCGAACATCGATGCCCGGGGCCATAAGCATGGCATTGCACATTTATCTTCCCATAGCCGGTGTCGCCGTCAACGCGCTGACTATCATCGGCGCCGGCGGTGCCGTCGGCTTCCTGTCCGGGCTGTTCGGTGTCGGCGGTGGATTCATCATCACGCCACTGCTGCTGTTCCTCGGCATTCCGACAGCGGTTGCAATCGCAAGCGGCGCCAACCAGGCGACGGCAACCGCCGTCTCCGGTGCGATGGCGCACTGGCAGCGTGGCAATATCGATTTCCGCATGGGTCTGCTGCTGCTTTCGGGAGGCATCGCCGGTTCGCTCGTCGGCACGCAACTCGTCGGGCTGTTGCGCAGCCTCGGGCAGTTCGAGCTGTTCGTGTCCCTCAGCTATGTCGTTCTGCTAGGATCCATCGGCTCGCTCATGCTGGTCGAAAGCCTCGGTACGATCCTGCGATCCTCGCGACGGACGACGACGGCTGAGATCCGTCGCCGCCACAGCTGGGCACATGGCCTGCCGTTCAAGATGCGCTTCCCCCGCTCGCGGCTTTACATCAGTGCCATTCCCGTTGTTGCCATCGGCATCGCTGTCGGCGTTTTGACGGCACTGATGGGGGTGGGCGGCGGCTTCGTGCTGGTGCCTGCGATGGTCTACGTCTTGCGGATGCGAACCAGCATCGCGGTCGGCACATCGCTCTACCAGATCATGTTCGTCGGCGGTTTCACGACACTCATCCAGGCGGTCGCCCTGCAGAGTGTCGACGTGGTCCTGAGCGCTCTGCTGATGGTCGCGGGCGTCGTCGGCACGCAGTTCGGCGCGAAGGCCGGCGCCAGACTGCGCGGCGAACAATTGCGCGCATTGCTGGCAATCCTCGTCATTGCGGTCTGCATCCGTGTCGCCGTCGATCTCGTGCGTACGCCTGGCGACGTATTCTCGCTGTCTATGGACCGGCGCCCCCGCATCCTGACCGACGGGTCCCCCGCAGCGTCGCCGCCCGCTGGAGGTCCGCCGAAGGCAGCCCTAACGGACCAGTCACCGCGCACGTCCGCCATCCCGCCAGAGCGGTGATTGCCTTCACGACCCCACTTTGCTAGAGCCCCGGAGGCTTGGCCGCAGGCCGAACCACATTGAAATGACAGGTTGCAGAGGCCGCCCATGATCCCGCGCTACAGCAGACCCGAAATGACCGCGATCTGGTCGCCCGAGAACCGTTTCCGCATCTGGTTCGAGATCGAGGCACACGCGGCGTCGGCGATGGCGGAGATCGGCATGATACCGCAGTCCGCCGCCGACACGATCTGGGAGAAGGGTGCCGCGGCCGATTTCGACGTTGCCCGCATCGACGAGATCGAGCGTGTGACCAAGCACGACGTCATCGCGTTCCTGACCCATCTCGCCGAGCATGTCGGGCCAGAGGCGCGGTTCATCCATCAAGGCATGACGTCATCCGACGTGCTCGATACCTGCCTCAACGTCCAGCTCGCGCGCGCTGCCGATATTCTCATCGCCGATGTCGAGCGGTTGCTGAAAGCGCTCGAGACGCGCGCATTCGAGCACAAGGCGACCATCACCATCGGGCGTAGTCACGGCATCCACGCGGAGCCGACGACCTTCGGCGTCAAACTTGCCTACGCGCATGCGGAGTTCCAGCGCGCCCGCGCCCGGCTCGTCGCCGCGCGCGAAGAGGTCGCGACGTGCGCGATTTCGGGCGCTGTCGGTACGTTCGCCAACATCGATCCGCGCGTCGAGACGTATGTTGCAGACCGCTTGGGCCTCGTTCCCGAACCGGTGTCGACGCAGGTGATCCCGCGCGACCGGCATGCGATGTACTTCGCGACACTCGGCGTCGTCGCATCCTCGGTCGAACGGCTCGCAACCGAGATCCGGCATCTGCAGCGGACCGAGGTGCTGGAAGCGGAGGAGTATTTCGCACCTGGGCAGAAGGGCTCGTCGGCCATGCCGC